>NZ_JBHYJI010000047.1:0-74231 GCF_042740435.1 Streptomyces sp. NPDC059002 | reverse complement strand
TGCTGCGGCTGGCGCTCGCCGTCCTCGAACCCGGGCGCGCCGAACTGGTCCTGACTGCCCATCACACGCTGTACGACGGCTGGTCCACGCCCCTGCTCCTTCAGGACCTGCTGCTCCTGTACGCCGCCGACGGCGACTCGTCCGACCTGCCCGCCATCCGTGACTACGGCGACTTCCTGTCCTGGCTCACCCGCCAGGACCACGAGGAGACCGCGCGCGTATGGGCGGCCGAACTCGACGGGTTCGAGGAGCCGACCCTGCTCGCTCCCGGCTTCGCGGGCACGGACGACGAGGGCCGCGGCCAGGTCGACGTCACGATTCCGCGTGACGTGGCGCTGGAACTCGACCGGCTCGCCGCCGAGTTGGGCATCACCATGAACACGCTGGTGCAGGGCGCCTGGGCGCTGCTGCTCGGCGAACTCACCGGCCGCCAGGACGTGGTGTTCGGCACCACCGTGTCCGGGCGTCCGCCCGCGGTGGCGGGTGTCGAGTCGATGGTCGGGATGCTCATCAACACCGTTCCCGTGCGCGTCGCCTACGCACCCGGCGACACCCTCGCCGAGTACCTCACCCGGCTGCAGCGCCGGCAGGGCGGCCTCGTGGAGCACCACTACTACGGGCTCGCGGAGATCCAGGGGGCCGCAGGCCTGCAGTCCCTCTTCGACACGCTGGTCGTCTTCGAGTCGTTCCCCGTCAACGGCGACGGTCTCAGCGCCGCGTCCGACGCCGCGGGCGGCATCGCCTTCGACAGCTTCAGCCCGTCCGCGGGCAACCACTACCCGCTGTGCCTGATGGCGGCGGTCGACCCGCACCTCGAATGCATCATCCAGTACGCCGTCGGCGTCTTCGACCAGGACACCGTGGAGGCGTACGCGGCCCGCCTCGTCCGCTTCCTCGGGCAGCTGGCCGCCGACCCCGGGCTGAGGATCGCGCAGCTCGAATCCGTGGCACCGGCCGACCGCGACCGGATGCTGGCCACGCTGAACGACACGGCGGGCCCGGCCCGCGAGGCCACGCTCACCGAGCTGGTCGAGGCGCAGGTGGCGCGGACCCCGGACGCGGTGGCCGTGGTCGCCGACGGGGAGTCGCTCACGTACGCCGAGCTGGACGCCCGCGCCGAGCGGCTCGCGACCGACCTCGTGGGGCGCGGCGTGGGTCCTGAGACCGTGGTGAGCGTGGTCCTGCCGCGCACCACGAACATGGTCGTGGCGCTGCTCGGCGTGCTCAAGGCGGGCGGGGCCTATCTGCCCGTCGACCCCGCCTACGCCGCCGCCCGGCTGCCGCGCGTCCTGCCCGGTGCCCGGCCCCATCTGCTCCTGACCGACACCGACAACAAGGCACGCGTCCCGGCCACCGACATCCCCGTCGTCCTGTTCGAGGACATCGGCGTCCGGGCGACGACTCCGGGCACGGGGGAGACGCCCCGGGACGCGGGGGAGACGGGGACCCGGCCGAAGGCGCGCCCCGGGAACCTCGCGTACATCATCTACACCTCCGGCTCGACCGGCGTGCCCAAGGGCGTCGGCGTCACCCACACCACCGTCGTCAACGCCGTGGACACCATGGTCGCGCAGGCCGGCATCGAGTCCGGCGGGCGGGTGCTGCTCGCCGCCTCGTTCGGCTTCGACGTCGCCACCTTCGAGCTGTTCGCCGCGCTCACCCGCGGCGGCAGCGTCGAGATCGTCCGGGACGTGCTGGCGCTGACCGAACGCGACACCTGGGACGTCGACCTCATCTGCTCGGTGCCCTCGGCCTTCGCGGAACTCGTCGACCAGCTCGGCGACCGCATCAGGCCCACCGCCCTGAACATCTCAGGAGAGGTGCTGACCCCGGCGCTCGCGCAGCGGGTGCGCGAACTCTGGCCGCAGGCACGGGTCATCAACAGCTACGGGCCCAGCGAGACCTTCTACGCCACCGCCCATCTCCTCGACCCCGACCAGCCGTACGCCGACAGCGTGCCCATCGGCCGTCCCTTCCCCGGCGTCCGCGCCTACGTCCTCAGCCCGAGCCTGACCCTGCTGCCCCCGGGCACCCCGGGCGAGCTCTATCTGGCCGGGGCCGGACGCGGCTACCGCAACCAGGCCGCCATGACCGCCGACCGCTTCATCCCCGACCCCTTCGGACCGCCCGGCGCGCGGATGTACCGCACCGGCGACATCGCCCGCCTCACCCCGGAGGGCGAGCTGCAGCACCTGGGCCGCGTCGACACCCAGGTCAAGATCCGTGGCTATCGCGTCGAACCCGGCGAGATCGAGGCCGCCCTGACGTCCCATCCGCACATCGCCCAGGCCGCCGTCGTGATCCAGCAGTCCGGCGACACCACCCCCTACCCGGCCGCCTACCTCGTGCCCGCCCAGGGCGAGACCGTTCCCGCCCCCGACGCACTGCGCGACCACCTGGCCGACCGGCTGCCCGAGTACATGGTTCCCAGTGCCTATGTGCCGCTCGACCGGCTGCCCCTCTCGCCCAACGGCAAGCTGGACCTCAAGGCCCTGCCTGCCCCCGACCTCACCTCCAGCACGCCCTTCAAGGCGCCGCGCACCGCCCGTGAGGAGGTGCTCGCCACCCTCTTCGCCGAGGTGCTCGGTCTGGAGCGGGTCGGCATCGACGACGGCTTCTTCGAGCTGGGCGGGCACTCGCTGCTGGCCACCCGGCTGATCAACCGGGCCCGCGCCGAGCTGGGCATCGAGATACCCATCCGCAAGATCTTCGACCTGCCGACGGTGGCCGCGCTCGCCGCGTGGACGACGGAATCGGCTGTTCCGCTTCGCCCCAATCTCCGCAGAATGACTGTTGAGGAGCAAAGCCAGTGATTCCGCTTTCGTTTGCACAGCGCCGGATGTGGTTGACGCACCAGCTGGAGGGCGGGGCGGAGACGTACAACATCTCACCGGCGTTCCGGCTGACCGGACCGCTGGACCAGGACGCGCTCGTCACGGCCATCCGTGACCTGGTCGAGCGGCACGAGGTCCTGCGCACCATGTACGTGACGGACGACGACGGCGAGCCCCACCAGCGGATCCTGTCGTCGGCGGAGGCGTCGGTGCAGGTGCCGGTCGTCGAGGTGGCGTCGGACGAGCTGTCCGGCGCGGTCGACACGTTCATCACGCACCGGTTCGACCTGGCCGCCGAACTCCCCTTCCGCGCCGTGCTGTTCCGCTGCGCCCCCGAGGAACACGTCCTGGTCCTGCTCGTCCACCACATCGCGTCGGACGGCGTCTCGGGCGGCCTGATGGCACGGGACATCGCCACCGCCTACACCGCGCGCAAGGACGGTCGCGAGCCGGGCTGGGAGCCGCTCGCCGTGCAGTACAAGGACTACGCGCTGTGGCAGCGCGAGTTGCTCGGCGACGTGGCGGATCCGGGCAGTCTGGCCGCCGCGCAGGCCGAGTACTGGCGCGCGGAGCTTGCCGGAGTGCCCCAGCCGCTGAACCTGCCGCTCGACCGCCCGCGCTCCGAGGAGCGGAATCCGCAGGGCGACATGGTCCCCTTCGTGGTCGATTCGGCGGCGAGGGCCGGACTGCAGAAGCTGGCCGACGAGCGCGGGATGACCATGTCGATGGTCCTCCAGGCCGCACTGGGCGTGCTGTTGGGCAAGCTCGGCGGCGGGGACGACGTCACCATCGGAGGCCCGATGGCCGGACGCACCGACGAGGCGCTCGCCGATCTGGTCGGATTCTTCGTCAACACCCAGGTACTGCGGGTGAATCTCTCCGGCGACCCCTCCTTCGCCGACCTGCTCACGCAGGTGCGGGAGAAGACCCTGGCGGCGTACGAGCGCCAGGACATCCCCTTCGAGACCCTGGTCGAGCTGATCAACCCCGACCGCTCCACGGCCTACCAGCCGCTGTTCCAGGTCATGCTCGCCTGGCAGAACTTCGAGAAGCAGGACTTCGAACTCCCCGGCCTCGACGTGAAGTTCGAGCAGCACGTCACCCAGACCTCGCTGGTCGACCTCACCATGTTCTTCGACGTGAGCGACTCGGGGACGCTGCGCGGCGAGCTCCAGTACGCGACCCAGCTGTTCGACCGCGACACGGCCGAGGCCATCGCCGCCCGCTTCGTACGCGTACTGGAACAGGTGCTCGCCGACCCGCAGGCACCGGTCAGCGCGGTCGAGATGCTCCTGGACGAGGAGCGGGAGCGGCTGCTGCGGCGGGTCAACGACACGGCGCATCCGGTGGCTGCCAGCACTCTGCCGGACGCGTTCGAGGCGCAGGCCTCGCGCACTCCGGACCGCGTCGCGGTGATCGGCGAGCAGGAGCGGTTGACGTATGGGGAGTTCAACCGGCGCGCCAACCGGCTGGCGCACTGGCTGATCGAGCAGGGCGCGGGCCCGGACCGGCTGGTCGCGGTGCGGATCCCGCACTCGGTCGACCTGCTGGTGGCCATCTATGCGGTGGTCAAGGCGGGGGCGGCCTATGTGCCCATCGATGCCGGGCTGCCCGAGGACCGGGTGCGGCACATGCTCGACACCGCCAGACCACTGCTCGTACTCGATGACGAACTCCCCGACACGACCGGCTACGTGGAGTCCAATCCCGGGCGGGCGCTGCTGCCGGACCATGTCGCCTACGTCATCTTCACCTCCGGCTCCACCGGCGGCCCCAAGGGCGTGCAGATCTCGCACCGGTCGATCATGAACCGGATGCGGTGGGGCCTGGAGCACTTCGACGTCGGTGCCGATGACCGGATGCTGTCGAGCACCTCGGCCAGCTTCGACGCCTCGGTGCAGGAGATGTTCGCCCACCTCCAGGTCGGCGGCGCCATCGTCGTCACCCGCCCCGACGGCCGCCGCGACCCCGCCTACCTCGCCGAACTCATCCAGCGCGAACAGGTCACCGCCGCCTTCTTCGTCCCCTCCCTCCTGGAAGCCTTCATCGCCGAACCCCAGGCCGGACAGTGCACCAGCCTGCGCTGGATCGAATCCGGCGGCGAAGCCTTCCCCGCCGCCCTGGCCGACAAGGTCACCGCCCTGCTCCCCCACTGCGGCGCCCACAACCACTACGGCCCCACCGAAGCCGCCGTCGAAGCCACCGCCTGGCAACACACCCCCGGCGCGGACCGACTGCCGATCGGCGTGCCGCTGTGGAACGTCCAGGTCTACGTCCTGGACACCGCCCTGCGCCCGGTCGCCCCAGGGGTGGCCGGAGAGCTGTACATCGCCGGTGCCGGACTGGCCCGCGGCTACCTGGACCAGAGCGCACTCACCGCCCACCGGTTCATCCCCTGCCCCTTCGGCGCACCCGGCACCCGGATGTACCGCAGCGGCGACCTCGTCCGCTGGAACAAACAAGGCCAACTCGAATACATCGGCCGCACCGACTTCCAGGTGAAGATCCGCGGGTTCCGCATCGAACTGGGCGACATCGAGCATGTGATGGCCGGGCACCCCTCGGTCGCGCAGGCGGTGGTCGTGGCGCGCGAGGACCAGCAGGGCGACAAGCGCCTCGTGGGATATGTGGTGCCCGATCCGGATGCCGTGGCGGTCGATGCCGACGCCCAGGTCGAGGAGTGGCGCGAGGAGTGCGAAGCGGCCTATGCCGATTCCGCCGATGAGGCGTGGGGCGAGAACTTCCAGCAGTGGAAGTCGTCGTACGACGGCGAGTTGATCCCGCGCGAGCAGTTGGCGGAGTGGCGGGACGCGGCGGTCGCGCAGGTGCTGCGGGGCGCGCCGCGAAGGGTCCTGGAGATCGGCGTGGGCTCCGGGCTGCTCCTCGCGAAGATCGTCGGCGAGGTCGACGAATACTGGGGCACCGACATCTCCACCACGGTCGTGGACCGCCTCCGGGCCCAGACCGAGAAGGCCGGTCACGGTGACCGGGTCCACCTCGGCGTCCAGGCCGCCGACGACATCTCCGGCCTTCCCCAGGGCCACTTCGACACCGTGGTGCTCAACTCGGTGGCCCAGTACTTCCCGAGCGTCGAGTACCTGGACCAGGTGCTGGGCCAGGCGCTGGAACTCCTCGCCCCCGGCGGACAGTTGGTGGTCGGCGACGTCCGCAACGCCACCACCCTCCGCCTCCTGCTGACCGCGGCGCAGCGCACGGCCCACCCCTATGCCTCGCACGAGGAAGTGCGGGCGCTGGTGGAACAAGCGCTGCTCGCCGAGCGGGAGTTGGTGGTCGCTCCGGAGTGGTTCGCCGAATGGGCGGCGGAGCGTTCCGTCGGGGTCGACATCCGGCTGAAGCCGGGGCAGGCGCACAACGAACTGACCCGGCACCGCTACGAGGTCATCCTGCACAAGCAGTCGGCCGACGTCCTCGACCTGTCCGGCGTACCCACCGTGGCGTGGGGCCGGGAGGTGTCCGACCTGGCCGGGCTCGACGGCTGTGTGGAGCGGGTCGGCGGCCCGGTCCGCGTGACCGGCATACCCAACGCGCGCCTGGCCGACGAGGCCTCCGCGGCGGCCGCCGCCCGTGTCCTGGGTGCGGATGCCCCTTCCGGCAGTGCACTCGACCCGGAGGACGTCGTCGCATGGGCGCGGCGGCAGGGCCAGGACGCGGTCCTCACCTGGTCGGGCCGGACCGCGCACGCCTTCGACGCGATCCTTCTGCCGGGACAGGAGGCCGAACAGAGACCCGTGCGGCGGGCCGTCTCCGGAGTGTTCCTCGTCGGCGCGAAGCCCGGGCAGTCCCGGTCGAACGCCCCGGCTCTGGCCAAGTCCATCGGTCCGCTGCTCACCGAACTGCCCGAGTACCTGCGCGAGCGTCTGCCGGACTACATGGTCCCCGCCGCGATGGTGCCGCTCTCGGAGCTGCCGCTGACCGCGGCAGGAAAGCTCGACCGGCGTGCGCTGCCCCCGGAGCAGACGAGCAGCATGGACGACCGAGGACCGCGCAACTCCCATGAGGAGAAGCTGTGTTCCTTCTACTGCGAGCTGCTCGGCCTGGAGAAGGTCGGCATCGACGACGACTTCTTCGCGCTCGGCGGACACTCCCTGCTGGCCACCCGGCTCAGCGCGAGCATCCGCAAGGAGTTCGGCCTCGACATGCCGCTCCGGACGATCATCCAGTACCCCACGGTGGCGGAGCTCGCCGCACTGGCGCTCACCGGTCGTATCCCCGGTGACCACGCCGACGCGTTCGAGGTCGTACTGCCGCTGAACAGGGACCCCGGCACCGGCAAGACGCCGGTGTGGTTCTTCCACGGGGGCGGCGGGCTCGGCTGGGCGTACTTCACGTTCGCGCCCTACCTGGACCGCCCCGCCTACGCCCTGCAGTCCCGCGGCTCCAATGGCACCGAACCGGTGGCGGAGTCCGTGGAGGACATGATCGAGGACTACCTCGCCCAGATACTCAAGATCCAGCCGGAGGGCCCCTTCAACCTGGTCGGCTGGTCCTTCGGCGGCCCGGTCGCCCACGCCGCCGCGGCGGCGCTCGCCCGGCGCGGGCACGAGGTCGCCCTCCTCGCCGTCCTGGACTCCCAGCCGGCGAGCCCCGACCCGGAGAGCGGATTCCGGCAGATAGCGGGCCGCACGAAGGAGCTGTACCGCGAGGACCTGGAAGAAGTCTTCGGGCAGTTCATGAACACCAAGAACATGGACGCATTCCTGGACAACATGTCGAGGGTGGGTTCCAGCAATCTGAACAAGATGGCCGCTTTCGAATCACCGGTATTCGGCGGCGATCTGTTGTTCTTCAGCGCGACGAAGGACAAGGACAAGTCGTACGGGCCCGATTGGCGCCCCTTCGTCCTCGGTTCCATCGAGGAATACGAAGTGGACGCCGCCCACACCGACTTGCACATGCCCAAACCCGCGGGCCAGATCATGAAGGTCATCGCCCGCAAGCTGACGGAGTGACCGGGGGAAGGTGCGGGCACCTGGGCACGGGCCCTGCCGCCCCCATCTCCGCAGGTTGATCGTTGAGGAGGAATACCCGAATGCCAGTGATTCCGCTTTCATTTGCACAGCGCCGGATGTGGTTGACGAACCAATTGGAGGGCGGGGCGGAGACGTACAACATCTCGCCCGCCTTCAGATTGACGGGACCGCTCGACGAGGACGCCCTCGTCGCCGCGATCCGTGATCTGGTCGATCGCCACGAGGTCCTGCGCACGGTGTATGTGACGGACGACGAGGGTGAGCCTCATCAGCGGATCCTGTCGTCGGCGGAGGCGTCGGTGCGGGTGCCTGTGGTCGAGACGGCGCCGGACGAACTGTCCGGCGCGGTCGACGCGTTCATCACCCACCGGTTCGATCTGGCAACGGAGATTCCGCTGCGGGCGGTCCTTTTCCGCTGTGGCCCCGAGGAGCACGTCCTCGCGCTGCTCATCCACCACATCGCGTCGGACGGCGCCTCGGCCGCGCCCCTCGTACGGGACGTGTCCGTCGCGTACGCCGCCCGCCTGGAGGGCCGGGCGCCGGCGTGGGAGCCGCTTCCGGTGCAGTACAAGGACTACGCGCTGTGGCAGCGCGAGCTGCTCGGCGACGTGGCGGACCCGGGCAGCCGGGCCGCCGCGCAGGCCGACTACTGGCGCGCGGAGCTCGCCGGGGTTCCGCAGCCGCTGAACCTGCCGCTCGACCGCCCGCGGCCCGCACAGCGGAGCACGGAGGGCGACCTGGTCGCCTTCGAGGTGGAACCGCGGGTGGCGGCCGGGCTGCAGCAGCTCGCCGACGCGCGCGGGATGACCATGCCGATGGTCCTCCAGGCCGCGCTGGGCGTGCTGTTGGGCAAGCTGGGCGGCGGGGACGACGTGACGATCGGCGGCCCGATCGCCGGGCGGACCGATGAGGCCCTCGCCGATCTGGTCGGGTTCTTCGTCAACACCCAGGTGCTGCGGGTGGATCTCTCCGGCGACCCCTCCTTCGCCGATCTGCTCACGCAGGTACGGGAGCGGACGCTGGCGGCCTACGAGCACCAGGACGTGCCGTTCGAGACGCTGGTCGAGCTGATCAACCCCGACCGCTCGGCGGCGTACCAGCCGCTGTTCCAGGTGATGCTCGCCTGGCACAACTGGGCCCGGGGCGAGTTCGAACTCCCCGGCCTCCAGGTGGAGTTCGAGCAGTACGTCACGCAGACGGCCATGTTCGACCTGTTCTTCAACATGGCCGAGGAGGACTCGGGGGCGCTGCGCTGCGACCTCCAGTACGCGACCGAGCTGTTCGACCGGGACACGGTCGAGGCCATCGCCGCCTGGTTCGTGCGGGTCCTTGAACAGGTCGCCGCCGACCCGAAGGCCCTGATCGGCTCCGTCGACGTACTGTCGCCGGGGGAGCGCGACCGGCTGGTGCGGGGCGTCAACGACACCGCGCGGCCCGTCGCCGCGGACACCCTGCCGGGCGCCTTCGAGGCCCAGGTGGAGCGGGCCCCCGACCGCCTCGCGCTGGTCGGCGAGGACGAGCGGCTGACGTACGGCGAGTTCAACCGGCGCGCCAACCGGCTCGCCCACTGGCTGGTCGAACAGGGCGCGGGCCCGGAGCAGTTGGTGGCCGTGCGCATCCCGCGTTCCGTCGATCTGATGGTGGCGCTGTACGCGGTGGTCAAGGCAGGGGCGGCCTATCTGCCGGTGGATCCCGACCTGCCCGAGGACCGGGTGCGGCAGCTGCTGGGAAGCGCGGAACCGCTGCTGGTGCTCGACGAGGCGCTCCCGGACGTCTCCGGGTACCCGGAGACCAACCCCGAACGTGCGCTGGCGCCGGACAACGCCGCGTACGTCATCTACACCTCCGGCTCCACCGGCGGCCCCAAGGGCGTCCAGGTCGCGCACCGTTCGATCATGAACCGGCTGGCATGGGGCCTTGCGCACTTCGACGTCACGGCCGACGACCGGGTGCTGCTCAGCACATCGGCGAGCTTCGACGTGTCGGTGCCGGAGCTGTTCGCCCCCTTGCAGGTGGGCGCGGCCGTCGTCATCGCACGCCCGGACGGGCGCAAGGACCCGGCGTACCTCGCCGAGCTGATCCAGCGGGAGCGGGTGACCGGCGCGGACTTCGTGCCCTCCCTCCTTGAGGTGTTCGTCGCCGAGCCCGCGGCGAAGGGATGCACCAGCCTGCGCTGGATCGAGGTCGCGGGCGAGGCGTTCCCGCCCGCGCTGGCCAACAAGGCCGCCGACGTGCTCCCCGACTGCGCTGTGCACAACCTCTACGGACCCACCGAGGCATCGGTCGAGGTCACGGCGTGGCAGCACGTGCCCGGCGCGGACCGCGTGCCGATCGGCGCGCCGATCTGGAACACCCAGGTCTACGTGCTCGACGAGGCGCTGCGCCCCGTGGCTCCCGGCGTGACCGGCGAGCTGTATCTGGCCGGTGCGGGTCTTGCCCGCGGCTATGCGGGCCAGAGCGCGCTCACCGCCCACCGGTTCGTCGCCTGCCCCTTCGGCGCGGCGGGCACCCGGATGTACCGCACCGGGGACGTCGTGCGGTGGAACAAGGACGGCCAGGTCGAGTACATCGGCCGCTCCGACTTCCAGGTGAAGGTCCGGGGCTTCCGCATCGAGCTGGGCGAGATCGAGCAGGTGCTGGCCGGGCACGCCGGTGTGGCGCAGGCCGCGGTCGTCGTGCGCGACAGCCAGCAGGGCGACAAGCGCCTCGTCGGCTATGTGGTGCCCGACCCGGCCGCCGCCGTGGTGGACTCCGGCGATCAGGTGGACGAGTGGCGCCAGGTCTACGACGAGACGTACGCCGATTCCAGTGAGACGGAATGGGGCGAGGACTTCGAGCAGTGGAAGTCGTCGTACGACGGAGAGCCGATTCCGCGCGAGCAGATGGTGGAGTGGCGGGACGCGGCCGTCGCGCAGGTGCTGCGGTATGCGCCGCGGCGGGTCCTTGAGATCGGTGTGGGTTCCGGGCTGCTCCTCGCGAGGATCGTCGGAGAGGTCGAGGAGTACTGGGGCACCGACATCTCGCCCACGGTCGTGGACCGCCTCCGGGCCCAGACCGAAAGGGCCGGTCACGGTGACCGGGTCCACCTCGGCGTCCAGGCCGCCGACGACATCTCCGGCCTTCCCCGGGGCCACTTCGACACCGTGCTGCTCAACTCGGTGGTGCAGTACTTCCCGAGCGCCGACTATCTGGACCAGGTCCTGCGCGAGGCCATGGAACTCCTCGCGCCCGGCGGCCAGTTGGTCGTCGGCGACGTCCGCAACGCCACCACCCTGCGCCTCCTGCTGACCGCGGTCCAGCGCGCGGCCCACCCGCACGCCCCGTACGAAGAGCTGCGGGCGCTGGTGGAGAAGGAACTGCTGGCCGAGGAAGAACTGGTGGTCGCCCCGGAGTGGTTCACCGAATGGGCGGCGGAGCGCTCCGTGTCGGTCGACATCCGGCTGAAGCCCGGGCAGACCCACAACGAACTGACCCGGCACCGCTACGAGGTCGTCCTCCACAAGCAACCGGCCGACGTGCTCGACCTCACCGACGCACCCGTGGTGGCCTGGGGCCGGGACGTCACCGACCTGGCCGGGCTCGACGGCTGCGTGGCGCGGGCGGGCGGCCCGGTCCGCGTGACCGGGATACCCAACGCCCGCCTGGCCGACGAGGCCGCCGCGGCCGCCGCCACCGGCGCCGCGGGGACGGCCGCGTCCCTGGGCGGGACGGTCGACCCGGAGGACGTCGCCGCATGGGCGCGGCGCCAGGGCCACGACGCGGTCCTCACCTGGTCCGGTCAGACCGTGCACGCCTTCGACGCGATCCTGCTGCCCGAACAGCGGGCCGTGTCCGGCGGGTTCGTGCCCGGCACGGCGCCCGGCCGGGCCCGCGCGAATACCCCCGCCCTGGCCAAGGCGGTCGGTCCACTGGTGCACGAGCTGCCCGCGTATCTGCGCGAGCGCCTGCCGGACTACATGGTCCCCGCCGTCCTCGTGCCGCTGTCGGAGCTGCCGCTGAACGCGGCGGGCAAGCTCGACCGGCGCGCGCTGCCGTCGGAGCACACCACCGTCGTGAGCGGCGGAGGACCGCGCAACTCCCACGAGGAGAAGCTGTGTTCCTTCTTCAGTGAGCTGCTCGGCCTGGAGAAGGTCGGCGTCGACGACGACTTCTTCGCGCTCGGCGGACACTCGTTCCTCGCCACCCGGCTCAGCGCCCGCATCCGCAAGCAGTTCAACATCGACATGCCGCTCCGGACGATCGTCCAGTTCCCCACGGTGGCCGAGCTGGCCGCGGTGGTGCTCACCGGGCGCGCCCCCGGCGACCACGCCGACTCGTTCGAGGTCGTACTGCCGCTGAACAGGGACCCCGGCACCGGCAAGACGCCGGTGTGGTTCTTCCACGGCGGCGGCGGCCTCGGCTGGGCGTACTTCACCTTCGCGCCCTACCTGGACCGGCCGGCGTACTGCCTCCAGGCCCGCGGCTCCAACGGCACGGAACCCGTGGCCGATTCGGTGGAGGAGATGATCGAGGACTACCTCACGCAGATGCTCCGGATCCAGCCGGAGGGCCCCTTCAACCTGGTCGGCTGGTCGCTCGGCGGCCCCATGGCGCACGCCATAGCGACGGCCCTCGACCGGCGCGGGCACGAGGTCGCCCTCCTCGCCGTCCTCGACTCCCAACCGGCCGACGAGGAGAGCGGGTTCAAGATGCCGGAGGTGGCGGGCCGGACGAAGGAGCTGTACCGGGAGGACATCGAGGAAGTCTTCGGCCAGTTCATGAACACCAAGAACATGGACCAATTCCTGGACAACATGTCGAGGGTCGGCTCCAACAACCTGAACAAGATGGCCGCTTTCGAATCACCGGTGTTCCGCGGCGATCTGCTGTTCTTCAACGCGACGCGGGACAAGGACAAGTCGTACGGGCCCGACTGGCGGCCCTTCGTCCTCGGCTCGATCGAGGAGTACGACGTGGACGCCACGCACACCGACCTGCACATGCCGAAATCCGCGGGCCAGATCATGCAGGTCATCACCCGCAAGCTGGCCGCGTGACAGCGCACTTGGGAACCGGTTCGAGGAACCGACGAATGGATGATTGGGGTTGGTCGGGGTGACAGAACCCGGCATGTCCGAGGAAGACCGGGACCGGAACGTCCTGCTGTGCATACCGTTCGCCGGAGCGGGGCCTTCGTTCTTCCACCCGTGGCGGGAACTCTCCGCGGGCCGCTGGCGCGTCACCTCGGTCGAACTGCCCGGCAGGGAACGGCGGATCCTGGAGACGCCGTACCGCAACGTCGTCGAAGCGGCCAAGAACTCGATCGACGACATCGTCGAGGATCTCGGCGACGGGGCACGGACCACCCTGTTCGGGCACAGCCTGGGCGCGGTGTTCGCATACGAGGTGGTGCATCTGCTGAGCGCGCGCGGCGTGCACGTCGAGCGCCTCGTCGTCAGCGGTTCGCCGGGCCCGTGGACCCAGCGCGAGAGGCGGGCCACCGGGCTCCCCGACGAGGAATTCCTCGCCAGGGTCGAGGAGTTCGCCGGATTCCGGCACGAGGCCCTCGACCACCCGGAGATGCGGGAACTCATTCTCCCCGTGCTCCAGGCCGACTGCGAGATGCACGAGAACTATGTGCCGAGCACCGACGAACCGGTGTCGGTGCCGGTCTGCTCGATCCGGGGCGACTCCGACGGCCTGGTCGGCGCGGAACAGGCCCAGGAGTGGCAGAAGGCGACCACGGGCGCATTCAGCTATGCGGAGTTCCCGGGCGATCACATGTACCTGGTCGATCACGCCCGCGACGTGCTCGACCTGATCGAGGCGGAAGCCGCCCGCGATCACTGACGCCCCGCGCCGGAGTCCTCCGGCGCGGGCGGGGAGCCGCACCCCACACCGTTCGACGAGGACGTCAAGGAGACGAAGAACATGGCTGAGCCGATGGTGAGCCTGCTGGACCCGGAATTTAGTGAAGACCCCATCGGCGCCCTCGCGCGCCTGCGGGAGTCGGCCCCGCTCGTCCGCATCGGGTTTCCCGGTGGGCCGCCGGTCTGGCTGATCACGCGCAACGAAGACATCGAGGCCGCGCTGAGCGACAAGCGGCTCGTCGTCGACTACAAGAACGTGCCGGGCCATCAAGGACCCAGCCTCGCCGACCAGATGATCGCGGCCCTCGACCTGCCGGACGAGTTCCGGGACTATCTGGCCGCCAACCTGATGCTCGTGGACAGCAAGTACCACGCCCGGCTGCGCCGCCTCATCACGCCCGCGTTCACCGCCCGCCGCATCAAGGCGATGCGGCCGCGCATCGAGGAGATCTCCACCCGGCTCATCGACGCCCTCGTCGAGAAGGGCTCCGGTGACCTCCTGGAGGAGTACTCCTCACCGCTGACCGGCACCGTCATCTGCGAACTCATCGGCATCGACGAGCCCGACCAGCCGAAGGTGCGCAAGTGGATGAACGACTACGCCGACGCCGACGTCGACATGGCCACGAGCGCCCGCGGCCTGAGCGAGTACATCAAGGGGCTCATCGAGCGCCGCAGGGCCGAGCCCAAGGACGACATGATCTCCGTCCTGGTGCACGCGGGCGAGGACGACGGCGACCGGCTCACCGAAGCCGAGATCGTCTCGCTGGTGCTCGTCGTGGTGAACAACGGACACCACTCCACGGCCCACTTCATCCCGAACGCGATCCTCACGCTCTTCGAGAACCCGGAACAGCTCGCCCTGCTGCGCGCCAAGCCGGAGGCCCTGCCGCACGCCATGTACGAGCTGATGCGGGTCGCGAACCCCGTCCCCACCGCAGGACCCCGGTACGCGACCGAGGACATGGAGTTCGCCGGGGTCCCGATCTGCAAGGGCGACGCCCTGACGGGCTCCCTGCAGTCCGCCAACTACGACCCGAGGGTCTTCCCCGAGCCCGAACAGTGCGACGTGGCACGGGCGACGAAGCGCGGCGAAGGCCACCTCGCCTTCGGCGCGGGCCCGCACTACTGCCTCGGCGCGGCACTCGCCTACCTGGAGGGCGAGATCGCCCTCGACCACCTGCTGCTCCAGCGCGACAGCCTGGAGATCGCGGGACGCCTCAGGTACAACGAGCCGATCCCCGGCGGCGGCCGGCCGCTCTCCGCCTTCCCGGTGCGCCTGTGAGGACTTGACCGGCGACACACCCCTCTGCACCTCAGCCCGATCAAGCCTGTGCACCCTGGAGGTGACAAATGGACATCCAGTCGATCGACCACATCGAGTTGTTCGTTGAGAACGCCGAGGAGGCGGCCGCCGAACTGCGCGACCATTTCGGTTTCGCCCTCGCCGGACGCGGTGGAGCCCGTACGGGGCTGCACGGCTGCGAGTCGGTGCTGCTGCGCCAGCGCGCCATCACCCTGCTGGTGACCTCGGCCACCAGCCCCGACCACCGTGCCGCCGAGTACGTCGAGCGGCACGGCCACGGCATCGGGGTGGTCGCCCTGCGCGTCGACGACGCGCACGCCGCGTTCGCCGAGGCCGTCGAGCGCGGGGCCACCCCCGTCGCCCCGCCCGAGACCTTCGGCCCCGAAGGGGACCGGGTCGCCTTCGCCTCGGTGATCGGCTTCGGCGACGTCGAGCACCGCTTCGTCTCCCGCGGCAGGACCGGCGGGCCCTTCGCCCCGCTGATCGAGGAGACCGGTCACGGCAGTTCCGGCGAGGGGCTGCTCACCGAGGTCGACCACCTCGCGGTGTGCGTGCCCGCGGGCACGCTGGAAGAGACCGTGCACCGCTACGAGGAGATCTTCGATCTGCGCCAGACCTTCGAGGAGCGGATCGTCGTCGGCTCCCAGGCCATGGATTCGAAGGTCGTCCAGAGCACGTCGGGGCGGCTGACCCTCACCATCATCGAGCCGGACGTCACCCGTGCCCCGGGCCAGATAGACCGGTTCATCGAGGCCCACGACGGCGCGGGCGTCCAGCACATCGCGTTCCTCACCGAGGACATCCTGTCCGCGGTGCCCCGGAGCGCCGAGCGGGGCGTGCGCTTCCTCACCACACCGCCGAGCTACTACGAGATGCTGACGCCGAGGCTCGGCCGGATCGGCGTCCCGGTGGAGGAACTGCGCGAGATCAACGTCCTCGCCGACCGCGACCACGCGGGGGTCATGCTGCAGATCTTCACCGAGTCGCGGCACGAGAGGGGCACCCTGTTCTACGAACTGATCGACCGCAGGGGCGCCCGCACGTTCGGCAGCAACAACATCCAGGCCCTCTACGAGGCCGTGGAGCGCCAACAGGCCAGCAACCACCAGACCGGCCTGGACTGAAACGGAGTCCCGGCAGCGGCATGGAGGACCGACGATGAGACTGACGCTCGGCGACTTCGAGCGAGCCGCCAGGACCCGACTCGACCCGGGGATCTGGGACTTCCTGGCGGGCGGCGCGGGCGAGGAACGCACGCTCGCGGCCAACGCCGAGGCGTTCGACCGGCTGTGGCTGCGGCCGCGCGTCCTGCGCGGCACCACCGCACCTCCCGAGACCGCGACCACGATCCTCGGCCGCTCCTGGGACGCGCCGCTGGGCGTCGCCCCCATGGGCTACCACACGCTCGCCCACCCGCTGGGCGAACTCGCCACCGTCCGCGGGACGGCGGCCGCGGCCCGGCTGCCGGTCGTGATCAGCACCTTCGCGGGGCGCACCGTCGAGGAACTCGCCGCCGTCGGCGGCGGCCCGCTCTGGCTCCAGGTCTACTGCCTGCGGGACCGTGCGATGACGCGGCGCCTCATCGGGCGTGCGGAGGACGCGGGCTTCGAGGCGCTCGTCCTCACCGTCGACGCGCCCCACCTCGGCCGACGCCTTCGGGACCTGCGCAACGGCTTCCGGCTCCCCGAGGGAATGGTCCCCGCCAACCTCGAAGGGCACGACTTCTCGTCGCCCGCCGCGCACGCGAGCACCCAGTTCGCCCCCGCCCTCGACTGGTCGGTGGTGGACTGGCTGCGCTCGGTCAGCGCGCTGCCGATCCTGCTCAAGGGGATCCTCACCGACGACGACGCGGCGCGCGCCGTCGAGTCAGGGGCGGACGGCGTCTTCGTGTCCAACCACGGCGGGCGGCAACTCGACGGCGTGCCCGCGACCCTCGACGTACTGCCGGAGATCGTGGCGGCGGTCGCCGGGCGCGTCCCCGTGCTGCTCGACGGGGGAGTGCGCCGGGGCAGGGACGTGCTCGCCGCGCTCGCGCTCGGCGCCGACGCGGTGCTCGTCGGCCGCCCGGTCCTGCACGGCCTCGCCGTCGACGCGGACCGGGGAGTGACGGACGTACTGAACATCCTGCTCGCCGAACTGACCGACGCCATGGGCCTCGCGGGCCTGGGCGACCTCGCTGACATCGGCCCCGAAACGGTCCGGAGGGACAGGCCCTGAGCGGCCTTGCGGAAGACCGGTGCGGTTCGGGTGCGCCCCGAAGGGGCGCGGGTCTGTGACATGTGCGGCTCCGCCGCGTGGGCGCGACCAGCCACGATGCACCCGCAGAGGTGAACCGCACTTCCCCGCGGAGCACTCAGCGGTGCCGCCACCCGCGGTGCTGCAAGGCCGTCGCCAAGACATCCCGCAGCTCCCGGGCGACGCTGAGCTGTACGAGGCCGGTCGGCCGGCCCGCCGAGTGCTCCAGGTGTACGTCCTCCACGTTGACGCCGGCGCGGGAGGCGTCGGTGAAGAGCCGGGCCAGTTCGCCGGGTTGGTCGCCGATCATGACGGTCACCGTCTCGTACTGCTCCGGCACGGTGCCGTGCTTGGCGGGGATCCGGGCCCGCCCGGCCCGCCCGCGGCGCAGCAGGTCCTCGACCACGCGGGCGCCGCTGCCGCGCTTGTCCTCATCGGTGGCGCCCATGGCCCGCAGGCCCAGGACGGCGCCGTCCAGGCCCTCCGACAGCTCTTCGAGGAGATCGGCGACCACCAGCGCGTTGGCGCCGAGTACGTCCACCCACAGGTCCGGATCCCCGGCCGCGGTGCGGGTCAGGTCGCGCACGCCCGAACCCGCGAGGCTCACCATGCGTTCCTCGGCGGGCTCCAGGAGGGCGGCGACCAGGCTCGCCACGAGATGCGGGGCGTGCGAGACGAGGCCGACCGCGCGGTCGTGGGCCGCCGCCTCCATCAGGACGGGCACGGCCCCGCACATCGCCACGAGTTCGAACGCGGCGTTCAGCGTCTCGGTGCCGGTGGCGGCCGTCGGCGTGAGCACCCAGTGGTATCCGTCGAAGAGGTCCGCACGGGCGGCGAGCGGCCCGCTGCGCTCGCTGCCCGCCAGCGGATGGCCGCCGATGTAGCGCGAGTTGTCGCAGTCGAGGGCGCTCGCGTCCTGCTGCGGCCTTGCCTTGACGCTGGCGACGTCGGTGTAGTGCCGGGCCACGCCCTCGGCCTGCAGGCGTACGAGGACGTCGGGCACCAGCGCGGGCGGGACGGCCACGACGGCCAGGTCCACGGTCTTCGGCGGTTCCCGTACGGCACCGGCGCCGATCGAGGACGCGATCCTGGCCGCGGCGGGATCCGTGTCCCGCAGATACACGTGCACACCGTGGGACGTGAGGGCGAGCGCGACCGAGGTGCCGATCACGCCGGTGCCGACCACCAGGACATCTTCCATCGAGTTCACTTCCCGAGCGGGCTGGGATCCTGCTCGGAGGGGGTCGCCTCGATGAGGCTGAAGCTCGAACCGCCGATCGGCAGCACCCTGGTGCGGATCAGACCCGCGGCGGCGAACAGCTTGTCGAACTCCGGAAGGGTGCGTTCCTGGCCGCCGAGGAGCACGAGCATGCCGAGGTCGCTCCAGCGCGCCGGGTGGGGCTCGGAGGTCTCGGGAACGAGGAGTTCGCACACCAGGACGCGGCCGCCGGGGGGCAGGGCCCGGACGCTGGCGCGCAGGATGTCGGCGGCCTTCTCGTCGTCCCAGTCGTGCAGCACGCTGCCCAGCAGATGCACGTCCGCACCCCGGGGAAGCTCGTCGAAGAAGTCGCCGGCCACCAGCGTGCAGCGGTCCCTGACGGGAGCGAGCGGGGCATCGTGGGCCGCGAGGTCGATCACCGAACCGCGGTCGAACAGGACGCCGCTCAGCTGGGGTTGGGCCTTGAGGATCATCGACATCACCGTGCCGGTGCCGCCGCCGATGTCCATGAGCGTGTGCGCACCGTCCCACACCGGCAGATCGGCCAGGCCCGCGTACAGGCGCATGGCCCGCTCCCGCATGCGGGTGTTGAAGGCGGCCTCGCTCGTGGGCTTCGTGTCCTGGTCCTGGAAGAAGGTCTCGCCGTACGCCGCGGGCAGCGGCCGCAGGTCCGCGGCGGCGTCGGCCGCCTGCAGCCAGGCGCGGTGGGAGTCCAGGTTGGACAGCGTGGCCCGCATCGACACGGGCGAGTCGGCCTTGAGCACCGCGCCCAACTCCGTGGGGGTGAAGCGCCCTCGGAGGTCCCGGGCGAAGAAGCCCGCGCCGGTGAGGGCGTTCATCAGGCTCATGAGCGGTTCCGCCGCGAAGCCGACGGTGGCCGAGAGTTCCTCGGGCGTCGAGCCGTCCCGCGCGCAGGCGTCGGCTATGCCGAGACGTGCGGCGATGGCCAGCGTATAGGGAAGTACCGCGACGATGCTATCGTCCGCCATCAACAGGAATTCGCGCACTACCGGATCGGGCACGCCGCGCACCAGCTGTTCCAACTCAGTCAGCGTCCTCGCCCCACTCTTGGTCGATGTCATCCGGGTCGCGAAACTGGATTCGCCATCCGTTGGCAGAGATTTGCAATGCGGGTCCATGATCCCATTCCCGTCTTCATGCGCCACGAATATGAGTCTATCCAGATGCCGCCCGCCAATCACAGGACCATATCCACAACCGGGTTGCCCTGTCGTCGTCGTGACGGGTCGGGAGAGACGCCGACGGATGCTTTCCGCGGAGGAATGGACGTACCGCGGGATGACGTCCTATGGTCGGGCGCAGCGAGAGATCTGGAGAATAACCGGCCAAACGCGGGCGGCCGCGCCCCTGTCCTGTCGACGGGACAGCGAGCCGGTGTCGCCCTTCAAATGGATCCCGGCGCTGTGGGGAGAATACTTCAGGAGTTGCAGGATGGGGGCGGAAGATGATTTCTTCACGTTCGGTGGCAATTCGCTAATCATGGAGTAACTGACACACCCGAGAAGGAGCTGACGCATGAACACACTCGGCGCTGGTGTTCTGGAGAAGGCCGCTGCGGAATATGCCGAGCAGGGCTTCTCCATCATCCGCAACGTTGTGCCGCAGGATCTCCTGGAGGAGGCGCGTGCCCACGTCGAATGGCTCACCCGCAAGTACCCGGACCTGCGCCCGGAGCACTTCCACCACCCGCTGATCCGCAATGACGCCTTCTGGGCACGACTGGTCTCCGACCCGCGCCTGGTGGACATAGCGGAGTTCTTCCTCGGCCCGGACGTGGCGTGCTTCACCGCCCATTACATCTGCAAGCCGCCGTACGACGGACAGCCCGTGCTGTGGCACCAGGACGGCGCGTACTGGTCGCTGTCCCCGATGGAGGCGCTGACGGTGTGGCTCGCCGTCGACGAGAGCATCACGGAGAACGGCTGCCTGCGGATGATCCCCGGCAGCCACGAACTGCCGCTGCACAAGCCGTCGGTCCGTACGGACGAGCCCAACATGCTGTTCTCCGCCTCCGACGAGAACCTGGTGCGGGAGTGGGTGGAAAAGCGCGGGGTCGTGGAGATCGAACTCCAGCCGGGCGACGTCTCCATCCACCACCCCCACCTGCTGCACTGCTCGGAGGCGAACACCTCCGCCAAGCGGCGCTGCGGACTCGACATCGGCTACATCTCGACGACCACGCGGATCCACAGCGACGGGATCTACCTCGACCCGCTGCTGGTGCGCGGAGCCGACACCGAGGCCGTCAACAACTACCGCCCGTTCCCCGCCTACCAGGAGGGCGAGACGATCCCCTTCGCCGGGCAGGACGAGTGGGCCGACAAGGTGGCCCGGCTCAACGCCGCGCTGCCGGCCAGCTCGCGCGAGCTCCCTGACGAGAGCCCGATCGAGACCACCCGGCACATGATCGGCCGACTGCGCGAAGGCACGGCGAAGCGCTGACGCGGCAGCGAACGATGGCCACCGCTCTTGAGCGGTGGCCATCGTTCACGTGTAGGGCGGACGTTTACGTGCAGGGCGGATGCGACCTAAGGGAACGCCCCCTGCGGGATCGTGTCCCGCAGGGGGCGCGGGGCTGTTTCGGCATGCGGCTCCGCCGCGTGGGCGCGATCAGCCCCCGCCGGCCCGCGGAGGGCGAACTTCCCCCCGCGGAGCGCCTCTCACCAGTGGAACGCCTCCCCATCGGCCCGCTTCTCGATGCAGTACGTGCGGAACACCCGGGCCTTCGCGACCATGTCCGCATCCCCGGTGCGCCGCGCTGCCTCCTCGTACCAGTCGTACGTCATGGCCGCATGCGAGCGCCGCTCGAAGTGGAACTCGGCGAACCGCCGGAAGTCCGACCGCATGGACTCCGGGGTCAAGTTCCCGTCGGCGCCCAGGAGTTCTTCAAGTTCCGCCTCGGTCGCCTCGGGCCTTTCGACGATGCTGATCGGCTCGGTCGCGGGAATGTCCTTGCGGATCTCGATGGGCTCATCGGCGCCCGAGAAATCGAGGCAGAGGGAGAGCCGGGCGGTCTCCGCGGAACTGCGGGTCGAATGCGGGTCGGTCGTGTGGATCTTCCACACCTCGCCGCGCCGGAGGTGATAGACGACATCGTTCTCGGAATGCAGGGAATCCGGGCTCGTACGCAGCGGAATCTGCAACCGGGTGCCCGGCTCCTCCCATTCGAGGAAGTCCACGTGCGGGGCGAGGATCGCGTCACTGGCCCGGAAGATGCGGACCCACTGCAACCGGTCGAGGGGGAAATGCTCGGTCACCAGTGACATGATGCCCGGCAGCTTCTTGCCCAGTTCGGTGAGGGCCATACGGCCGTCGTGCGGGCGGAAGGAGGTGTCGGAATCGGCGCCGCTGCCGTTGGCGAGCACATGGGCCGACCACGACCCGAAGGTGAAGGCGTCGTATTCGCCGCCGTATTCGTGGTCGTCCACGATGGAGAACTCGGAATCCAGGTCGTAAGAGTCGATGGGCAGTACCGCGAGCCTTTGCGCCTTCAGCAAGGAAGCCACCCTCCCCTTCAGCAGTTTGATTGTCTGAACGTGCCCGGAAGTTGCCGGGTATTATTTCCGGCGTCACCGTAACTCTTCGCAGACGCCCCGGCAATGTCGGACCGGCGCCCCTTGGGTTCGTCGGCCAGGTCGGGCAGGATGGCGTGGACGCTTGTCCTGTCGGCGGGACAGCCGACGCCCGACGGGCTGTTCGAGCTGTCATCTCTTGCGCTGTCATCTCTTGCGCTGTCATCTCTTGCACGGAGTTTTCCTCGCCAATTACCTTGGCGGTGCGATGGCTCCCGGGTGCGAAAAGTTCACCCGAAGAATTCCCCGGGCTCCTTTCGGAAAGGCTGGCAATGGAATCGTCACCGCAGGTCCATCGGCGCGGCGGGCAGGACGAGGCGCCGGAACGGCAGGCCGCCCCCTCGGGTGCGCCGCTGTCGCTCGTACGGGAAATCTCCGCACTGTGGGAAGAACACCTCAACTGCGACGAAGTCGGTCCCGACGACGACTTCTTCGAGCGCGGCGGGAACTCCCTGATCGGGATCAAGATCATCGACCGGGTGACCCAGGACTACGGCGTCGAACTGTCCGTACGCGACTTCTACTTGGCCCAGACCCCGGCCCGCGTCGCCGAGCTGATCGAGCAGGGGAGGGCGCGGACGTGAGATTGACGCCGGGTCCCGCGCACGACGTCGACCTCGACCGCCTCGACCTGTTCGACCTGGACCTCTACTCCTACGGCGACCCCCACCCGATCTGGGACGTGCTGCGGGAACAGGCCCCCGTGCACCACCAACTCCTGCCGGACGGGCGGGAGTTCTGGTCGGTGACGCGTTACGAGGACGTCTGCAGGGTGCTCGGCGACCACCGGGAGTTCACCTCGGAGCGCGGCACCACGCCGACCCACGTCGGAGTGGACGACCCCGCCGCCGGCGTGCTCCTCACCTCCACCGACCCGCCCCGGCACACCGAGGTCCGCAGGCCGATCGGCACCAAGCTCACCGCGCGCGCGGTGAAGTCCTGGGAGGACTCGATCCGGCGGACGATCGTGCGCTTCCTCGAACCGGCCCTGGACGGCGGGACGTTCGACCTGGCCGAGCAGGCGCTGCTGCTGCCCGCGATGGTCACGGGCCCGCTCCTCGGCATCCCGGAGAAGGACTGGGCGGAACTCGTCCAGCTGACCGCGATGGTCACGGCCCCCTCGGACCCGCACTTCAAGACGGGCAGCGAGGCCGCGACCCTGGCGATCTCCCACCACGAACTCCTCGCCTACGTCAAGGAGTGGGTCAGGACGCGGCGGGCGGACGGCCGCGAGGACGACAGCCTGCTCCACCACCTCATGAGCGTCCGCCCGGGCGGCGCGCCGCTGTCCGACGAGGAGATCGCCCTCGACGGCTACAGCATCCTCCTGGGCGCCAACGTGACGACGCCGCACACCGTCTCGGGCACGGTGCAGGCCCTCATCGAGCGGCCCGAGCAGTTCGAGAAGGCGCAGGCCGACCCGTCGCTGATCCCCAACCTGGTCGAGGAAGGGCTGCGCTGGACGTCCGCCGCCTGCAACTTCATGCGGTACGCGGTGGACGACGTCGAGTTCGCCGGGGGCACGATCCCGGCCCGCGCGGCGGTCGTCGCCTGGATCGGCTCGGCCAACAGGGACGCGTCCCAGTTCCCCGATCCGCACCAGTTCGACATCACGCGGGACGGCGCGAAGCGCCATGTCGCGTTCGGGTTCGGGCCGCACTTCTGCATCGGCGGACCGCTGGCCCGGCTGACTCTGCGCGTCTTCTTCGAGGAACTGCTCCAGCGGTTCGGACCGATCGAACTCGCCGGCGAACCGCAGCACCTGCGGTCGTACTTCATCGCCGGGATGACCCACCTCCCCATCGCCGCCCAGAAACGACAGACGCCATGACTTCCGGCTCCACCACCGTCACCTCGCCGTGGTTCGTCCGGCCGCCCGCCACCGACCACGCCGCCCGGATCTTCTGCTTCCCCTACTCCGGGTCCGGTGCCTCGGCCTTCAGCGCCTGGCCGGCCGCGATCGGCGACGTCGAGGTCTGTCCGCTGCAGTTCCCCGGCCGCGAGAACCGGTTGGGCGCCCCCCACTACGGCACCTACGAGAACCTCGCCGCCAGCCTGGTCGAACAGCTGGCGCCGCGGCTCGACCGGCCGTACGCCTTCTTCGGACACTGCGCGGGGGCGCTGCCCGCCTTCGAGACCGTGGTCAGGCTCGCCCAGCGCGGGCTGCCCCGGCCGGACCGCTTCTTCGTGTCGGGCCAGCCCGCCCCGCACGACGCGTCGCGCGACCGCATGCTCGGCATGCCCGAGCCCGCGCTCCGCGCCGAACTGGAGTCGGTCATCCGGGGCCGGGGCATCGAACCCCGCCCCGACATGGTCGACATGGGCATGGCCGTACTGCTCAGGGACCTCGCCGCCGCGCGCGAGTACCGGCGGTCGGAGCCCGTCGTCCTCGACTGCCCCATCGTCGTACTGCACTGGCGTGACGACCCCGACGTGAGCCTCGAACAACTCGAGGGCTGGCGGCAGTACTCGGACTCGGTCGACATCCAGGTCGTCGACGGCGGTCACCACGACTTCATGGACGCGTCGGACGAGCTGCGGACGTCGTTGACCCGTTGGCGGTGACACCGGCGCAGTCGCCCACAGGCCCGGCGGGGCCGCCCCACCCGGCGGACCCGCCGCAACCGGCCCACCCGTCACCCACGGCGGAACGGCCGGGCCCGCACCACACCGCGCGGCGCCCGCCTCCGGTGGATCCCACCGAACCCGATGGGCCCACCGGAGGCGCACACCCGGGCGGTTCTTGTCCGCCCCGCAGGTCACGTACCGTCCGCCGCCCTGTCGCGGCAGCTGTCCCCAGACACCACTTGACCATCAGTGAGGAGCGGCATGTCTGTTGACGAGAACCGCAGCGATGCACGGCTTGACGAAGGGGACGCCACGACCGGCGTCCCGGGCTTCCGCGGCGCCCCCCTTCCCCTGATCGTCTCCGGGGCCACCCAGGACGACGTACGGGCGCGGGCGCGCGACCTGCTCGCGCACCACGAGGAGCACCGGAGCGCGCCGCGCGACCTCGCCCGGTCGCTCGCCGCCTCGCACAGCGCCGCCGAGCCCGCCGCCGTACGGCACAGGAGCGTCTCCTGGGCCGACGACGACCGGCGGCTCACCGGCGAACTGGCCGCGCTCGCCCGCGGCGACCGCAGCGCCACCCGGGTCGACGGCAGCGCCGCGCCACGGGACCGCGTCGTCTTCGTCTTCCCGGGACAGGGCTCCCAGTGGATCGGCATGGCGGCCGGACTCCTCGACGACTCCGACGTGTTCCGCGCAGCCGTCGACGCGAGTGCCAGGGCGCTCGCCCCGCACATCGACTGGTCCCTGGAGGACGTCCTGCGCGGCGCGCCCGGCGCCGCGTCCCTCGACCGTGACGACGTCGTCCAACCCGCCCTGTTCGCGGTGATGGTGGGCCTCGCCGAGCTGTGGAAGTCCTTCGGGGTGCGGCCCGCCGCGGTGCTCGGGCACAGCAACGGCGAGGTCGCCGCCGCCGTCGTGTCCGGCGGCCTGACCCTCGAGGACGGGGCGCGGGTCGTCGCGCTGTGGAGCAAGGCGCAGAGCAGGCTCGCGGGCCGGGGCGGGATGATCTCCGTCCTCGCGCCGTTGGCGGACCTGGAGCCGAAACTCGCGCCGTGGGGCGACCGGATCGCCGTCGCCGCGGTCAACGGACCTCGGTCGGTGATCCTGTCCGGCGACCGCGACGTCACCGACCGGCTGCTCGACGAGCTGACCGCGGAGGGCGTGCGGGCCAGGCGGATCCCCGTGGACGTCGCGGCACACGGCCCGCACGTCGAGGCGCTGCGCGACGAGGTGCTCACCGCGCTCGCGCCCATCGAGCCCCGCACGCCGACGGTGCCCTTCCACTCCACCGTGACCGGCGACTTCATCGACTCCGCTGCCCTGGACGCCGCGTACTGGTACACCAACCTGCGCAGCACGGTGCGGTTCGAACGCTCCGTGCGGGCGCTCGCCGCGGACCACCAGGCCTTCATCGAGATCAGCCCGCACCCGGTCATCACCATGGTGCTCCAACAGACCCTGGACGACCTGGAGTCCGACGCGGCCGTCGTGGAGTCGCTGCGCCGCGACGAGCCGGGGCCGCGCCGGTTCCTCGCCTCGCTCGCCCGGCTGCACGCCGACGGCGCCGCGGTGGACTGGCGGCCCGCCTTCGGCCCGGACGCCGCACTCACCGAACTGCCCGCGTACACACCGTCGTCGGAGAACCGGAACGCCTCCGCCGGAACACCGGACGCGGACCGCCTCCTGGAGCTGGTGCGCGTCGAGACCGCCCTCGTCATGGGGCTCGACTCGGAGGCCGCACTCATCGGCACCGAGGCGTTCCGGGACCTCGGTCTCGACTCCGCGAACGCGGTGGAGCTGCGCAACCGCCTGGTCGCCGCCACCGGTCTGCGGCTCCCCGTGACCCTGCTCTTCGACCACCCGACCCCGCAGCGGCTCGCCCAGCACCTCGCGGCGCAACTGACCGGCACCGCCGCCGCGTCGGCGCCCGCGAAGCGCCGCACCGCCGACGCGGACGAGCCCATCGCCATCGTCTCCATGGCCTGCCGCTTCCCCGGCGACGTGACCTCGCCGGAAGAGCTGTGGCAGCTTCTCCTGGACGAGCGGGACGTCATGTCAGGCTTCCCCGACAACCGGGGCTGGCACCTCGACACCCTCTTCGACGACGACCCGGACCGCGCGGGCCGCACGTACACCCGCCACGGCGGATTCCTGCACGACGCCGACCGGTTCGACGCCGAATTCTTCGGGATAAGCCCGCGCGAGGCGACGGCGATGGACCCGCAGCAGCGCCTGGTCCTGGAGACCGCGTGGGAGGCCCTGGAGCGGGCCGGGGTCGACCCGGCCTCGCTGCGCGACAGCGGCACCGGCGTCTACCTCGGCGCGTTCGCCCAGGACTACGGGCCCCGCCTGCACGAGGCGGACGACAGCACCGGCGGCTATCTGCTGACCGGCAACTACACCTGCGTGCTCTCCGGCCGTGTCGCGTACACCCTGGGACTGCGCGGTCCCGCCGTCACCGTCGACACCGCCTGCTCCTCGTCCCTGACGGCCATGCACCTGGCCGCGCAGGCGCTGCGCGCGGGCGACTGCGAACTGGCCGTCGCGGGCGGTGTGACGGTGATGCCGAACCCCGGCCTCTTCGTCGAGTTCAGCCGCCAGCGCGGCCTCGCGCCGGACGCCCGCTGCAAGGCGTTCGCCGCCGCGGCGGACGGCACCGGCTTCGGTGAGGGCGTGGGCGTGGTCCTGATGGAGCGGCTCTCCGACGCGCGGCAGAACGGTCACCAGGTCCTTGCGATCGTGCGCGGCTCGGCGATCAACCAGGACGGCGCCTCCAACGGCCTCACCGCCCCCAACGGCCTCGCCCAGCAGGACGTGATCCGCCAGGCCCTGGCCGGCGCGGGCCTGTCCTCGCAGGAGGTCGACGTGGTCGAGGCGCACGGGACGGGGACCACGCTCGGCGACCCGATCGAGGCCGAGGCGCTCCTTGCGACCTACGGCAAGGACCGGCCCGCTGACCGGCCGTTGTGGCTGGGCTCGCTGAAGTCGAACATCGGGCACACCCAGGCCGCGGCGGGCGTCGGCAGCGTCATCAAGATGGTGCTCGCCCTGCGCCACGGTGTGCTGCCGAAGACGCTGCACGTGGACGAGCCGACCCCGCACGTGGACTGGACCGCGGGCGCGGTCGAGCTGCTGACCGAGGAGCGGCCCTGGCCGCGGACCGGACGTCCGCGCCGCGCGGGCATCTCGTCGTTCGGCATCAGCGGCACCAACGCACACCTGATCGTCGAGCAGGCCCCGGAGAGCGGGAACACCGCGGCCGACGGCGCGCCGGAGCCGGTGGTGGCCACGGACGGGACGCTGCCGTGGCCGGTCTCCGCGAAGTCGGAGGCCGCACTCGGGCAGCAGGCGCAGCGGCTCCTCGACCATCTGGACCGTCATCCGCGGGCGACGCCCGCCGAGTTGGGGCACGCGCTGGAGTCGGGCCGTTCGGTGTTCGACCACCGGGCGGTGGTGATCGGCCGGGAGACGGCCGACTTCCGGGAGGGCCTCGCCGCGCTCGCCGCGGGCGAGCCGTCCCCGCACGTGGTGACAGGGGCGATGGCCGCACGGCCCGGCAAAACCGTGTTCGTCTTTCCCGGGCAGGGCTCGCAGTGGGTCGGCATGGGCGCCGAACTGCTGCGCTCCTCACCGGTGTTCAAGGAGCATCTGACGGCCTGCGCCGCGGCGCTCGAACCGTTCGTCGGCTGGAATCTCGTCGACGTGCTGTCCCAGGCGCCCGGCGCCCCCGCCTTCGACCGCGTCGACGTCGTCCAGCCCGCCCTGTGGGCGGTGATGATCTCCCTGACCCGGCTGTGGGAGCACCTGGGCGTCACCCCGGACGCCGTGGTGGGCCACTCCCAGGGCGAGATCGCCGCCGCCCACATCGCGGGCGTCCTCACCCTGGAGGACTCCGCCCGCGTCGTGGCGCTGCGGTCCCAGGCCATCACCGGCATCGCGGGCCGGGGCGGCATGGTCTCCCTGCCCCTGTCCACCGCCGATGCCTCGGCCCTGGTCGGACGCTGGCCGGGGCGGCTCGCCGTCGCCGCCGTCAACGGCTCCACCGCCACGGTCGTCGCCGGTGACAGCGACGCCGTCGACGAGCTGCTCGCCCATTGCGAGGGCGAGGGCGTCTGGGCCCGGCGGATCCCCGTCGACTTCGCCTCCCACTCCCCGCACGTGGCGACGCTCCACGACCGGCTCCTCGAACTGCTCGCGCCGATCGAACCGCGGCCCGCCACCGTCGCCTTCTACTCCACCGTCGCGGGGCGGGTCGGCGGGCCCATGGCCGACACCACGGTGATGAACGCCCGGTACTGGTACGACAACCTGGCCACCACGGTCGAGTTCGAGGCCGCCACCCGCAGCCTGCTGGACGACGGGCACACCGTGTTCATCGAGGCCAGCCCGCACCCCGTCCTGACCCACCCCGTGCAGGAGACCGCCGAGGACCACCCGGCGGGCGGCCGGGTCGCCGTCACCGGGACGCTGCGCAGGGACGAGGACACCTGGCAGCGCGTGCTGGCCTCCCTCGCCACGGTCCGCACCCGCACCCACGCGACCTGGGCCGACTTCTACCCCACGGCCCCGGCCGCCCACACCGGCCTGCCCACCTACCCCTTCCAGCGGCAGCGCTACTGGGTGGAGACACCCGTGGCGGGCCCGCGCGACCCGATCGCTCCCGATGCGGCGTCCGCCGGGGCGGCGAGCGGTGCGGCAGGAAAGCCGGGCGGAGTCGTCTTCATGTTCCCCGGGCAGGGCTCGCAATGGGTCGGCATGGGCCGCCAGTTGTACGACACCTTCCCCGCCTTCGCGCAGAGCCTCGACGCGTGCGCGGACGCGCTGGCCGAGTGGGTCGACTGGTCGCTGCTCGACGTGGTGCGCGGTGCGGAGGGTGCGCCGACCCTGGACCGGGTGGACGTGGTGCAGCCGGCGCTGTTCTCGGTGATGGTGTCGATGGCAGCCCTGTGGCGGTCCTGGGGCGTGGAGCCCGACGCGGTGGTGGGGCACAGCCAGGGCGAGATCGCCGCCGCCCACCTCTGCGGTGCGCTGTCGCTGCGGGACGCCGCCAAGACCGTGGCGCTGCGCAGCAGGGCCCTGGTGGACCTGATCGGTCACGGCGGGATGGCATCGGTCGCGGAGTCCGCGGACGTCGTGGCGGAACGTCTCGTTCCGTGGAGCGACCGGGTCAGTGTCGCCGTGGTCAACGGACCCCGCTCGGTGGTGGTCTCCGGGGAGCCGGACGCCCTCGACGAATTCGTCGAGAAGATGAATGCCGAAGGCACCCAGGCCCGGCGAATATCGGTCGATTACGCGTCTCATTCCCACCATGTGACCCGCGTCCGCGACCAGGTGATCGACCCGCTCTCCGATGTGCGTCCGACGACGTCGACGTTGCCCTTCTGCTCGACCCGGTACGGCGAAATCATCGACACCGCCGAGCTGAACGGCGAGTACTGGTACAACAACCTGCGCGAAAAGGTCCTCTTCGAACCTGCCGTACGGCGACTCGCCGACGACGGATTCCGGGTCTTCATCGAGATGAGCCCGCACCCCGTCCTGACGGTCCCGGTCCAGGAAACGGTCGAGGAACTGGCCGACGCGCTCGTCCTTTCGTCGTCGCGGCGGGACCGCGGCGAGGTGGAGGCCGTGGTCGGCTCGCTCGCCGAGTACGCGCTCCACCGGCAGCGCTACGGGACGGATTCCGGGCGTACGGCGGTGGCGGCTCAGACCCCGCCGACGGAGCGGCCCGCGGCCGAGGACCCGCAGGTCCCCCTGCCGGAGAGGCTCGCCACCCTCTCCGACGACGACGCGCGGGCTCTCGTCCTCGACCACGTCCTCGACAAGGTCGCCGTCGTGCTCGGCCGTGACTCCGCCGATGCCGTGGACCCCGACCAGGAGTTCAAGGACATCGGATTCGACTCGCTCCTCTCGGTGGAACTGAGCAAGCGCCTGACCGCGACGACCGGGCTCAAACTGCGGGCGAACATGGTGCTGCGGCACCCCACGCCGAAACAGGTCGCCGGGCACATCATGACCTCGCTGTCGGGCCGCGCCCCGCGGTAATCCCCTTGCGTCCCGGGCGCTTTGCCGCCCGGGACGACTGTCCCGTCGGCGGGACAAAGAAGTACGACAACGCTTTCCCCGTCCGGGGTCGGCGTTGCCTTGACCGGCTGATCCGCCTCCGTGAAGGTAGAGGCGCTCCGCGAATTCCTCCTTTTTGCCAAGGGGTTGATCCGTTTGCCTTCGTACAATGCGTCGTCCGCGCAAAAAGGGCTGTGGCTTGCACAGAAAATGTCTCCCGATACCCTGAACCACGCCCTCGCCCTGTGGGACGTGGACGGTGAGCTGGACGCGGCAGTCATGGAATCCGCGTTCCGGCATGTGCTCGGCGAGGCGGAAGTGCTGCGCGTCAACTTCGTCGACGAAGGCGGCGAGTTGCGGCTCGTGCCCAGACAACTGGGGGACTGGCGGCCGTTCTTCCTGGACCTCGCCGACGCGGCCGACCCCGAGGGGGCGGCGCGCGAGGCGCTGGCCGATCTGGTGCGGCAGCCGTTCGACCTGGCACAGGACATGCTGATCCACCTGGGCGTGGTCAGACTCGCGGCGGACCGCTCGCTCGTGGTGATCGCCTACCACCACCTCATATCGGACGGCTTCGGCGTGGGCGGCCTGCTGTCCCGCCGCCTCGCCGAGGTGTACTCGGCGCTGGTGCGGGGCTCGGCGGTACCGGACCTGCCGCATCCCTGGGACGTCGAGTCGTTCGCGGCCGAGGCGACGGAGTACCTCGCCTCCCAGCGGTTCACGGACGACACCGAGTTCTGGCGCGACTATCTGAAGGCCGCGCCGGCGCCCGCGCAGGTCCCGCGCGTCGCCCTGTCCGACGCGGCGCGGGCCGCGCTCGCCGAGCCCCTGGGCGGCGCCGACCGCTGGTCGGAGGTGGCGGGCTCCATCGGCATGGTGAGCCGGACGCTGACCGTGCCGCGCGCCGCAGCGGACGCGTGGGGCGAGACCGCGAAGTCCCTGGGCGTCTGGATGTCGTCCCTGCTGACCACGGCCGCCGCGGTGTACTTCAGGCACCGCTGCGACCGTGCGGAGTTCCTGCTCTCGCTGGCCGTCGGCAACCGGGTCGGGGTGGCCAGCAGGACGCCCGGCCTCGCGGTGAACGTCGTGCCGGTGCGGGCGAGGGTGCCGCTGGACGGCACCGTCGCCGAGCTCGCCGACGCGCTGGGCGACGAGACGTTCGAGATCTTCGACCACGCCGCCTGTCACTACTCGGACATCCAGCGCGCGAGCGGAACCGTCCTGGACGACCGCGGCAGTTTCGGCGCCGTCATGAACGTCGTCGACTTCGCGGAACAACTCCACTTCGCGGAAAGACCGGCGCGTTTCATCGCCGCGACGAGCGGCACCTTCGACGAACTGTCCGTCGCCGTCTACGGAGACGGAAGCGCCGACAGCGACATGTTCATCCGGCTCGACGCCCCCGCGCACCTGTACTCCCGGGCCGAACTGCGCTTCATCGGCGAGGAGTTGATCAGTTTCATCCACGCCGTGGTGAACGCCGGTGAGCGGCCGGTCGGCGCGCTCGACGTGCTGAGCGGTGCCGGACGCGACCAGGTGCTCACGGCGCCGAACGACACCCGGGCGATGGTTCCGGAACTGACGGTTCCGGAGCTGTTCGCCCGCCAGGTGGAGCGGACCCCCGACGCGGTCGCGCTGGTGTCGGGCGACTCCGAGGTCTCGTACCGCGAGCTGGACGAGCGCGCGAACCGCGTGGCCGACGCGCTGCGACACCGCCAGGTCGGACCCGAGACGGTCGTGGCGGTCGCGCTGCCCCGCTCGGTGGACCTCGCCGTCGCCCTGCTCGCAGTGGCGAAGGCGGGCGGCGCCTACCTGCCGGTCGACCCGGCGTTCCCCGTCGCGCGGATCACGTCGACGGCCGCCGACGCGTCGGTGCGCGCACTGCTCACCGACGCGACGACGGCCGAGGCGCTCGCCGCCGAACTGCCCGTGCCAGTACTGCTGTTCAACGATCTCGCGTCCGGCACCGCAGCCGACGCCGACGGTGCGCGCAAGACCCCGGTCCCGCCGCACCCGGACAACCTGCTGGCCGTGACGTACGGCTCCGCACCCGACGGCGCGGTCACCGGAGTCGCCCTGACACACCGGAACATGGAGCGGCTGGTCCTGGACCGCGCCTGGCAGACGGGCGCCCGCGGCACCGTGCTGTGGCATGCGCCGCCCACCTCCGACGGACTCGCCCTCGAACTGTGGGTGCCGCTCCTGAACGGCGGCCGGGTGGTCGTGGCGCCCTCGGCGGACCTGGACATCGACGCGCTGACCGGGGCGTACGACATCTCCACCGTGTGGTTGCCCGCGGGCCGGTTCTCGGCGATCGCGGCCCAACACCCCGAGCGCCTCGCCGGGTTGACCGAGGTGTGGACCGGCGCCGAGCAGGTGTCCGCGGCCGCCGTACGACGGGTGCGCGACGCCTGCCCCGAGCTGACGGTCGTGACCGGCCGCGGCCCGGCGGAAGCGACCGTGTTCGCCGCCTCCCACCGGCTGACGGCGGACCGGCCCGTGCCGCCCCCGGGCACGGTCGGCCGCCCGATGGACAACACCGCGCTCTACGTCCTGGGACCGGGCCTGACGCCGGTGCCCGTCGGCGTGGTCGGCGAGCTGTACGTGGCAGGACCCGGTGTGGCCCGCGGCTACGCCGGACGCCCCGGACCGACCGCCCAGCGGTTCGTGCCCTGCCCGTTCGGTCCCGACGGCGGGCTCATGCACCGCACCGGGGACCGGGTGCGGTGGGATGCCGAAGGGCGCCTGGAGTTCGTGGGCCGGGCCGACGCCCAGGCGGAGATCCGCGGTGTCCGCGTCGAGTCGTCCGAGATCGAAGAGGCGCTGTCCGAGCATCCGGGTCTCGCCCACGCGGTGGTGGTCGCACGGAACGACGACTCCGGGCAGCAGCGCCTCGTGGCCTACGTGGTCCCGGCACAGGGCCGCGACCACGGGGACAGCCTCGCGCCCGAGGAACTGCGCCGGTTCGCCGCCGCACGCCTGCCGGAGATCATGGTGCCTTCGGTGTTCATGGTCAGGGAACGCCTGCCGCTGACGGCGGGCGGCAGGGTGGACAGGACGGCGCTGCCGCAGCCCGCCTTCGAGGACGGCACGTACCGGGCACCCCGCAACCGCACCGAGCGCGTGCTGGCCGAGGCGATCGCCGAGGCACTCGAACTCGACCGTGCGGTGGGCATCGACGAGGACTTCTTCGACCTCGGCGGCAACTCGCTGCGGGCGATCAGACTGGTCGGCCTGATCCGGTCCGGGCTCAACCAAGAGGTCTCCATCCGCACGCTGTTCGCGGCGCGCACCATCGCCGGTCTGTCCGACGTGTGGCAGGACCTCGCCCGGTCCAGCAGGCCGAGCCTGCGCAGGAGGACGAGGGAAGGCGAAGTCCTCTGAGCGCTGTCCGTCGCCGACGCGGGCGCCGCGGCATCGGCTGAAGCCACCGCCGGCGCCGCGCCCCGCTTCCGTGAACGTGGACATGCGCGTGAACGTGAACGTGATCCAACGATGGCAGAGGGGCAGTGGAGTGACGGGGAACGACGTGGGGCACACCCGCGGGGACACGGACGTGGTCATCGCGGGTGCCGGGCCGACGGGTCTGATGCTCGCCTGCGAGCTGCGGCTCGCGGGCGTCGACGTGGTGGTGGTCGAGCGGCTCGCCGAACGGACGGGCGAGTCGCGGGCCGGCGGGATGCACTCCCGCACCCTGGAGGTGCTCGACCAGCGCGGCATCCTCGACCGCTTCCTCGCGGTCGGCGAACTGCAGCCGGTGGGCCACTTCTCCGGACTCAGGCTGGACTTCGACGAGTCCGAGTCCCGGCACCCCTACCCGCTGATGATCCTGCAGTCCGCCATCGAGCGGCTGCTCGAGGAGTGGGCCGACGAACTCGGCGTACGGGTGCGCTGGTCCTCCGAGGTGACCGGGATCAGCCAGGACGAGTCCGGCGTGACGGTCGAACTGGGGGCGGCGGAAGCCGCCCCCGAAACGCTGCGCGCCCGCTACCTCGTGGGCTGCGACGGCGGACGCAGCGCGGTCCGCAAGCTCGCGGGCATCGGCTTCCCCGGCACCCCGGCGACGATGACCGCGATGATCGGCGACGTCGAACTCCCCGATCTGCCCGAGGACTACATCTGGTGGCGCCGCCGCCCGACCGGCGACTATTCGGCGATCGCCTTCGAGGCGGGCTGGCACCGGCTGATCACCTTCGAGTACGACCGTGTCGTGGACCGCGCCGAACCCGTGACGTCCGAGCAGCTCAGGGAGTCGCTCGTCAGGCTCGCGGGCACCGACTACGGCATGCGCAGCCCCCGGGGCGTCTCCCGGTTCAGCGACGCCGCGCGCCAGGCCGACCGCTACCGGCAGGGCCGGGTGCTGCTCGCGGGCGACGCGGCACACATCCACTTCCCGGCCGGCGGGCAGGGCCTGAACATGGGCGTGCAGGACGCGGTCAACCTCGGCTGGAAGCTCGCCTCCGTGGTGCGCGGCCGGGCGCCGGAGAGCCTGCTGGACAGCTATCACGCCGAGCGCCACCCCGTCGCGGAGCGGGTGCTGCACAACACCCGGGCGCAGTCGGCCCTGGCCCGTCCTGGCCCCCAAGCGGACGCGCTGCGCGACGTGTTCACCTCGCTCATCGTGTTCGACGACGTCAACCGGCACCTGCGCAGCATGCTCACCGCGCTGGACATCCGCTACCCGGCCGACGGCGACCACCCGCTCGCGGGCCGCCGGGTCCCCGACGCCGACCTGAAGACGCCCGACGGCGCCTCGTACGTCTACGCACTGCTGCACGCGGGCCGCCCCGTACTGCTCGATCTGCGCGGCATCGCCGAGGTGGCCGCGGTGGCCGAAGGCTGGTCCGACCGCGTCGACTTCGTCCGGGCGCGCAGCGAGGACGACCACTGGATCGTCCCGGGCGTCGGCGAGGTCGACGCACCCGCCGCGCTCCTCATCCGCCCCGACGGCCATGTTGCCTGGGCGGCCGCGGGCGGCGCGCCCGGCACCGCCGCGCTCACGACCGCCCTCACCACCTGGTTCGGCCCGCCCTCGCAGGGGTGACGCCGACGAGGTGACCGCCACGGCCAACAGCCCGTGTGCACTCCGGAAGAAGGAGTGCACACGGGCTTTTTGGTAAGCCGGGTCGCGGTGCGCGCGGTCGGCCCTCTTACTGGAGGGCGCGGTTGAACTGCGCCGTGGACCAGCGGTAGCCGAGCGCGATGAGGCCGACGCACCAAGCGATGGCGATCCACCCGTTGTTGCCGATCTCGGTGCCGAGGAGCAGGCCGCGCAGGGTCTCGATGGCCGGGGTGAACGGCTGGTACTCGGCGATCGGCTGGAACCAGCCCGGCATCGTCTCGGCGGGGATGAAGGCGCTGGAGATGAGGGGCAGCAGGATCAGCGGCATCGCGCTGTTGCTGGCCGCCTCGGGGTTCGGGCTGGCCAGGCCCATGCCGATCGCGATCCAGGTGAGCGCGAGGGCGAAGAGCACGATCAGGCCGAACGCCGCCAGCCACTCCAGGGCGCTGGCGTCGGTGGAGCGGAAGCCGATCGCGACGCCGACGGCGCCGACGAGGATCACGCTCAGGACCGACTGCAGCACACTGCCGATGACGTGCCCGACGAGCAGCGAGCCGCGGTAGATCGCCATCGTGCGGAAGCGGGCGATGAGGCCCTCGGTCATGTCCATCGACATGTACACCGCGGCGCCGATCACGGTGCTGCCGATGGTCATCAGGAGCAGGCCGGGAACGACATAGGCGATGTAGTCGGAGCGGGTGGCACCGCCGCCGCCGATGCCCGAGCTCATCACGTCACCGAAGATGTAGACGAAGAGCAGCAGCATCATGATCGGCGTGAGCAGCAGGTTCAGCGTTCCCGACGGGTAGCGCCACGCGTGCAGCAGATTGCGGCGCAGCATCGTGTTCGAGTCGCGTACCGCGAGGGCGAGGGAGCTCATCGGGCGTTCTCCTTGGACTGGTTGGGTACGTCGGGGCCGGTCAGCGCGAAGAACACGTCGTCCAGGTCGGGGGTGTGCATGCTGAGCTCGTCGGCCTCGATGCCGGTGGAGTCCAGCCAGTCGAGGATGGAGCGCAGCTCACGCTGGCTGCCGCTGCTGGGGATCGTCAGGACCAGGGCCTCGTCGTCCGTGGTGACCTCGGTCAGCGCGAGGGCGGCGAACTGGTAGGCGGCCGGGTCGGTGAAGCGGAGCCGGACGTGCCCGCCGGGGATGAGCCGCTTGAGCTCCTCGGAGGTGCCCTCGGCGGCGATCTTGCCGTCGTTGAGGACCGCGATGTGGTCGGCGAGTTCGTCGGCCTCGTCCAGGTACTGGGTGGTGAGGAAGACGGTGACGCCGCCCGTGACGAGTTCGCGGATGATGCCCCACATGTTGTGGCGGGCGCGCGGGTCGAGGCCGGTGGTCGGCTCGTCGAGGAAGATCACCCGCGGGCTGCCGACCAGGGTCATGGCGATGTCGAGGCGGCGCTTCATACCGCCCGAGTAGGTGGAGGCGGGCTTCTTCGCGGCGTCCACCAGGTCGAACCGCTCCAGGAGTTCGGCGGTGACGCGCTGCCCCTCGCTCTTGGACAGGTGGTGCAGGTCCGCCATGAGGAGCATGTTCTCCTCGCCGGTGATCAGACCGTCGACGGCGGAGAACTGTCCGGTGACACCGATCGCGGCGCGCACGGCCTGCGGGTCGGTGGCGAGGGTGTGGCCGTTGATCTGCATCTCGCCCGCGTCGGCGTTGATGAGCGTCGAGAGGATCTTGACGGCGGTGGTCTTGCCGGCACCGTTCGGGCCGAGCAGCGCGTACACGGTGCCGGCCGGGATGCGGATGTCGATGCCGTCGAGCACCGTCTTGTCGCCGTACGCCTTGCGCAGACCGATGGCGGAGATCGCGGTCTGCGACGTGTCACGGCCGCCCTTATTGGATGTGGGCATGTCAGACGAAGGCATGGGGGCCTCCCGTTTCGAAAGTCGAAGTGATGTGGGGAAGTAAGTGAGTCGGGAACGGTTCTGCAGGGACCGGGCCCGAGTGCGGCGGATGTCGCTGTAGTCGATGAGGTCGTGCCGGGGACGGCGCGCTGCGCGAGGGTGCCCCTGGATTCATCGGGGTCCCGGACGCGGGGAGTGTGTCGCGCACCGGCGACCGGGCCGCGGGCCGCGTCTGCGTCCTCCGCGGACCCTCCGGGGCGCGCCGCGAGGGCGCCCACCGGGTCTTGTCGAGTCGTTCGGAGCGAAGATGCTGCCCCGCGTCGCGTCGAAGTCCACGCCCCGCAGCATCTCCACCTCCTCCTACGTGGTTACAGGGTCTTGCCGCCCCGGCCCTCGTCCTCCGCCGCGGCGCGGTCGAGGGCCTTTATCAGCCGCTCCCGCTCCCGGTCGGGGATGTATCCGCCCCTGCTGTAGTTCTGGGCGAACACCGAGACGAACTCCACGGGGTCGTCTCCGACGACATCACGGACCGACGTGCCCTCCACCGCGGCCTGCTCGAACAGATCCGCAAGGTCCTCGAAGGCCGCCGACGCGCTGTCGCCGTCCGCCGGCACGAAGAGCATCAGGTACCGCTCGATGGCGTCGACGGCCGCGCGATGGCTCTCGGGAAGCTGCTTGACGCGCGCCTTGTACGCCCACCACCGCTTCTTCGGTCCAATAACCTTCGAGAGCAAGCCGGTTTCTTCCGCGTCGGACATGGTCATCTGCCTCCTTCATGGAGCTGTTCCAGTCGTTCTGAGAGGAAGCTCCATGTCCTCCAGAACTCGTCGAGGTACTCCCGTCCCTTCGCGTTCAGGGAGTACACCTTGCGCGGCGGCCCCTTCTCCGACGGCACCTTCTCCACGTCGACCAGGCCGTGCTTCTCCACTCGGACCAGCAACGCGTACACGGTTCCCTCGGAGATGTCCGAGAAACCCTGTTCCCGCAGCCACGCGGTGATCTCGTAGCCGTAGGTCGGCCGTGCGGACAGGACCTCAAGGACGATGCCTTCCAGGATGCCCTTGAGCATCTCCGTTGTCTGCTTCCCCATGGGCACCCTCACCTACTCAGCGACATTGACTACTGGTACACCGTAACGCTGACTACCGGTACTTGGCAACACCGAATAGTGAAGTCGTTTGCTGCGCGCGGGGCGGCACCGCATAGCCTGGCCGGATGCTGCGCGAAGTCAGGGCCACCCGCTATGTCACCCCGCTGCGTCAGGGCGGTTCGGTGCCCGGTGTCGTCGAGGCCGACGACCTCGGCACGTACGTCGTGAAGTTCACCGGCTCCGCACAGGGCCGCAAGGCCCTGGTCGCCGAGATCGTCGTCGGCGAACTCGCGCGCCGCCTCGGCCTGCGCTTCCCGGAACTGGTCCTCGTGCACTTCGACCCGGCGGTCGCCGCCGACGAACCGCACCAGGAGGTCCAGGACCTGCTGCACGCCAGCGCGGGACTCAACCTCGGCATGGACTTCCTGCCGGGCGCGCAGGACTTCACGCCCGAGGCGATCGACGTCGACCCGCTGGAGGCGGGCAAGATCGTCTGGCTCGACGCCCTCACGGCGAACGTCGACCGCACGGTGCACAGTTCGAACCTGATGATCTGGCCCACGTTCGGCACCCGGCCGCCCCGGCTCTGGCTCATCGACCACGGCGCGGCCCTCGTCTTCCACCACCGCTGGGGCGCGACCCCGCCCGACAAGGCGTACGACTTCCGCCACCACGCCCTCGGCGGCTACGGCCCCGACACCCGGGCCGCCGACGCCGCGCTCGCCCCGCTCGTGACGGCGGAACTCCTGCGGGAGATCGTCGCGGAGGTCCCCGACGCCTGGCTCACCCCCGAGCCGGGCCACGACACCCCCGACGCGCTCAGGGACGCGTACGTCACCTACCTCACCGCCCGCGCGCGCACCTCCGCGGCCTGGCTCCCCACCGACTTCCCCTCGCGCTCCCAGCTGGCCACGGAGGACGCCCGCCGGGCCAGGGCCACCGAGGCGGGGCGCCCCGCCTGGCTGAAGCGGGTCCCCGACCTGCACGGAAAGCCTGCGGCCGAACAGGACTGGTCGAGACACCTGACCGCCGAGAGCAAGGACTGAACCGTGGCGGGGACCGGGGAACGCCCCACGGCGGCACCGCACGACTGCGCCCCCGGCGCTGTGCGGTGCCGGGGGCGGAGCGGGGAGCGTACGGAACGTACGGGAGGAACGGGTCAGCGCAGCTGCTCGTACGCCGGGAGTGTCAGGAAGTCCGCGTAGTCCGCGTCCAGGGAGACCTGGAGGAGGAGGTCGTGGGCCTGCTGCCACTTGCCCGCGGCGAACGCCTCGTCGCCGATCTCGGCGCGGATCGCGGCCAGTTCGGCGGCGGCGACCTCACGGGCCAGGTCGGCCGTGGCGGTCTGGCCCGTCTCGAAGACGACGCCCGCGTTGATCCACTGCCAGATCTGCGAGCGCGAGATCTCCGCGGTGGCCGCGTCCTCCATGAGGTTGAAGATGGCGACGGCGCCGAGGCCGCGCAGCCACGCCTCGATGTAGCGGATGCCGACCTGGACGGCGTTGACGAGGCCGTCGTAGGTGGGCTTCGCGTCGAGCGAGTCGATGGCGATGAGGTCACCGGCGGCGACGCTCACGTCCTCGCGGAGCCGGTCCTTCTGGTTCGGCTTCTCGCCGAGCACCGCGTCGAAGGACTTCATGGCGATCGGGACGAGGTCCGGGTGGGCGACCCAGGAGCCGTCGAAGCCGTCGCCCGCCTCGCGGTCCTTGTCGTTCTTGACCTTCTCGAACGCGACCTTGTTGACCTCCGCGTCCTTGCGGGACGGGATGAACGCGGCCATGCCGCCGATCGCGTGCGCGCCGCGCTTGTGGCAGGTGCGGACGAGGAGTTCGGTGTACGCCCGCATGAACGGGGCGGTCATCGTGACGAGGTTGCGGTCCGGCAGGACGAACTTCGAGCCGCCGTCGCGGAAGTTCTTGACGATGGAGAAGAGGTAGTCCCAGCGGCCCGCGTTCAGGCCGGAGGCGTGGTCGCGCAGCTCGTAGAGGATCTCGTCCATCTGGTACGCGGCGGTGATCGTCTCGATCAGGACGGTCGCGCGGACCGTGCCCTGCGGGATGCCGACGTAGTCCTGGGCGAAGACGAAGATGTCGTTCCAGAGGCGCGCCTCCAGGTACGACTCCGTCTTCGGCAGGTAGAAGTACGGGCCCTTGCCCAGCTCGATGAGGCGCTTGGCGTTGTGGAAGAAGTACAGGCCGAAGTCGACGAGCGCGCCGGGGACCGGGCGGCCTTCCAGCTGCAGGTGGCGCTCGTCCAGGTGCCAGCCGCGCGGACGCATGACGACCGTGGCGAGCTCACCGGCGTCCTTGAGGGCGTACGACTTGCCGGTGCGCTCGTCGGTGAAGTCGATGCGGCGCTCATAGGCGTCGGTGAGGTTGAGCTGGCCGAGGACCACGTTCTCCCAGGTGGGCGCGGAGGCGTCCTCGAAGTCGGCGAGCCAGACCCTGGCGCCCGAGTTCAGGGCGTTGATGGTCATCTTGCGGTCGGTGGGGCCCGTGATCTCCACCCGGCGGTCGTTCAGCGCGGCGGGCGCGGGGGCGACCCGCCACGAGTCGTCGGCGCGGATCGCCGCCGTCTCGGGCAGGAAGTCGAGGGTCGACGTACGGGCGATCTCCGCGCGGCGCTCGGCGCGGCGGGCGAGGAGCTCGTCACGCCGCGGCGTGAACAGCCGGTGCAGCTCGGCCACAAAGGCGAGGGCCGCGTCGGTGAGCACCTCTTCCTGCCGGGGCAGGGGCTCTGCGTCGACGATGGCCAGCGGCGACGGCGCTAGTGCGGACATGAGCTGTCACTTCCTTCAGAGAGCTGCACGGACGGTGCCGGGCGAGCCGCCGGGCAGACGCAGTGGCACTGGGTGCCACAGGGGCCGAGGTACGGCTGCGGGGCCCCGTCCGAGGTAACGGGCCTTCTGGTCAGTGGATACTAGTTTCCTCATGGTGGAAGTTCAATGGTTTGTTGACGTCGAGATTCTCTTCGTCGACAGAACATGTCGCTGAGTGCCATCGCGGTCACTCCAAGTGGATCAGGTCCTCGACGGTGTCTATGTCGTCTGCCCGCGCCACGTCCCCGCACTCGACCAGAGTGAGCCCGGCCGCATGCTCCTTCAGGTAGGCGCGCGCTCCCCGGTCCCCGGTCGCGCTCGCCGCGATCCCGGCCCAGTGCGCGGAGCCGAACAGGACCGGATGGCCGCGCTGCCCGTCGTACGCGGCGGCCGCGAGCGTCGACGGCGAGCGGTACGCCGCCCGCACCCGTGCCGTCGCCCGCGCGCCGATCCCCGGCTGGTCCACCAGCGAGACGAGCGCGGCCGCCGCGCCCGAGTCCCGCAGCGACGCTAGGCCCGCCCGCAGCGACGAGCCCATGCCCTCCGCCCAGTCCGGATTGTCGACCAGGACACAGCCGGGCAGCTCGGCCCTCGCGCGGACGTCGTCGGCGGCCGCCCCGAGCACCACATGCACCCGCGCACAGCCCGCCGCGCGGAGCACCCCCACCGCGTGCTCCACCAGCGGCCGCCCCCGGTGCGGGAGCAGCGCCTTCGGCCGCCCGCCGAGCCTGCGCCCGCCGCCCGCGGCGAGCAGCAGCCCGACGACCTCACCGGCCCCGTCGGCCCCGCCGTCCCCGGAGGCGGACTCCTTCGTCTCTCTCGTCATGACTCCTGCATACACCGCAGACGCCCTCCGGCGCGGCCCGCGACAACGGCCGGAAACTGGCGCATCCCTTGCCGGGTGGCGTTTACTGGCCCGCGACCCCGCGGCGCCTGACCAGCGCCGGGCGGGTCGGTGGAAGACCAGTACGAGAGATACGCGCACGACGGCGTGCGAGGGGGAGAGCTGTGTTGCGGAGCGTGGGGCAGAGACGAGTGACAGGCGGCGGCGAGGATCCACGGGTGGCGGAGCTGTACACCGCCGTGACCCGGCTGCGCCGTGAACTCGCCGCACACCCGGTGGAGTTCGCCGACCGGGGGATCGCCGAGGACGAACTCGCCGCCCTCGCCGAGATGGCCCGCGGCGGCACCCCGGAAGTCCTCAGGATGCGCAGGTCGCTGCTGCTCGTCGCGGGGGCGATCGGCTCGGTGAGCGCGCTGGCGGCGGGACTCGCCGGGGTGCGGGGCGCCGTGGAGATGTTCGGCGACCGGTGAACCGGCCGCCGGGCCCGGGCCCGGCGCTTTCAGGCCACCCAGTTGCGACGGGCCTGATCGACGTTCGGTGACCGCAGATCACCGGCCAGGGCCGCCGCGAGCCGCTGCGCCGCCTGTTCGAGCAGATCGGCGGAGAGCGTGTAGGGGACCCGCAGCCGGTGCTCGTGCGTGCCCGGGTCCGCGCCGAAGCGCGAGCCGCCCTCGATGCGTACGCCGTGGTCGAGGGCGGCACGGGCCAGCGCCGACGCGACCGGGCGGCCCAGATCCACCCAGAGCGAGAGCCCGCCGGGCGGCACCTGCCAGCGCCACTCCGGGAGATGACGGGCCAGCGACGCGGCGAGCGCGTCCCGCTGGGCCCGCAGCCGCGGCAGCCGTTCGCGCAGCACGTCGCCCATGCCGCGCAGCAGATGCAGCGCCACCAGCTGCTCGATCACGGGCGTCGCCATGTCGCTCGGCACGCGCTTCATCGCCAGCTCGGTGACAAGACGCGACCCGGCCCGCACCCAGCCGATCCGCAGCCCGCCCCAGTGCGACTTGCTCAACGAGCCCACGGTGACCACCTGTTCACCCGCGCCGTGCGGCGCGAGCGAGGCGAACGGCGCGGGCGGCGGCCCGTCGAGCGCGATGTCGGCGATCGTCTCGTCGATCAGCAGCCAGGTGCCCGTGGCGCGGGCCGTCTCCAGGATGCGCACCCGCTGCTCGCGCGGCATCAGATTGCCCGTCGGATTCTGGAAGTCCGGCACGAGATACGCGAGGCGGGGCGCGGCCTGCCGCAGCGACGACTCGACCAGACCGCTGTCCCAGCCGTCCTCCGAGACCGGCACGGGCACCGCACGAAGCCCCGCGCCGCGGATCGCGTCCAGGGCGTTCGGGTACGACGGGTTCTCCACCAGGACCCGGTCGCCCGGCCTGCCGAGGAGCGAGAGCGTCAGGGACAGCGCGTGCTGCGCGCCCGTGGTGATCAGGATCTGGTCCGGCAGCGTGGGCAGCCCGCGCCGCGTGAAACGCTCGGCGACGGCCGCCCTCAACTCCGGGATCCCGTACGGGTGGTAGCCGGGCGTCGGCGCGTGCTCCGCCAGCATCGCGGCCGCCGCGCCGAGCGCCGCGGTCAGCTCGGGCTCCGGGGCGCCGGGCGCGGCCACCGCGAGATCGAGCACCCCGTCGCCCGCGGGGAACGCCGCCACGCTGGCCGGACGCTGCCCCTCGGGCAGCTCGGTCCAGGTGCCCGCGCCGCGCCGGCTGCGCGCGTAGCCGCCCTCGCGCAGCACGTCGTACGCCGCCGTGACGGTGGCCCGGCTGACCGCGAGGGCCGTGGCCAGCTCGCGCTCGGCGGGCAGCCGGGTGTGCAGCGGGACCCGGCCGTCGAGCAGCAGGGTGCGCACGCCGTGGGCCAGCGCACGGTAGCCGGGGTGCTCGCCCGCGGCGCCGTGCAGCAGCGCGGCGAGCTGACGGCTGCCGAGCCTCCTGTCCACCGCGTGGACCACACGCGCTTCTGCCATGCCAACTCCCTCGTATTGGCCCTGCTCTCCAGGCCAATCAGCCTACAGACTCCTCTCCAGGCACCTTGAACCGGCTTCTTTGGCCTGGGAGGAACACCGATGGACGGCATGGGCGGCACGGACGGACGCGTGATCGTCGGGGTGAGCGGGTCGCTCGCGAGCCTCGCGGCGCTGCGGGCGGCTGCCGGGGAAGCGCGGCGCGGCGGCCGGGAACTCCTCGCGGTCATCGCCTGGGAGCCGCCGGAGGGCGAGGCGCTCTATCTGCGCCACCCCGACCGGGAATGGGCGCTGCACTGGGAGGCCGAGGCACGGGCCCGCATCGACCGCGCCTTCGACGAGGTCTTCGGCGGCCCGCCGCCCGGGATCGGCACCCGGCGCCTGGTCGTCAGGGACCGCCCCGGCCGCGCCCTGTGCCGCATCGCGGACCGCCCGGACGACCTCGTCGTCCTCGGCGCGCGGCCCGGCCGCCGCCGCGCCACCAGGATCCACCGCCACGTCACGGCACACGCGGGCTGCGCCGTCCTCACGGTGCCCGCCCCGACCGTGCCGAAGGGCCTGCGCAGGGCGCTGCGCCGGGTCACGGCGCAGGACTTCACCCTGGTCGGGCGGTGAACGCGGGGGTCTGGGCGGGGCGCTGCGAGCACGGCCCCGCGACGGTCACGCGCCCCGTCTGATCAGGCCGCGCGACGTCGCCGCCGCCACCGCGGACGTACGCGAGTCCACGCCCAACTTCGCGTAGATGTGCACCAGATGGGACTTCACCGTCGCCTGGCTCAGGAACAGCTCCTTGCTGATCTGCTGGTTCGACAGACCGTCCCGCACCAGGCGGAGCACCTCGAGCTCCCGGCGGCTGAGCGCCTCGGCGGGCGCCCGCATCCGGTCCATCAGCCGGTGCGCGATCGCGGGCGCGAGCGCCGAACGCCCCGACGCCGCCGTACGGACCGCCGTGGCCAGCTCCTCCGGCGGCGCGTCCTTGAGGAGATAACCGGCCGCGCCCGCCTCCACCGCCGCGAGGATGTCCGCGTCCGTGTCGTACGTCGTGAGCACCAGGACCCGCGGCGCCCCCTCGCGCGCGGTGATCGCCGCCGTCGCCGCCGCCCCGTGCATCCCGGCACCGAACTGCAGGTCCATGAGGACCACGTCGACACCGTCGGCGGCGGCCCGCTCCACCGCGGCCTCCGCCGTCGCCGCCTCCGCGACGATCTCGAAGTCCGGCTCCGCGTCGAGGACGGCCCGCAGACCGGCCCGTACGACCGGGTGGTCGTCGGCAAGCAGCAGCCGGACCTTCGTGGCGTCCCGCGTCACGCGGCGGCCTCCCGGGTACGCGCGGGCAGCGGCAGCGAGATCGCCACCGCCGTGCCCTGCCCCGCGGCCGACTCGACCGTGAACGTGCCGCCCAGCGAGCGGGCGCGCGAGCGCATCGCGGGAAGCCCGAAGCCGCCCTCGCCGCGCGGCGCCGCCGGCTCCGGCCATGCCGCGGGGTCGAAGCCGCGGCCGTCGTCCACCACGTCCAGCGTCACGGAGGCGTCCATGAACGTCAGCGTGATCTCCGCGCGGTCGGCCGCCGCGTGCCGCACCGTGTTCGCGAGCGCCGACTGCGCCACGCGCAGGAGCGCCACCTCGTACGGCGTGGGCAGCTCGGTCGGCGTGCCGCTCAGCGAGAAGCGGACCCGCGGGCCCGGGCTCGACGTGCTCAGCCGCTCCAGGGCCCCGGCCAGCGAACCGTGCTCCAGGTCCGGCGGCGTCAGCGCGCGCACGAAACGGCGGGCCTCGGCGAGGTTGTCCTGCGCCGCGGTGCGCGCCTGCTCGATGTGCGGGGCCGCGGGGGAGCCCGCGGGCAGGCCGCGCTGCGCCGCCCGCAGCAGCAGCTGGATCGAGGAGAGCCCCTGCGCCAGCGTGTCGTGGATCTCCCGCGCCAGCCGCTCGCGCTCGGCCAGCGTGCCCGCGGTGCGCTCGGCCTCGGCGAGTTCGGCGCGCGTGGCCACCAGCTCGTCGATCAGCTCGCGGCGGCGTTCGCTCTCGCGGTACAGCGCCTCGTACCCGAGCACCGTGACCACCGCCACGGCGGCACCGAGCAGCGGACCTATGAAGCTCCCCGGAGTGACCTGCGCGCTGTGCACCAGGAAACTCGCGATGGCCGCGACGGCCGTGCCGAGCACCGCGGGCAGCGCCCAGCGGATCGGCAGCAGGTGGAGCTGGAGGAAGTACAGCGGGAACGCCGCCCACAGTCCCTCCGGGGACAGCGTGAGCAGCACGAGCCAGCTCGCGCCCAGCGCCGCGAGCCACACGGCGGCGGCACGCCGCGAACGGGCGACCGGCGGGCTCAGCGTGCCCGCCGTGTACACGGCGGCCATCAGGAGCGCCGCCGCGCCGACACCGGCGGGATGCGTCGGCGCGCCGCCGTCGCCGCCGCCCGTCAGCGCCTTGACCACGGGCAGCGCCAGGAGGCCCGCGAGGAGGGCGTGGAGGCACAGGCGCAGGGCGCGGGGGACGGGCGTCGGGGTGCGGCGGGCGTCTTGGGCGGCCGGGGTTCGGGGGCGGGTCATGATGCTTCCAGCGTATGCGGGGGTGCCCGGGGCCTGCCCTTGTCGGGGTGCGGAGCCCGGCGGGCCCGCGGAGTGCGGGCCAAGTCTTCACCGTAGGGCCGGAGCCCTTCCGCGCCGTCAACCGAAAGTTTGAAAGACGGCTCCCTCCTTCGATTCGGGTGAAGCGTGCTGTGGCGCGATGCCCTGCGGGCGGGCCCGGCCGCAGGGTGGGGGCATGTTCGTCGCATGGAGAGACCTACGGTTCGCCAAGGGGCGGTTCGCCCTGATGGGAGCCGTCGTCGTGCTGATCACCCTGCTCGTCGGCCTGCTGTCCGGGCTGACCGCGGGGCTCGCCAGGGAGAACACCTCGGCGATCACCGGCCTGCCCGCCGACCACCTCGCCTTCGCCGCGCCGCCCGACGGGCAGTCCGTCTCCTTCACCAACTCGCTGGTGGAACAGCGGTCCTGGGAGAAGTGGGCCGCACGCCCCGGTGTGACCTCCGCGCAGCCCGTCGGGATCAGCACGCTCAACGCCACCGCGGGCAAGCGGTCCGGCGCGGTCTCCGCCTTCGGCGTCGAGCCCGCCTCCGGGATCGCCCCCGACGGCATCGCGGCCGGCGACGCGGTGCTCTCCGAGCAGGCCGCCGCCGATCTCGGCGTCGGCGTCGGCGACCGCGTCCGGCTCGGGGCGAGCGGCGTCGAGGAACGCGTCGCGCGGATCGCGTCCGACGCCTCGTACAGCCATACGCCCGTCGTATGGATCACCCTCGACGACTGGCAGGCGCTCGGGAACCGCGGTACGTCCATGGACGAGCAGGCCACGGTGATCGCGCTGCGGACCGGCGACGGGGTCGACCTCGGCGCCGGGGACGCGGCGGCCGGGACCCGGACGACGTCCCTGGACGGTGCGCTCGACGCGATCGGGTCCTACCAGGCCGAGAACGGGTCGCTGCAGCTGATGCGCGGGTTCCTCTTCGTCATCTCCGCGCTGGTGATAGGGGCGTTCTTCACGGTGTGGACGATCCAGCGCGCGGCGGACATCGCCGTCCTGAAGGCGCTCGGGGCCTCCACGCCGTATCTCCTGCGGGACGCGTTGGGGCAGGCCGTCGTGATGCTCGTCATCGGGACGGGGCTCGGGTCCGCGATCGCCGTGGGGGTGGGGTGGTTCATCGGCGGGAGCGACGTTCCGTTCGTCCTTGAGGCGTCGACCGTGCTGTGGCCCGCGGTGGTGATGGTGGTGCTGGGGGTTGTGGGGGCCGGTCTTTCCGTACGGCGGATCACCGCCGTCGATCCGTTGGTTGCGTTGGGGAGTGCTAGGTGAGTGTGTCGTCGTCGGTGAGTGTGCCGTCCGTGAGTGTGTCGTCGCTGGTTGTTGAAGAGGTCACGTTGACCTATCCCGACGGGGACGGGCGGCTCACCGCGCTCGACGGGGTCGGGCTCGATGTGCCCGCCGGGACGATGACCGCGGTCGTCGGGCCCTCGGGGTCGGGGAAGTCCAGCCTTCTCGCGGTCGCGGCGACGCTCGTCACGCCCGATCGGGGGCGGGTGGTCGTGGACGGCGTGGACACGGGGGCGTTGAGCCGGGCCGAGAAGGCGGAGTTGCGGCGGCGGCGCATGGGGATCGTGTTCCAGCAGCCGAATCTGTTGCCTTCGTTGACGGCGGTGGAGCAGTTGGAGCTGATGGCGCGGGTGGATACGGGGCGGGGGCAGGGGCGGGGGCGGTTGCGGGGTGGCCGGGAGGTGCGGGAGCGGGCGCGGGAGTTGCTGTCCGCGGTCGGCCTCTCCGGCGAGGCCGGGCGGCGTCCGCATCAGCTGTCGGGTGGGCAGCGGCAGCGGGTGGGGATCGCTCGGGCCTTGATGAACGGGCCCGCGGTGCTGTTGGTGGATGAGCCGACCAGTGCGTTGGACCATGAGCGGGGGGCCGTGGTGATGGACCTTCTCGCGTCGCTCACCCGGGAGCGGGGGACGGCGACGGTTCTGGTCACGCATGATCGGGCGCGGCTTGGGGTGGCGGATCGGGTGGTGGGGATGGTGGACGGGCGCTTGGGGCCTGTGGAGGGCTGAGGTGCCTTCGCCTTTGCTTCGTCTGTGGGGCGGGGCCGCGGGGGTATGTGCGTACTCGCTATCCCGTGGCTTGTGCCTCGGTCAGTGTGTGCCGTCACGGTGGGTCAAGGTGCTCCGTGCGCACATACCCCCACGTCCCCTCCGGCGCGCTTGCGCCTGCGGGCCGGTGGGGGTTGCTCCGCTTCCCCCCCCCGCCCGCAGGCCCGGGGGGGGCGAGTATGCACGCCGCCCCGCCTTCCCCACCCACCCGATCCCGCCCCGGTGCAGGCCGGTGGCTGCTCCGCTGCACCTGAGCCTCTCTCACCCGCCCGATCCCGCCCCGGCACTGGCCGCTCCGCCGCACCACCGCGTTCCCCGCCCGTCCCTTGCCGCCCCGGCGCAGGCTGGTGGCCGCACCGCCGCGTTCCCCACCCGTCCCGCGCCGCCCCGGCGCAGGCTGGTGGCCGCTCCGCCGCACCGCCGCGTTCCCCACCCGCCCGATGCCGCCCCGGCACTGGCCGCTGGCTGCTCCGCTGTACCGCCACGTTCCCCACCCGGTCCCGTGCCGCCCCGGCACTGGCCGGTGACCGCTCCGCTGTACCGCCGCCTCCCCCACCCACCCCATGCCGCTCCGGTGCAGGCCGGTGGCTGTTCTGTTGTGCCGCCGCCTCCCCCACCCACCCCAGCCCGGGGGCTGGTGGCAGGTGGTCGGCCGCGCCGCTGTGGGCAATCGTGCCGCTGGGCGGCACGGGTGGGCACAGCTCACGGTGCCGGGGGTCGTGAACGGAGGCGTGAGCTCGGGGCGGGTGGGCACAGCTCACGGTGCCGGGGGACGCGAACGGAAGCGTAGGACCGGGGGAGGCGCCTAGGCCCGGGCGGCAGGGCTTGCCCGGTGGGGGAGGTGTGGGGTGGGAGGGGCGTCCGCTCAGGGATGACTCGCGCTGGCCAGCGCCGCGGAAAGTTCCACCGCCACCTGCTGCAGCACAGGGACGATCTTGTCCGTGGCGGATTCCGTGACGCGTCCGGCCGGGCCGGAGATGGAGATGGCCGCCGCGGTGGGGGAGTTGGGCACCGGCACGGCCAGGCAGCGGACGCCGATTTCCTGTTCGTTGTCGTCGACGGCGTACCCCGTGCGGCGGACCTCTTCGAGCGCGTCGAGGAATCCTTCCGGCGTGGTGATCGTCTTCTCCGTGGCGGCGGGCATCCCGGTGCGCGAGAGGAGCGCGCGGACTTCCTCGGGCGGCGTGTGCGCGAGGAGGGCCTTGCCCACGCCGGTGGAGTGGGGGAGGACCCGCCGCCCGACCTCGGTGAACATGCGCATGGAGTGCTTGGACGGCACCTGTGCGACGTACACGATCTCGTCCCCGTCGAGCAGCGCCATGTTCGCCGTCTCGCCGGTCTCCTCGACGAGCCGGGCGAGGTAGGGCCGGGCCCACGTGCCGAGCAGCCGGGACGCGGATTCGCCGAGGCGGATCAGGCGCGGGCCGAGGGAGTAGCGGCGGTTGGCCTGTTGGCGTACGTATCCGCAGGCGACGAGCGTACGCATGAGGCGATGGATCGTCGGCAGGGGCAGACCGCTGCTGGCGGAGAGTTCGCTGAGGCCGACCTCGCCCCCGGCGTCCGCCATCCGCTCAAGGAGGTCGAAGGCGCGCTCGAGGGACTGGACCCCACCGCTCGCGGCGGGGGTTTTGGTGGCGGCGACTTCAGCAGATGCGTCGCTGGCGCTGGACGTCGGCACGGCGCGTTCCTTTCGGTGCTGGCGGGCAAGGAAGCAGCCTACCGGGCGGTTCTTCACAAGGGCTCTTGCGCGTCACGGCGTCTCCGCCGGTCAGAGGGGTTAACGGGGGTCTTTGTCCGCGTCTTCGCTGGGTTGTCCCGCGGTCCCTTGACGGTCTGGTTGTGCATAGCTACGTTCTGGCAAGCGGAATTCTAATTCCACGTTGTGGAAACGTCCAGTACGTCGAGGTGGTGAAGTCGACCCTTGACGTCGCGCGGCCGAGCGTGAAAACTCCTTCAACAGAACGTTGAATTCCGTTAAGCGGAAACACAAGGTCTGTGAAGCGGAACAGAAGAGAGGGGACACGGGTGTCGGAACAGGACGTGGCCGCTGAGCTGGTTCTTCGCTCGACTCGCGTCATCACGCCGGAGGGCACGCGCGCCGCGTCGGTCGCCGTCTCCGGCGGGAAGATCGTGGCCGTCGGCGCGTACGACGCCGAGGTGCCGGCCGGCGCGCGCATCGAGGACTTCGGTGACGACGTCCTGCTGCCCGGCCTCGTCGACACGCACGTCCATGTGAACGACCCCGGCCGCACCGAGTGGGAGGGCTTCTGGACCGCCACCCGCGCCGCGGCCGCCGGTGGCATCACGACCCTCGTCGACATGCCGCTCAACTCCCTGCCGCCGACGACGACTGTGGACCATCTGCGGACCAAGCAGGATGTCGCCAGGAGCAAGGCCCATATCGACGTCGGCTTCTGGGGCGGTGCCCTGCCCGGCAACGTGCAGGACCTCAAGCCGCTGCACGCCGCCGGTGTCTACGGCTTCAAGTGCTTCCTCTCGCCCTCGGGTGTCGACGAGTTTCCCGAGCTGGACCAGGACCAACTCGCCGCCTCCATGGCCGAGATAGCCGGGTTCGGCGGGCTGCTCATCGTGCACGCCGAGGACCCGCACGAGCTGGACGCCGCCCCGAGCAACACCGGGCCCAAGTACGCGGACTACCTGGAGACCCGCCCCCGTATCTCCGAGGACACCGCGATCGAGGGGCTCATCGCCGTCGCCAAACGGCTCGGCGCACGGGTGCACGTCCTGCACCTGTCGTCCTCCGACGCCCTGCCGCTCGTCGCCGCCGCCAAGCGCGAGGGCGTCAGGCTGACCGTCGAGACCTGCCCGCACTATCTGACCCTGACCGCGGAGGAAGTCCCGGACGGGGCCAGCGAGTTCAAGTGCTGCCCGCCGATCAGGGAGGCGGGGAACCAGGACCTGCTGTGGGCCGCCCTCGCCGACGGCACCATCGACTGCGTCGTGACGGATCACTCTCCCTCGACCGCCGATCTGAAGACCGATGACTTCGCGACGGCGTGGGGCGGCATCTCCGGGCTCCAGCTGAGCCTGCCCGCCGTCTGGACCGAGGCCCGTAAGCGCGGCTACGGCCTCGAGGACGTGGTGCGGTGGATGTCCACCCGTACCGCGGAACTGGTCGGACTCGACCAGAAGGGCGCCATCGAGGCCGGCCGCGACGCCGACTTCGCGGTCCTCGCGCCCGACGAGACCTTCACCGTGGATCCCGCGGAGCTGCAGCACCGGAACCGGGTCACGGCGTACGCGGGCAAGACCCTCAGCGGCGTCGTGAAGTCCACCTGGCTGCGCGGCGAACGCATCCTGCACGGCGGCGAGTTCAGCGAACCCGCAGGCCGACTTCTGGAAAGGAACAACTGAAACAGTGACGGCGCAGCATATATCTCCTTTGGCTTCCTTCACCGGCGACGCGAGCCCCTACGGCGGCGGCGAGCCCTTTGCCGACTACCGCACGGCCGACTTCCCCTTCACCCAGTACGCCAACCTCGCCGACCGGCAGCTCGGCGCCGGTGTGATCGCCGCCAACGACGAGTTCTTCGCGATGCGCGAGAACCTGCTGCTCCCGCACGACGCCGTCTTCGACCCGGAGCACTTCGGGCACAAGGGCAAGGTCATGGACGGGTGGGAGACCCGCCGTCGGCGCGGCGTCTCGGGGGAGCACCCGTGGCCCACCGCGGACGACCACGACTGGGCGCTGGTCCGCCTCGGCGCGCCGGGCGTCATCCGCGGCATCGTCGTCGACACCGCCCACTTCCGCGGCAACTACCCGCAGGCCGTGTCCGTCGAGGCCACCAGCGTCGAGGGTTCGCCCACCCCCGAGGAGCTCCTCGGCGACGACGTGAAGTGGACGACTCTCGTACCGCGCACGCCGGTTGGCGGACACGCGGCGAACGGCTTCGCCGTCGATGTCGAGCAGCGCTTCACGCACCTGCGCGTCAACCAGCACCCGGACGGCGGCATCGCCCGCCTCCGCGTGTACGGCGAGGTCGCGGCCGACCCCAAGTGGCTCGCCGCGCTCGGCACGTTCGACGTCGTCGCCCTGGAGAACGGCGGCCAGGTCGAGGACGCGTCCGACCGCTTCTACTCCCCGGCCACCAACACCATCCAGCCGGGCCGCTCCCGCAAGATGGACGACGGCTGGGAGACGCGCCGGCGCCGCGACAACGGCAACGACTGGATCCGCTACCAGCTGGTCCAGCAGTCCGAGATCCGCGCCGTCGAGATCGACACCGCGTATCTGAAGGGCAATTCGGCCGGTTGGGCCTCCCTCTCCGTGCGCGACGGAGAGAGCGGCGAGTGGGTCGAGGCGCTGCCGCGCACCCGCCTGCAGCCCGACACCAACCACCGTTTTGTGCTCGACGCGCCGGTCGTCGGCACGCATGTGCGCATCGACATCTTCCCGGACGGCGGCATCTCGCGGCTCCGTCTGTTCGGTTCGCTGACCGAGGACGGCGCGGCCAAGCTGGCGGCCCGCCACCAGGAGCTGGGCGGCTGATCCGCCCCCGCTGAACGTGGGGCGCACCGGGTGGACAGCCTCGGTGCGCCCCGCATCCATGCCCTGGAACGTCAGGCCGAGTGGCCGCCGTCCACGACGAGTTCACCGCCCGTGACGTATCCGGCGTCCGGGCCGCAGAGGTAGGCGACCAGGGAGGCCACCTCGTCCGCGGACCCGAAGCGGCCGAGCGCCGTGTTCGCCTTCTGCGGTTCGGCGAAGGGGCCGTCGGCCGGGTTCATGTCCGTGTCGATCGGACCCGGGTGCACCAGGTTCACGGTGATGCCGCGCCCGCCGAGCTCCCGTGCCAGGGACTTGGTCAGGCCCGTGAGCGCCGTCTTGCTCAGCGCGTACAGCGTGCCGCCGGGACCGCCCGCGTAACGGCCGAGCGCGGTGCCCGTGGAGATGATGCGGCCGCCGTCGCGCAGCAGGCCCGCCGCGGCCTGCGAGGCCAGGAAGACCGCGCGGACGTTGACGTCGAGCACCCGGTCGACATCGGCGAGCGACAGGTCGCCGATCGGTCCGAGGACCCCGACCCCGGCGTTGTTCACCAGGATGTCGAGCCCGCCCAGGTCGTCGGCGGCCCGCTCCACGGAGCCCACGGCGTCCCCGGCGTCCGCCGCGTCGGCCTTGATGGCGAAGCCGCGCCGGCCCATCGCCTCGATCTTCGTCACGATCTCCTTGGCCGCGGCCTCGTTCTGCACGTAGGTGATCGCGACGTCCGCGCCGCCCTGTGCCAGGCGCAGCGCGATCGCCGCGCCCATGCCGCGGCTGCCGCCGGTGACGAGGGCCTTCTTGCCGGTGAGAGTAGACATGTCGTTCGCGCCTCTTCTGTGTGTCCGTACTGGTATCCGGCGACTTGCGCCGTAAGTGCTTACGGGTTCAATGAAAGGCGTTCGCGCGGGCCACGGCTGGCGGGAAACGGACACGGATTTCCGGGGCCCCGCGCTCCGCGGGCGATGAGTTCGCACCCGGGGCACGGTCTGAAGAGGTGACAGTCCAGGATTCGCTGAGAGGCGCTCACCATGAAGCTCACCTTCACCCAGTTCCTGACCCTCGACGGTGTGTTCCAGGCACCCGGAGGCCCCGACGAGGACCGCAGCGGCGGCTTCGAGCACGGCGGGTGGTCGGTCCCCTACGGAGACGACGACTTCGGGGCCTTCATCACGGAGGTCTTCGACCAGGCCGACGCGTTCCTGCTGGGGCGCGGCACCTACGAGATCTTCGCCGGGTACTGGCCCCAGCACACCGACCCCGCCGACCCGGTCGCCTCGCGTCTCAACTCCCTGCCCAAGTACGTCGCGAGCACCACCCTGACCGGCGTCGACTGGCACGACTCGCACATCATCGGCCGCCACGACCTGGTCAAGGACGTCATCTCCCTCAAGGAGCGGCCCGGGCGCGAACTCCAGATGCACGGCAGCGGCAACCTCGCGCGGTCCCTGCTGGCGCACGACCTGATCGACACCCTGCACCTGGTGACGTTCCCCGTCGTCCTCGGGACCGGCAAGCGGCTCTTCGAGGAGGGCGCCCTGCCCACCGCGTTCCGCCTCGCCCGGTCGCGTGCGACGTCCACGGGCGTCGTCATCAGCACGTACGGTCGAGGAGGGCGCCCGGAGTACGGCACTTACTGAACCTGCCGCCGCCGTGACCGACCCGTGAGACGCGGCGCGCGGACCCTTCACCGCGCGATCTTGGCCGGATACGGTGTGCGCTCGACGTGCGAGCCGCCGAAGTCTCCACACCGCCGCACCCGTTGGAGACCGCGCCCGATGTCGACGCTCACCACCCCGGCCGCGCTCGCCCCGCGCCGCGCCTGGCTCACCGATCTGCCCGTCCTTCTCGTGGCTGTCGTCTGGGGCGCCAGCTATCTGGCCGCCAAGGGCATCACCACGAGCCACACGGTCGTCGCCGTGCTCGTGCTGCGGTTCGGGGTGGTGCTGCCCGCGCTGGTGGCGGCCGGGTGGCGGTCGCTGCGGGCGCTCACGGCCGCGCAGTGGCGCGGGGCCGGGGCCCTGGGCCTGATCCTCGCCGGGATCTTCCTCCTGGAGACCTACGGCGTCGTCCACACCTCGGCGACCAACGCGGGCCTCATCATCAGCCTCACCATGATCTTTACGCCGCTCGCCGAGGCCGTGGTGCAGCGGGCCCGGCCGCCGCGCGCGTTCCTCGCCGCGGCCGGGCTCTCCGTGCTCGGTGTGGTCCTGCTGACCCAGAGCGGCGGCTTCACCCGGCCCGCATCCGGCGATCTGCTCATCCTGCTCGCCGCCCTCGCCCGCACCGCGCACGTCCTGGCCATGGCGCGCATCAAGGCGGTGCGGGACGCCGACTCGCTCTCTCTCACCACCGTCCAACTGGGCGGCGCCGTCCTGGTGTTCGCGGTGCTCGCGGCCGCGGGCACGGGCACGGCGCCGTGGTCCGTCGCGGCGGACTTCGGCGCGGGGGAGTGGGCGGGGCTGCTCTTCCTCTCCGTCTTCTGCACGCTCTTCGCCTTCTTCGTACAGATGTGGGCGGTACGGCGGAGCTCTCCCTCCCGGGTCAGTCTGCTGCTCGGCACGGAGCCGCTGTGGGCGGCCGCGGCGGGCATCGCCGTCGGGGGCGAACACCTGGGCGCGGTCGGCCTGTTGGGCGGGGTGCTCGTGCTCGCGGGGACGAGCTGGGGGCGCAGGGCCGTCCGGTGAGCGGGTGTCCGTCCCCGGTGGTCGCGAGGGCGTCGTCCCCTTGCGAGGAGGCTGTCGGGAAGATGTGACGAAGAGTCGGCGACGTACGGTTAACTCCCGGAAAATTCAACGGACTTGACGTTGACACGCCAACCTCTACGCGCGTCACACTGGACCCATGCGAATCCCCCCACGAATCGTCAGTGTCACCGCCCTCGCCGCCGCCCTGCTGATCGGCGGCCCCGTCGCCGCCACCGCGAGCGCGGCGCCCGTCGCCCCCGTCTCGTACTCCGTCACCGCGGTCGGCGAGATCTGCTACTCCGCCCTGCCCTCCCAGGCGCACGACACCCTGGACCTCATCGAAAAGGGCGGCCCCTACCCGTTCCCGCAGGACGGCACCGTCTTCCAGAACCGCGAGGGCGAGCTGCCCCGGCAGAGCTCCGGCTACTACCACGAGTACACGGTCATCACGCCCGGCTCGGACGACCGCGGTGCCCGCCGCATCGTGACCGGCGAGAAGAGCCAGGAGGACTACTACACCGCCGACCACTACGCGTCCTTCGACCTGGTGGACCACGGCTGCTGAGCCTCTCGGCCCCGGGCCCCGGTTTCCCCGGCCCCGTACGGGGCGTGGCGCACGCCGGTTCCGTACGGGGCGTGGCGCGCGGTCAGGTCAGCGCTTCCCGCGGCTCTCCGCGGCGGCGAACAGCGCGACCGCGAGCACGAGCAGCGTGACGCTCGCATAGATCTCATGGCCGTCGAGGAAGCCGAGACGCTGGACGAGACCCCAGCCGTCGAGGCTCCCGGTCAGCTCGTGGATCAGCCCAGCCGCACCCTGGACCAGCAGGATCACGCCGAACACCTCAAGTACCTGTCTCATACCGGGATCCTCGCCCCGTTGCTTCCCCACGCACATCCGCCGCGGGGCGAGGATCCCCTGCACAGGCGCGTCCGAAAGTCTCGGACCTGCGCGACTTTGGTAGTCGATCACGCGCGCGGGGCGACCGGGGCCGCCTCTGGTGCGTAGATTTGTCGACCATGAGCGGCACTGAGCCCACCCGGCGGCCCGCACCGGCGGCCGAACCCCACACGGGAGCACGGGCCGGCGCCCCGGCCGCCTCCCAGCCCCTGGCCAGAAGGCCATGGGCGCTGCCCTCCGCCATCGCCGCGGAATTCGACCCGGACCGCGCCCTGCGCCGCGGCTCCCGGCGGACCGTGCGCGACTGGCTCGTCGACTTCGCCTGCTTCCTCGCCGCCGTCCTGATCGGGATGATCGGCGCCGATGCGGTCAGCGGCAATCCGCACGTCTCGGAGGGCGTCGCCGAATTCGACCAGGTGCTCGGCGCGCTGGCCTGCGCCGCGGTCTGGCTGCGCCGACGCTGGACGGTCGGCCTCGCCATCGCGATGGTGCCGGTCGGGATCGCCTCCGACACGGCGGGCGGCGCGGCGGCGGTGGCCCTGTTCACCCTCGCGGTGCACCGGCCCTTCCGGTACGTCGGATGGGTCGGCGGCGCCTCGGTCGCCGCGGTCCCCCTCACCTACTGGCTGCGCCCCGACGCCGACATCGCCTACGGGATCTCCATCGCCTTCGGTGTCCTGGTGACCGTGTCGGTCATCGGCTGGGGCATGTTCGTACGCTCCCGGCGCCAGCTCCTGCTCAGCCTGCGCGACCGCGCCCTGCGCGCCGAGAACGAGGCCGCCCTGCGCGCCGAACAGGCCCAGCGCCTGGCCCGCGAGGCCATCGCCCGCGAGATGCACGACGTCCTCGCGCACCGTCTGACGCTGCTCAGCGTGCACGCCGGAGCCCTGGAGTTCCGCCCCGACGCACCCCGCGAGGAGATCGTCCGCGCCGCGGGCGTCATCCGGGAGAGCTCCCACGAGGCGCTGCAGGACCTGCGCCAGGTGATCGGCGTGCTGCGCGGCGGCGACGCGGACGCCTCGGGCCGCCCGCAGCCCACGCTCGCGGCCCTGGACACCCTGGTCGCCGAGTCCCGCGCCGCGGGCATGAAGGTCGCCCTCGACAACCGCGTCGCCGACCCGTCGGCCGTGCCCGCCGCCATCGGCCGCACCGCCTACCGCATCGCACAGGAGGCACTGACCAATGCCCGCAAGCACGCCCCGGGAACCGAGGTGACGGTCACCGTGTCCGGCACCCCCGGCGAGGGCCTCACACTCTCCGTACGCAACCCGGCACCGGACGGCGACGTACCGAAGGTGCCCGGCTCGGGACAGGGCCTGATCGGCCTCGCCGAACGGGCCTCGCTCGCGGGCGGCAGGCTCGGGCACGGTGCGCTGCCCGACGGCGGATTTCACCTGGAGGCATGGCTACCGTGGGCCCCATGAACACCATCAGGCTCCTTCTCGTCGACGACGACCCCCTGGTCCGCGCCGGGCTCTCCTTCATGCTCGGCGGCGCGGACGACATCGAGATCGTGGGTGAGGCGGGCGACGGCACGGAGGTCGCACCGCTCGTCGGCGAACTCCGCCCCGATGTCGTCCTGATGGACATCCGGATGCCGACGATGGACGGCCTCGCCGCCACGGAGTCCCTGCGCAAGCGGCCCGACGCCCCCGAAGTCATCGTCCTCACCACGTTCCACGCCGACGAGCAGGTCCTGCGGGCGCTGCGGGCGGGCGCCGCGGGCTTCGTCCTCAAGGACACGGCGCCCGCCGAGATCGTCGCGGCGGTGCGCGCGGTGGCCGCGGGCGAGCCGGTGCTCTCGCCGACCGTGACCCAGCAGCTGATCACCCAGGTGACCGGCGTCGACCCGCAACTCGACCGCAGGCGGCGTGCGTTGGAGCGGCTCGACGCGCTGGCGGAGCGCGAACGGGAGGTCGCCGTCGCGATCGGCAGGGGCGGCTCGAACGCGGACATCGCGGCGGAACTCTTCCTGAGCGTCGCCACCGTCAAGGCGCACGTGTCCCGCATCCTGACCAAGCTGGACCTCAACAACCGGGTGCAGATCGCGCTCCTCGCGCATGACGCGGGGCTGCTCGACGAGGCGGGCTGAGGGCGGGGCCCGTGCCGGGGGCGGGGAACTCCGGTGGGTGGGCGGGGCGTTGGGTCCAGTGAGACCGGTCGGCGGTGCGGAGGTCCGGACCGCCGGCGGTGGGCCGCGAGCCGTGGCCCGCGAGCCGTGGGCCGCGAGCCGTGAGCCGTACGGGCAGTCCGGAAGGAGTCGCATGGCGGAGAGCGTGGATCTGGCCGCGTTCGGCGCGGAGTTCACCGCGAACCCCCATCCCGTCTACGCGGAGCTGCGCTCCCTCGGCCCCGTCCACCGCGTCCGGCTGCCACCCCCGGACGACACCACCGACATCCACCTCGTCGTCGGGTACGAAGAGGGCAGGGCGGCCCTCGCCGACCCCCGCCTCGTCAAGTCCTCCGCGCCCCTGGGCGTCACCCTCCTGGAAGAAGAGCTGATCGGCACCCATCTGCTGCTCGCCGACCCGCCCCGGCACACCCGCCTGCGGCGCCTGGTCACCAAGGAGTTCACCGCCCGCCGCGTGCAGGCCCTGCGCCCCCGCATCCAGCGCATCACCGACGACCTCTTGGACGCGATGCTGGCGCCGGGAGCGCCGGGAGCGCCGGGAGCGCCGGGAGCGCCGGGAGCGCCGGGGGACCGCCGCGCCGACCTCGTCGACGCGCTCGCCTTCCCGCTGCCCATCACCGTCATCTGCGAGCTCCTCGGCGTCCCCGACATCGACCGGGAGGAGTTCCGCCGCATGTCGAACAGCGTCGTCGCGGCGCCGAGCCAGGAGGCGGAGCGGGCCGTCTTCGTCGAACTCGCCGCCTATCTCGACGACTTGATCGAGGCCAAGAAGAACCGCGTCGGCGATGACGACCTCCTCGCCGCCCTGATCCGTGCCACCGGCGACGACGACAGCGACCGGCTCACCCCCGCGGAGCTGCGGGCCATGGCGTACGTGCTGCTGATCGCGGGCCACGAGACCACCGTCAATCTGATCGCCAACGCCGTCAGGGCCCTCCTCGCCCACCCGGATCAACTGGCCGACCTGCGTGCGGACATGACCCTCCTGGACGGCGCGATCGAGGAGACCCTGCGCTGGGAGGGCCCGGTGGAGAACTCGACGTACCGCTTCGCCGCGGAGCCCGTCGAGATCGGCGGCACCGTCGTGCCCGCGGGATCCGCCGTCCTCATCGGCATCGCGGCCGCCGACCGGGACCCGGAGCGCTTCCCCGACCCCGACCGCTTCGACATCCACCGCGCCCCGCAGGGCCATGTCGCCTTCGGGCACGGCCTGCACTTCTGCCTGGGCGCACCGCTGGCCCGCGTCGAGGCCAAGGCGGCGCTCGGTTCACTGCTCGCGCGCTGCCCGGACCTCGCCGCGGACGGGCCTTCGGGGGAGTGGCTGCCGGGGATGCTGATCAGGGGGGTGCGGCGGCTTCCCGTCCGGTGGTAGAAGTCGACCCATGACCGAGTCACCCCTGTCCGGGCCCGCACCGCAGGCCACGCCCGACGCCACGCCGGAGCCGCAGGCCGAGTCCCTGCCGATCGACCTCGCGATGGCCCAGAAGGTCCTGGACGCCCAGCCGTTCAGCCGTCTCGTCCGGGCGCGCATCACGCGGTTCGGCGACGGCGCGGCCACGCTGGAGATCGACATCCGCGAGGAACTGCACCAGCAGAACGGCTTCGTGCACGGCGGAGTCCTCGCGTACGCGGCGGACAACAGCATCACGTTCGCCGCGGGCACGACGCTCGGGCCCGCGGTGCTGACCGCGGGCTTCTCCATCCAGTACGTACGCCCCGCGACCGGCGCCAGGCTCGTCGCCCGCGCCACCGTCGCCCACTCGGGCCGCCGTCAGGCGGTGGTCCGCTGCGAGCTGTTCGCCGTGCGCGGCGAGGATGGCGCGGGTCCGGCGGAGCACGCGGAGGACGCGGAGGTCCTGTGCGCGATCGCGCAGGGGACGGTGCTCTCGACGGCGTGAGCCGGTGGTCCTACGCCTCGGCGCCGGGGATCTCCGCGAGCCGCACCGGCCTCCGCTCGCGCCGCGACAGCTCGCACGCCTCCGCGATCCGCAGCGCGTGCAGCGCCTCGCGCCCGTCGCAGGGGTTCGCGCGTTCGCCGCGTACGACATCGACGAACGCGGCGAGCTCCGCCTCGTACGCGGGGGCGAACCGCTCCAGGAAGCCGGGCCAGGGCTTGTCCGGGGCCGCGGGGCCCGCGGGCTCCGCCGAGGTGATCGGGGTGCGGTCGTCCAGACCGACCGCCAACTGGTCGCGCTCTCCGGCCAGTTCCATGCGTACGTCGTATCCCGCGCCGTTGCACCGGGTCGCCGTCGCCGTGCCGAGCGTGCCGTCGTCCAGGGTGAGCAGCACGGCCGCCGTGTCGACGTCCCCCGCCTCGCGGAACATCGCGGGGCCCGCGTCCGAGCCGGTCGCGTACACCTCCGTGACCTCGCGTCCCGTCACCCAGCGCAGGATGTCGAAGTCGTGGACCAGGCAGTCGCGGTAGAGGCCGCCGGAGAGCGGGAGATACGCGGCCGGGGGCGGCGCGGGGTCCGAGGTCGTCGCCCGCACGGTGTGCAGCCGACCGAGCCGCCCCGCCCGCACCGCGTCGCGCGCCGCCGTGTACCCCGCGTCGAACCGCCGCTGGAAGCCGAGCTGCAGCACCGTGCCCGCGGCCTCGACCTCGGCGAGCGCGGCCAGCGTGCCCGGCAGGTCGAGCGCGATCGGCTTCTCGCAGAACACCGGGAGCCCGGCACGCGCGGCCCTCCCGATCAGCTCGGCGTGCGCGGAGGTCGCCGCGGTGATCACCAGAGCGTCCACCCCGCCCCGGAAGAGTTCCTCGACGGAGGGCGCGGCCGTCGCCCCGATCCGCTCCGCGAGATCGCCCGCCCGCGCTCCATCCGCGTCGGCGACGACCAGAGACGTCACCTCGGGGTGACGACCAAGAGCCGCCGAATGAAATGTGCCGATACGGCCCGTTCCGATCAGTCCGATGCGCATGCCCCCACCCTCGCCACGCCCCGCCGGTCCTGTCAATGGTTTGTCCGGACAACTGAACTGTCCGGACAACCGAACTTCAGGGATGGTTCCTCCACGAGGCGTTCCGGGGCTTCGGGCCAACCGGCTTCCGTACTCGGGGTGCGGCGGTTGGCGACCTCCGTGCTGATGGTGCCGTGAGGGCATCAATTTGTTCGAGTGGCGGTACCGCGTAACGTCTGAACTCCATTGGCAGCAGCGAAGAGTGGAGTGGCCCATGCACGGCGCAGGCGACCGGATCGACACCTCAACTGCCCACTCGGCACGGGTGTACGACTACATCCTGGGCGGTAAGGACCACTACCCCGTCGATGCCGAGGCGGGCGACAGGATGTCAGAGCACTGGCCGGCCCTGCCGATCCACATGGTGGAGAACCGCCGGTTCATGCACCGTGCCGGGCACTACCTGGCCAAGGAGCAGGGCATCCGGCAGTTCCTCGACATCGGCACCGGCCTGCCCACGGCCCCCAACCTGCACGAGGTGGTGCAGCAGGTGGCGCCGGAGTCGCACGTGGTCTACGTCGACAACGACCCCATCGTCCTGGCCCACGCCCGCGCCCTTCTGCAGAGTTCGCCCGAGGGGGCGACCGCGTACATCGACGCCGACATGCACGACCCGGACGCCATCCTGGACAGCCCCGAGTTCCGCGCCCTGATCGACCTGAAGGAGCCGGTCGGCCTGATGGTCATCGGCATACTCCACTTCATCCTGCCGCCGGACGACCGTCACCTGGTACAGCGCCTGCTCGAACCGCTGCCGTCGGGCAGCTTCCTGGCCATGACCATCGGCACCGCCGACTTCGCACCCGGCGAGGTCGGCCGGGTCGCCGACGAGTACGCCCAGCAGGGCATGCCCATGGCCCTCCGGGACCTGCCGACCGCGACCTCCTTCTTCGACGGCATGAACCTCGTGGAGCCGGGCGTCGCCCAGGTCCACAAGTGGCGCCCGGGACCCGAGCAGGACGGCGTCGACGACCGGGCGATCGCGATGTACGGGGCAGTGGCGCGTAAGCCCTGACAACCTTCGTCGCCCCGCGGCCCGGCCCGCGGGGCGACGCACTTCCCAGGGAGAGTCGGCCCTCGCCGCAGGCCGTGCAGTTGGCCCAGGCTCTTGCGGTGAACTCGACATCTGGGGAGCCGTATTGCCTGGCGTGCTCGCAGCGCTTTCTTCCCGACATGCATACCGACTTCCTCAAGGACCCTCAAGAGGACGTGGATACCAACCCCCAGGAACCGGTGACGCAGTGATCAGGAATGAACAGGAGTTTGACGTCGTAGTGACGGGTGTCAGCATGGTCGGTGTCATGGTGGACATCGATGGCGAAAAGGGGTTCATCGACCAGACGAAGCATCCATCATGGTGGTCACTCGATGTGGAACCCGCCCAAGTCGGAGACGCGCTTCATGTCGTAGTTCTCGATGATTCCAGAACTCCGCCCCGCCTGAGCGCCCTCCAGGACGACATTGATAGTGCGCGACGAGTCCGAGGCGAGGTCAACTAACCTGCCGTACATGCGTGAGAGGGGGCGCTCGCGGTGTGTTGCTGGCCCTCATCCGGCTGGGGGTACACGTGGCAAAGGTGCGCACCCCTCCTCTTCCTCTCCACAGCCGGTGCCGCATCGACGTACCACAACGACCGTCACCTTCTCCCACGGCGCGCTCTGCCATCAGGGGCGGTTCTCCGAACGGGAGTTGGCCCTGCGCTTCTACACCGCGAGCAGATTCTGAACGGCGAGGCGGCACCCCTAAGCGCAAGCGCCGATACAGCAAGGCGCAACAGCAGCGCCGCGCCCGCCAGCGCGTCATCATCGCGCTCAACCGGGACGTGTTCGGCTCCTGGACAACGGTGCCCGCTTGGACTCTCTGCTGCCTCTCGGGAGTGTCGGCAGCGGGCCGGCCCGAGCGCGCATGACGGTGCCGACCACGTCCAGCGACAAGCCCCTACGGGGTGAGCCGGTGCGGCCCGCGGAACAGGAAGGTGGTCTCGCGGATGGAGTCGAGCCCGAGCATGACCATCAACACCCGGCCGAGGCCCATGCCGAGGCCCTCATGCGGCGGGCAGCCGTACCGAAAGGCGTTCAGGTAGTCCTGCAGCGGAGGTCGAAGCTGAGCGTCAAGCCCGGGTCGCCTGCGGGACGCATGTGGTAAAAGGGCCGGATGCGCGTCAGGTAGTGGGTGATGAACACCCACTCGTGCCCGGTCTGCTCCTTGATGTACGCGGCAATGCCACGTTCGCCCTCCGGGTCCAGGTCCTCCTTCGCTCCCTCGCGGTCCCAGCCCTTGGCGCGGAGGATCTGCTGCGCCTCGGCCATCGTGATCCGGGGGAACGGTGTCGCCGGCACCGAGACCTCCACGCCGAACGTCTCCCGGATCGCCTCACCATGGGCGTCGGCGACCTTGCGGATGGCGTGCGTGAGCATCTGCTCCTCGAAGACCTTGTCGATGCCCGCAGCGATCGCCATTTGCTTGTAAATCTGTGGCGACTGCGCCAGGTAGGCGGAGCGGTCGAAGTAGCCGAGCTTGAACACTCCGGCACCGCCCTCGCTCGCGGTGTCCATGAGCTTCGGGGTGTGCATCTCTGAGCGGCGGTTAGTTGATCGTTGATGTGGCTGCTTGCATGAGGATCTCGTACGACAGGGCCCGGTCGGCGAAGTCTTCCATGACGGTCAGGGTGATGAGTTCGTCGAGGGCGAGGTCGTTGGCGTATTGGTGGAGGGCTGCTTCGGCCGTGGTCCGGTCTCCGCAGATCCATTCCTTGGCCCGGGTCTCGGCCATGCTGTGCTGGTGGTTGGGTGTCTGCGCCGTGGGCTTCGGAACGATGGGTGTGCGGTTCCCCCGGCTCTCGACCAGGAGGTGCTCCGCGTAGGTGCGGGCGAGTTGGGCGGCGCGTTTCTGGGTCTTCGCCAGGTACACGCCTGCGCTGGACCGGCGAAGGCAAAGGGGAGGCCGAGGCGGGCCGCTGTCAGGGCGACGGGGATGCTGCCCCCGAGGATCTACACGGGTACGGATGTGTGGTGGGGCAATGTGTTCGCGGCGCTGTGGGAGAGGTATCGCTGCAGCTCTTCGATCTGGGTGGCGAACGCGGTCGGCGAGGCGGAGGGGAGGGTCCCTCGAAGGGTGGTGCTCAGCGTCGGACTGCCGGCCAGGGCACGGCCCACGCCCAGGTCGATGCGGGAGCCGAACAGGGCGGTCAGGGTGGTGAAGGCTTCAGCGACGCGGAGTGTTGAGTGGTTGGGGAGCATGACGCCGCCGGATCCCACGCGAATGGTGGTCGTGGCGGAGGCGATGGCCGCTGTGACGACCTCCGGAGCAGTCGCCGCCGCCGCGGGGTTGTCGTGGTGCTCCGCGATCCAGTAGCGGGTGTAGCCCAGTGCTTCTGCGTGTTGCGCCAGTTCCACGCTGGTGCGCAGTGCCGCAGCGCCGGTGGTTCCGGCAAAGACGGGAGCGGTGTCGAGGACGGAGAGCTTCATGGTCGGTCGCTCACCTTTCCCGGGTGACGCGATCGGCTCGGGTCAGCATCGGCACGGCTGCGGTCGCCGCGATCGCCGCCCACAGGGCCGCCCAGAGCAGGCCGGAAGGATTGCCCGACCAGGTGCCGCGCAGCCAGGCGACTTGGTAGGTGAGCGGATCGGCGTGGGCCAGAGCACGTAGGTAGCCCGGCGCTGAGTCCAAGGGGTAGAACAGCGGTGCCGCCAGCACGACGGGCAGGGCGGTGATGGTCAGGAGGAAGTCCCGTGCGGCGTACGACTGCACACGGGCGGCGACGGCCGCTCCCGCGGCGATCCAGCCGGCGTCGACAAGGAGCGCGGTCAGCACCGTGGTCGTCAGGCGCGACGCCGACACGTCGGCGAGGCCGCCCAGTACGGCAGCGAGGACGAGGACCAGCGCGAGTTGGGCGAGGAAGACCGCGCCGAGGATCGTGACGATGCTCGACAGGTATCCGGCGGGGCCGCCTCCGTGCAGGGTGTAGAGGGCGAACACCCCCCATTTGCGGTCGTTGGCGACATCCGAGATGGCAGCGGTCCCGGAGCGGAACGCGAGCATCGCGAACATGCCCGGGACGACGAACGCGAGATACGTGCCCAGGCTCTGGTTGTGCCCGGAGGCGACCGCTCCGCCGATCCCGGCGGCAAGAAAGAGCAGGTAGGCGATCGGCTCGATGATCCGGCCGTAGTAGACCTGTCGCCAGTTCCACAGGGAGAGCCAGTGGAAGCGGACCGCGATCAGGGGGCGGGCGAGACGGCGCGCCTGCGGGGGCGTCTGCAGGGTGCTCATGGGTGTGCGACCTCGGGCGATGGGAGTTCGGACGTGGTGGAGGGCTGCCGGGTGAGGTGCCGGTAGCCGTCCCACAGGTCGTTGGACTCGCCGACCGGGGCCAGGAAGGCCCTCACTGGCTGGTCGGCGAGGAGGCGGCCGGCACTGAGGGCCAGAACGCGGGTGCAGTGTCCGGCGAAGCGTGACGTGTCGTGGGTGCTGACCAGGACGGTGGACCCCTGCCTCGCGCTGTCACGGAGGAAGTCGAAGACCTGCGCGACGGCGTCGGGGTCCAGGCCGGTGGTCGGCTCGTCGAGGACCATCAGCCGAGGTCGGCCTGCGATGGCGCGGGCGATCTGGCAGCGGCGCAGTTCCCCGCCGGAGAGCGTCTCGGCCTGCCGGTCGAGGAACCGTTCGAGGCCGACGACCTCGCAGACCTCCTCCGCCGGGGCACGTACGCCGCGCAGGGTCCCGCGGCGGAACGCCAGTCCCATCTCGACATTCTGACGCACGGTCAATGACCAGTCGATGATCTCTCGCTGTGGGCACCAGCCGAACTCGGCCGGGCCCACCGAACGCTTTACTGTGCCCGAGTCGGCCCGCTGAAGACCGCACACGATCTCGAACAGGGTCGACTTCCCTGCCCCGTTGTGTCCGAGCAGTGCGACGACTTCTCCTTCCCCGATGCGGAACGAGACGCCGGAAAGGGCCGGGGTGGAGGCGTCGGCGTAGGTCTTGGAGACGGCCTCGGCCATCAGTAGGTCACTCATAGGGCGCTTTCGAGAAGGTCTGCGATCTGACGGGGCGAAGCTTCCTCCGGCACGGGCACGACAGTGGTCGCCTCGGGAAGGTGCCGAGCGATCTCGTGCTGGTCGGCACCGGAGAACCAAGAAGACAGGTCTGAGTCCGTGGTGAAGGGCTCCGTGCGCGAAGCGTGGCGTTCGAGGTGCACGATCCGGTCGACCTTGGCCTCGGAGAGGTTGGGGACGCCCAGGAATTCCGCGGGAGGCACCAGGAGCACGAGGCCGGTGTCCGGGGACACGGTTTCGCGGTGCACACCGTTTGTGATCTTGTCCAGGTGGTGTCGGCGGCTTCCCCTGCGAAAGCCGAGGGGGCTGTCGTGCCGGCGGAACAGGCCGGTGGTCAGGTCGAGCACGGCGAGGCTGTCGCTCACCAGACGTGCTCCGCGTTGACACAGCACCAGGGAGGTTGAGGTCTTGCCGACGTAGTTGGCCCCGGTGATGAGCAGTCCCTGACCGTCGGGCATCACCAGGCAGGTTCCCGGGCCGACCGCGGTGGTCATCCACAGGTCGGAGTAGCGGAAGGGCGGGAGCGGGGAGGGTATCTCGGACCACCCCGTGAAGGCGTGATCGACCACCCGGGCCCAGGAGCCGTCGGTGCGTCGGTCGATCTCGATGCGCTTGGCCAGGTTGTCCTTGCGGAGCAGGCTGGTGAAGAAGCCACGCTCGGGCCATTCGGTGCAGCTCAGGGTCACCACCACATCGGGTTCACCCGCGGGAGGCTGCGAGAGCTGCTGATCCTGAAAGTAGAACAGGGCCTCATCGACGTCGGCCGTGACCACCCGCAGCCGGCTGGTCACCCCGTAGAAGTCGAAGTACAGGTTCTGGGTCATGAAGGGTCTCCGGTGAGTTCCGTGACGATGTCCGCAGCGGCTCGTCGGATGTCCCGTCCTGAATCCAGTGCGATCTCCCAGTGGTTCTCCGCGAGGTGGGTGACGCAGTAGGTGCGGGACGGGCGCAGAGTGACCGTCCACGCCCAGTCGGTCGCGGCCGGGGAACGCTTGGCCGGCAGGAGGTTCGCGTGGACGGCCCAGGTGGTCCCGGTCGGCGTGGAGAAGCTGAGGGCCTGCGCGAGGTGGGCATGCAGCCACGGATGGGTCTCCAGCGTCGACTCCCCGACGCCGATGGGCCGGGTGTAGGAGAAGATCGTGCGCTCGTTGTGCAGCAGGGCGGTGTCATCACAGACGAAGTGCCAGCCCAGCCGGGTCAATTCGAGCAGGACGGACGACTTGCCGGCCTTCGAGGGGCCGTGCAGCAGAACGGCCCGGGAGGGCTCCCGCGGCGAGGCCACCGCGCTCGCGGGCACGGGGCGGACCAGGGAGTTCAAGGGGGGCAGTAGAAACGGCGGCAGCGGTGTCGCTCGGTCCGGCTGCCCCGCGTAACTCTCGTAGAGCTGCCAGGAGTTACCGGCCGTCTGGACATGGATGTCCTTGCGGACATCGGTGGCCCCACTGATGAATCGCCCCTCGGCGGGCAGGAGGGCGAGCGAAATGTCGGCACGCGCGCCGCCCAGAGGCCGCAGGTAGTCCTGAAAGTAGTAGCGGACATGGTCACGGTCCTCGGGGTGCCGGAGATGGACATCGACCGCCACGCCCCAGAAATCGAACGGAATTACCTCAGCTTCATCCAATCCTGCTGGGCGTTCGCCCACGGTTCGCTCCCCCCGATGAACAGAGATGTCCCGCTGTGGCTGCTGGAAATCAGGGAGTCGATGTCCCGGATCGTCGTATGACTGATCTGGGGGGCCATGTCCGGCCGCCATGAAGAAAGAACCGCTGCAACGGCACGGTCGGACGGATAGATCTCCTGAAGCCTGCGAGTGAGCGGGGAGATCCACCAGTACCGTATCCAGGAACGAAGTCGAGGGAAGCACCTTGACCGAGATACCTTCGGCCTCCCCGTCCCGCTCCCTGACCGCCTGAAGCGCCTGAGCCGCCATCTCATGGTAGGCCTGCGACGGATTGGGGTCGGCTCCGTAGACGGATTCCAGATCCACCACTGCCGCACGATAGAGGTCGGCCTGAGCATCGGGGACGCGAAGATCTTCGCGTCTCACACGCACCCGATGAATCCCTTGCTATCGATTTTCAGAGACTCAACAAATGACGAAGCCCGTGCAGCCCTGACGGTGAGCACCGCTGGCAGTGACGGTCTCCTCAATCGTCGGAACATACGTCGGGATCAAAAGCTCCTTATCCTTCTCAAGGGCGTCGACCTCGGGCACAGAATTCGTATTGACGATGGGATCCGAGAGAACGGACATTCGCTCCCACTTTCCAAGCAAAGTGTCCCGCAGGTCGAGACGGTACGACCGTAGACGCTGCCCCCACCTTGATCAATGCCGTAAAACAGGGCCCAGTTGCCCAGAAGCAGGAGCGAAACATTCCATACATGTCAAAGAAAGGCTCACTACATAATTCCGCGGGCCGCAGGGGTCACCTCGGCACACTTCCCCCGGCCAATAGCCTTGATGTGCAACCGACTTGAGGCGGCTTTGCGATCGGAGCTGTCCACCGGGCACCCTCGCCCATACGCCCTTTCCTCGCGTGACGCACATCTCACACCGGAGAGGATTCTGCTGTCCCGGGATTCCGGCGCCACGTTCGCCGGGGACCTGCCGGGGGGCCTGACCGGTCGGCAGACCACCGCTATGGTCCTCCGCGCGATAGACCGAAAGTCCGTGATCGGCGCAGGACTGCCCGATGAGGATGATGCTGGGGCCTTGCGCCCCAGGCCTTGCTCGGCCACAGCGGCTACCAGCTCACCGCCGACACCTGCACCTCACTGATGCCGCAGTCCGAGCAGGCTGCTGCCAAGGAGTGGAAGAGGTGCCCGCTACCTCCGCAGTAAGCGAGGGGGCGACGTTCGCAGTCGGCGAGTCTGATCAGGACGGCGAAGGCAGCCGCCATCTTCGCCTTGTCTTTCCTCCTGTGGCCTCGGGCGAGGTCTTGGGCGCCGCCTGACGCGCTGTCCCCCCTTTGTCCCCCGGCTTACGAAAGCGCCCCCTCGGAGAGCACTCCGAGGGGGGCTCTCCGGCGCTCCGCCACTGCTCAGGGACGTAAGCCCGGACCACGCACGGCTCGGCGCTTGTCCGGACAACAGAACTTCAGAACTTCCCGTCATCATCTCCCGGGGCTACGCTCGCCCCGTGTCCAAACCAGTCGCCAAAGCAGCCCAGGACAAGCCGGCTCAGGATCCCGCTGTCGCGCTCCGGCTCGGCGTCGACCGCAGCAGTCCGGTCCCTCTCTACTTCCAGCTGTCCCAGCAGCTGGAAGCGGCGATCGAGCGCGGCGCCCTGACCCCCGGCAGCCTTCTCGGCAACGAGATCGAGCTCGCCGCGCGGCTCGGCCTGTCCCGGCCCACCGTTCGCCAGGCCATCCAGTCGCTCGTCGACAAGGGGCTGCTCGTCCGGCGCAGGGGCGTCGGTACGCAGGTCGTGCACAGCCAGGTCAAGCGCCCCCTGGAGCTCAGCAGCCTCTTCGACGACCTGGAGGCGGCGGGGCAGCGGCCCGAGACCCGCGTGCTGCGCAACACCGTCGAGCCCGCGTCGGCCGAGGTCGCGGCGGCGCTCGGGGTCGCCGAGGGGGACGAGGTGCACCTCATCGAGCGGCTGCGCCTCGCGCACGGCGAGCCCATGGCGTATCTGACGAACCACATCCCCGGCGGGCTCCTCGACCTCGACACCGAACGCCTGGAGGCCACCGGGCTCTACCGTCTGATGCGTGCGGCCGGGCTCACCCTGCACAGCGCGCGGCAGTCCGTCGGGGCCCGCGCCGCCACCGCGCAGGAGGCGGAGCGGCTCGCCGAGCCGGGTGCGGGCGCCCCGCTGCTCACCATGCGGCGCACGACCTTCGACGACACGGGCCGGGCCGTCGAGTTCGGCTCGCACGTCTACCGCGCCTCGCGCTACTCCTTCGAGTTCCAGCTCCTCGTACGGCCGTAGGGCTCAACTGGCCGTCGTACGGCGGCAGGTCCCAACTCGCTCACGGTCGTCAGAATGTTCTGACAAAGTCATTGACGCTGCCGTACGCCCACCGCTAGAACTCCCCCCAGCCGCATTCGGGCGGCCGGGAGAAGAGGTGGTCCCCCATGCGTACCTCCATACGTACTTCCATGCGTACTTCCATACGTGCCTCCAAGCGCACCCCCACGCGGACAGCCCGCACCGCCGCGGTCCTCGTGGCGGCGATCGCGCTCGTGGCCGGGTGCAGCAGCTCGGGCGGCAAGGACGACGAGGACTCGTCGGGGGATGGTGGTGGGGGTGGTAAGGGTGTGAGTACGCCGCGTTTGAAGATCGCGATGGTGACGCACTCGGGTGAGGGTGACACGTTCTGGGACATCGTGCAGAGCGGGGCGAAGCAGGCGGCGCGCAAGGACAACGTGGAGTTCTTGTACGCGAATGACAAGGAGGCCAAGGGGCAGGCGGAGTTGGTCCAGTCGTTCGTGGACAAGAAGGTCGACGGGATCGTGGTGACGCTGGCCAAGCCGGAGGCGATGAAGGCGGTCCTGGGGAAGGCGGCGGCGGCCGGGATTCCGGTGGTGACGATCAATTCCGGGGCGGAGTTCTCGGCGAGGTTCGGGGCGTTGGGTCATATCGGTCAGGACGAGTCGGTGGCCGGTGAGGCGGTGGGGGAGGAGTTGAACGCGCGGGGCAGGAAGAAGGTCCTGTGTGTGATCCATGAGCAGGGCAATGTGTCGCTGGAGCAGCGGTGTGCGGGGGTGAAGAAGACCTTTGAGGGGTCGGTGGAGAACTTGAATGTGGAGGGGACGAACGCGCCGGGTGCGCAGTCCTCGGTCAGTGCCAAGCTGCAGGCGTCCAGGGGCATCGATGCGGTGGTGACGCTGGGTGCGCCGATCGCGGCGGTGTCGGTGAAGGCGAAGGAGGATGCGGGGAGCGGGGCGGAGGTGGACACGTTCGACCTGAATGCCGAGGTGGTGAAGCGGCTGAAGGCCAAGGAGGTCGGTTTCGCGGTGGATCAGCAGCCTTACCTCCAGGGGTACCTCTCCATCGATGAGCTGTGGTTGTACAAGACGAATGCGAATGTCCTGGGTGGGGGCAAGCCGGTCCTGACGGGGCCTGCGATCGTCACTGAGAAGGACGTGCCGAAGCTGGAGAAGTACACCGCCCGCGGCACCCGATGAACACATGCGTGATCCGCGTGGTCGATACTTGGGCGGCCGGGGCCGGGGATCCGGACCGGCCGCACCGAGGAGCAGAACAAGAAGGGCACGGCGTCGTGGCAAGGGTGAAGACAGGGGTACGTGCGGTGGGCGCCGTGCTGGTGGCGGTGCTCGGAGCCTCCCTGGTGGGATGCAGCAGCACCGGCGGCAAGCGCGCGGAGGATGCCCGCAAGGAGGCATCGGCCCAGGGGAAGGCGGCGGTGAACACGCCGCGCTGGACGTTCGGGATGGTGACCCACTCGGGCGACGGCGACACCTTCTGGGACATCGTCCAGAACGGTGCCAAGCAGGCCGCGGTCAAGGACAACATCAATTTCCTGTACGCCCATGACGACGAGGCGCAGCAGCAGGCCCAGCTCGTGGACTCCTACATCGACAAGAAGGTCGACGGGATCATCGTCACGCTGGCCAAGCCGGACGCGATGAAGGGCGCCCTGGCCCGCGCGAAGAAGGCCGGCATCCCGGTGATCACCGTGAACTCCGGCTCCGCGGAGTCCAAGGAGTTCGGCGCGCTCACCCACATCGGCCAGGACGAGACGATCGCGGGCGAGGCAGTCGGCGACGAGCTCAACAAGCGCGGCAAGAAGAAGGCGCTCTGCATCCTGCACGAGCAGGGCAACGTCGGCCACGAGCAGCGCTGCGAGGGCGCCAAGAAGACCTTCGACGGCACGATGCAGAACCTGTACGTGACCGGCACCAACATGCCTGACGTGCAGTCCTCCATCGAGGCCCGGCTGCAGACCGACAAGTCCATCGACGCGGTCGTCACGCTCGGCGCGCCCTTCGCGGACGCCGCGGTGAAGGCCAAGGAGGGCGCGGGCAGCAAGGCCGAGATCGACACGTTCGACCTGAATGAGAAGGTCGCGGCGGGCCTGAAGTCCGGCGCGCTCGGCTTCGCGGTCGACCAGCAGCCCTACCTCCAGGGGTACGAGGCCGTCGACCTGCTGTGGCTGTACAAGTACAACGCCGACGTCCTCGGCGGCGGCAAGCCCGTCCTCACCGGCCCTCAGATCATCACCAAGGACCAGGCCGCCGAGCTGGAGGAATACGCGAAGCGAGGGACTCGATGACAGCGACCGCACCCGCCCCGGCGCCGTCGCCGGGCACCAAGACCGACGAGCGCCTCCTGAAGACCTCGCCGCTGAAGAAGCTGATGGGCAGGCCCGAGCTCGGCTCGGTGGTCGGCGCCGTCGCCGTCTTCGTCTTCTTCTCGATCGTCGCGGACAGCTTCCTGCAGGCCAACAGCCTTGCCACGGTCCTGTACGCGGCATCGACGATCGGCATCATGGCGGTGCCGGTGGCGCTCCTGATGATCGGCGGCGAGTTCGACCTGTCGGCGGGCGTCATGGTGACGACCTCCGCGCTGATCTCGTCGATGTTCAGCTACCAGATGACCGCGAACGTCTGGGTCGGCGTGGGGGTCTCCCTGCTCGCCACCCTCGCGGTCGGCGTCTTCAACGGCGTCATGCTGACCCGTACGGACCCGCCGAGCTTCATCATCACGCTCGGCACGTTCCTGATGCTGACCGGCATGAACCTCGGCTTCACCAAGCTGATCAGCGGCACGGTCTCCACCAAGTCGATCGCCGACATGGAGGGCTTCTCCTCCGCCAAGGACGTCTTCGCCTCGACGATCACCATCGGAGGCGTCGACTTCAAGATCACCATCGTGTGGTGGCTCGCCCTGATCGCCGTCGCCACCTGGATCCTCCTGCGCACCCGCGTCGGCAACTGGATCTTCGCGGTGGGCGGCGGCGAGGACGCGGCCCGCGCGGTCGGCGTCCCGGTCGCCGCGACCAAGATCGGCCTCTACATGAGCGTCTCCTTCGGCGCCTGGATCTCCGGCCAGCACCTGCTGTTCTCGTACGACGTGGTCCAGTCCGGCGAGGGCGTCGGCA
>NZ_JBHYJI010000046.1:0-74615 GCF_042740435.1 Streptomyces sp. NPDC059002 | reverse complement strand
TCGAGTGTGTACGTGAGCCCGTACCCGCCTATGTGCATGAGCTTGTACGCCGACAACAGGAACGCCGAGTGCGGTGTTCCTGGTGTGCTCTGCCACCGACGTCTCGTGCGGATCACCGGCAGCCACGGCGCGCAGTTCCAGCAGGGCGTCAACATCAAGTTTCAGAGCGACCGCCAGTGCCCCCACAACATCAGCTGAAGGCACGCCGTGACCTGGGTTAAGCGCCAGACTGACCGCCGTTCGCCCCAGACGGGCACGGCGAGTGACCTCGGTCTTGTTCAATCCGGCAGATACACGCCCGGCTTCAAGGCGAGCCCGCAGCTCCCCCAGAGCGTCTACCGGATCCTGCAAGCCGTCTGCGACCACGCCACTCCTCATCCTGCTCCGCTGTTCGCCGGTGTTCATATTGGTCCGCGCGCACCACGGCGAACAGCCGTTTCGGCAGATTCGGCACCACGTCCTCAGTGCTTGGCGTCGAAGGAGAAGAACGTCGTGTCTGACCGCACCGCAATGATCGTGCTCGCCACAGCCCTGATCGTAGTGATCGCCACACTGGTTGCTGCGGGTGCTGGATACCTTGCCCGCCGCGATCAATCCACCTACCCGGCTGCGGTGATGCGCGCTGCCGCGGCCTTCGCCGCCACCCTCACCTTGGCCGCCGTCCTCACCACCGCGTTTGTTGCCGTGGCCGGATGAGCGACACTGCGTACTGCTGGGTGAGATGGCCGGGAACTGGATGTCGAGGCCGGATTGAGGTTGATCATCGGCACCTGCTCGCGCTACTGCCCCAGCGGATGAGTCGAGTCAGTGGCGGCACGGATGCCAGGAATGAGACCACAGCTGCGGATGCGCCGGTAGGTAGCCGGGTGCCCAGCCTGTCCGTCGGGCTTGGATTATAGTCACCCTGCTGGGGTGTCACTGCGGGCTACCGTCATGAGCATGGGCCCCGTCTCCACCCTCTCGGGGAGGGGCCGTACCGATGTTTGCGCAAACTGAGAGCGAGCATGGGCATACCTGCCTGTTGAAATGGTCTTCCTGTCGCCAAGCGTTGCTCGCGCAAGTGACATGCTGGCCGTGCTGACGCGTCAGCACGGGGCCGGGGTCGAGGGGGATCGAGCAGGATTCAAGGGGATGGAAACAGGGGTGTTTATCCCGATTCTCTCGTGTTTTCGCAGGTCAGAGAGGTAACGATTTCGGGTTCGACTCCCCTAGGCTCCACCCTTGAAATGCCCTCTGAACTGCGGAAACGCGGTTTCGGAGGGCATTTTTCATGTGCCGGAGAGGGAGGAGGCGCTCAGCTGCCGGCGGGCGGGGGACCCGCGGGGAGTTCCACGGCGATGTGGAGCCCGCCGGCCGGGCGTGGGGTGAGGGTCAGGGTGCCGTCGTGGGCGTGGGTGATGGTCTTGACGATGGCCAGGCCGAGGCCGACGCCCGCGTGGTCGGTGTGGACGCGTTCGGTGCCGCGCCGGAACGGTTCGGTGAGGGTCGCCACCAGCTGGGGGGTGAGCTTGTCGCCGGTGTTCTCGACGGTGAGCAGCACGGTCCGGGGGCGGGCGGTGGTGGTGACCCACACCGTGCCCTGTCCGGGCAGGTTGTGGATGATCGCGTTGTGCACGAGGTTCGTGGTCAGCTGCAGCAGGAGCGCCTGGGAGCCGAGCGCGGGGGCGATGTCGCCGCCGGTCTTGAGGGTGACGCCGTGCTGTTCGGCGAGGGGGAGAAGTGTTTCGGTGGCTTCTTCCGCCATGAGGGACAGGTCGACGCGTTCCCGGCTGAAGGACCGCTGTTCGGCGCGGCTGAGCAGGAGCAGCGCCTCGGTGAGGTCGATCGCCCGGGTGTTGACGTCGTGGAGGCGGGCGAGGAGTGCGCCGGTGTCGTGGTGCGGATCGCTGCGGGCCACGTCGAGCAGCGCCTTCGAGATCGCCAGCGGGGTGCGCAGTTCGTGCGAGGCGTTGGCGGCGAACCTGCGCTGTTCGGCGACGTGTGCTTCGAGTCGTACGAGCATCGTGTCGAAGGAGTCGGCGAGCTCGCGGAACTCGTCCCTGCGGCCCGGGAGCCGGATCCGGTGGGAGAGCGAACCGTTCGAGGCCAGGCGGGTGGCATGGGTGATGCGGGTCAGCGGGGCGAGCATGCGGCCGGCGAGGAACCAGCCTCCCCCGAGGCCGAACACCAGCAGGAACGACATCGTGAGGACGGCGATGGGAGCGAAGTCGCGCGCGACGGAGAGTTGGTACTCGGGCCGGAAGACGAGCCCGACGTGGTTCACCCGCGTCAGGAAGAACCAGCCGGCGATGAGCATCAGGGCACCGGCCAGCATGAGGAAGCCGGTGTAGCTGAGGGTGAGCTTGACGCGCACGCTCAGCCCGGGGGCCCGGTCCACGCCCGCCTCGGTCATGTCTCGCCTTCCTCGTGTCCGGTGCCGGGGGCCGTGTCGATGCGGTAGCCGACGCCCGGTGTGGTGGCGATGATCCAGGGTTCGCCGAGCCGTTTGCGCAGTGCCGAGACGGTGATGCGGACGGCGTTGGTGAATGGATCGGCGTTCTCGTCCCATGCGCGGTGCAGGAGTTCCTCGGCGCTGACGACACCGCCTTCGGCGGCGACCAGGACCTCCAGTACGGCGAACTGCTTCCTGGTCAGTGCGACATAGCGGCCGTCCCGGTAGACCTCTCTGCGGAACGGGTCGAGGCGCAGACCCGCGATCTCCCGCACGGGAGGCCGGTGGTGGGCACGTCTGCGGTCGAGCGCTCTGAGCCGGAGCGCGAGTTCTTGGAGTTCGAAGGGTTTCGTGAGGTAGTCGTCGGCGCCGAGTTCGAAGCCGGACGTCTTGTCGTCGATGCGGTCGGCCGCGGTGAGCATGAGGATCGGTGTGCCGCTGCCGGAGGCGACGATGCGTTGGGCGATCTCGTCGCCGGACGGTCCGGGGATATCGCGGTCCAGGACGGCGATGTCGTAGCTGTTGATGCTCAGAAGTTCCAGCGCGGTGGCGCCGTCACCTGCGATGTCGGCCGCGATCGCGGCCAAGCGCAGGCCGTCGCGGATGGCCTCTGCCAAATACGGTTCGTCCTCGACAATCAGCACACGCATGGATTGAGGCTACGAGTCGGCGCATATCGCCGGTGTATCGAAATCCGCATACGTACCGGCAACACGGCGCTGCCTTGACTGGCGGGATGAATCGAATCCCACCATCGGCACCGACAAGCAACCGCCGGATGAGTCGGCTCCTTGTCATCGGGCTGATAGCCGTCGCGGCAGTGCTCATCGCGGTCATCGGCCACCAGCTGTCGCGGTCCCCGAACTCCTCGGCCACGCTGCCCCCGTCCTCCTCCGGGGCCTCACCCCCGAACGGTGAGGCCGAGGATCCCGGCGAGGCCGACGGCGTGGTCCCCGACGACGTGACGGTCTTCGACGACGGAACTCCGGCCGTGACCAAGCTCGACGCGGGCCTGCTCAAGGCCCTCCGCCAGGCGGCGACGGACGCCGCGGACGACGACATCGCGTTCTACGTCAACAGCGGCTGGCGTTCCCCGGAGTACCAGAACCAGCTCCTTCGCAAGGCGATCGCCGAGTACGGCTCCGAGTACGAGGCCGCCCGATGGGTGGCCACCGCACAGACGTCACCCCATGTGTCGGGGGACGCGGTCGACATCGGGCGCTCCCCCGCGACGGAGTGGCTGTCCCGGCACGGCGCCGAGTACGGGCTGTGCCAGATCTACAAGAACGAACCCTGGCATTACGAGCTGCGCGCCGAAGCGGCGGAGCACGGCTGTCCGCGCAGGTATGCCGACCCGACCGAGGACCCGAGGATGCGCCGGTGACCAGCACTTTTCGTAGGGGCACATGGGCGGGCACGGAGCCGTGGAAGCGCGGCCCTGTGCTCGCGGCGCTGGCCCTGTTGCTCGGTCTGCTCATGCTGCTGCACGCATGGATCACTGACCGCGGGGGTCTCGGCAGCCTGGTGGAGACCTTCCTGCCGTGGTTCGGTCTGTTCGTCCCGGTGCTGCTGGCCGGGGCGCTGTGGCGCCGCTCCGCCTCCGCGGTGGTCGCGCTGGTGCTGCCGGTCGTGGCGTGGCTCAGCCTCTTCGGTGGGCTGCTCGTCGACAAGTCCCACCCGGACAGCGACCTCACCGTGGCCACCCACAACGTCGGCGCCGACAACCCCGACCCGGCAGGCACCGCCCGCGACCTGGCCGCCTCCGGCACGGACGTGCTGGCCCTGGAGGAGATCACCCCGCAGGTGAAGCCGCTGTACGAGAAGGAGCTGGCGAAGGCGTACCCCCACCACACGGTGCTGGGCACGGTCGGGCTGTGGAGCAGGCTGCCGCTTTCGGGCACCCGGCCGGTCGACATCGCGCAGGACGTCGGGCCGCTCGCGGACACCAAGCCGGTCGACAGCAGGATGGCCGACAGCCGGGCGCTGCGCACCACGGTGGCGACGGACCAGGGGCCGCTCGCGGTGTACGTGGCGCACCTGGGGTCCGTGCGGGTGTTTCCCAGGGACGGCTTCTGGACGGGCAGCAGGGACCGCGGTGCGCGGGCGCTGGCCAAGGCCGTCGCCGCCGAGCCGAACGAACGGATGGTGCTGCTCGGCGACCTGAACGGCACCCTGCGCGACCGCGTGTTCGCCGACCTCACCTCGGAGCTGAACTCGGCCCAGGACGAGGCAGGGAACGGCTTCGGCTTCACCTGGCCGGCGAAGTTCCCGGTGGCGCGGATCGACCAGATCCTGGTCCGCGGCGTGGAGCCGAAGAGTTCATGGGTGCTGCCCGCCACCGGCAGTGATCACTTGCCGGTGGCGGCCGGAATCGGCTGGTGAACATCGCGCGGAGCGGCCGGGCCGGTCCCGTGAAACCCGCCGGGCGGGTCGATGTTTCACGTGAAACATCGAAGGGCGGGAGACCATCCGGTCTCCCGCCCTTCGATGTCTTGCCTGCTTGCTTGCCCTGCTTGTCTCGTGTGTCTTGCTACTTGTCGCGCTCGGCCGCCTCGGCCTCGGCCTGCTTGGCCTGGACCTCGGGGTCGAGGGCGGCCTGCGCGCTGCCGTCGACGGACGTCAGCGGCGTGCCCTCCCGGACCTCCGTGGCAGCGGGCGGCTCGACCAGCCAGTCGGGGTTGGCCTGCTTGTCCCACCACTTCCAGGCGGCGATGGCGCCACCCGCGAGGATGCCCAGTACGGCGAGCCTCTTGGTGAGGCGCCCCGCCCTGGCCCGGCGCTCGTGCTTGCGGGCCAGGCGCTGGATCTCCTTCGGCGAGACCTGGCCGCGCAGTGCGGCGAGGGCGGCCACGCCACGGGACGCGGCCTCTTCGCGGACGGGCTGCGCCGCGGCCACGGCGTGCTCGATGCGGGGCTTGGAGTAGTCGGCGGCCTGCCGGGCGGCCTTGCGGGTGCGGACGGCGGCCTCGTGCGCGGCGTGATCGACCTTCGGCGGCACATGCGTGCGGGCCTGCTCGACGCGGGGGGCGACGTGGGCGCCGTACTGCGCACGGGCCTGCTCAGCGGCCTGCTGGGCGGCATGCGACACCTTGGGCGCGAGCCGTACGCGCGCTTCGTGGGCATAGTGGGCGGCCCGGTCCTTGGCCGTGTCGGCGTAGGGCGCCACCGCGTCCGCGGCGTGCCGCACGCTGTCCTTGGCCGAGCCGGTCGCGGCGCGCACGCTGTCGATGCGGGTCACGGGATCCTCCTCCTCGGTGGCGTATAGGTATGTCACCTTTCCACCCTTTCAGGGATCATGCCTTCCGGATCGCTCCGAGGCATGCGAGGGCGGGCATCCGGGTCACAGGGAACTGTTCGATCGATTCGGTGCAAGAAGAGCTCTTCGCCGACAATGCCACGGATCGCTTCGGTGCGCGCCCAGTCGGCGGCTACTCGTCCCAATCGGGTCCGTGCGAGGATCGGGGGGTCACAGAAGACAACGGAAGGCAGATCGTGGCTGAGCAGCTTTACGCCACCCTGAAGACCAACCAGGGCGACATCGAGGTCCGGCTTCTGCCGAATCACGCTCCCAAGACGGTCAAGAACTTTGTTGAGCTCGCTCAGGGCGAGCGCGAGTGGGTCCACCCCGCGACCGGCAAGAAGACCTCGGACCGCCTGTACGACGGAACGGTCTTCCACCGCGTGATCAGCGGCTTCATGATCCAGGGCGGCGACCCGCTGGGCAACGGCACCGGTGGCCCGGGCTACGAGTTCGAGGACGAGTTCCACCCGGACCTCGCCTTCGACAAGCCCTACCTCCTGGCCATGGCCAACGCCGGCCCGGGCACGAACGGCTCGCAGTTCTTCGTGACTGTGTCGCCGACCGCGTGGCTGACGCGCAAGCACACCATCTTCGGCGAGGTCACCAACGACGCCAGCAAGAAGATCGTGGACGCCATCGCGACCACCCAGACCAACCCGCGCACCGACCGTCCGGTCAACGACGTGGTCATCGAGTCCGTGGTCATCGAGACCCGCGACGCCTGATCCACGCGTTCCGACGCGCGTCAGCGCGTCAGCGCGAGGGAACCAAACCGCCCCGCCCGTCCGTAAGGAAGGGCGGGGCGGCGCGTTGCCACGCGTGCCGCCGCAGTGCCTTTGTACGGAGATTGAGGGGACCCCATGGACCAGGCGCCAGGCAGCCCGCAGGAGCCGCAAGGGGCGTCGGCCCTGCCCCGGTGCTACCGGCATTCGGACCGTGAGACCGGCATCACCTGCACGCGCTGCGAGCGCCCCATCTGCCCCGAGTGCATGATCAGCGCCTCGGTCGGCTTCCAGTGTCCGGAGTGCGTCAGGGACGGTTCGGGCACCGGACACGCGCCGACGGCCAATCAGCCGCGCACGGTCGCGGGCGGCACGGTCACGGCCGACCCGCGCCTGTTCACCAAGATCCTGGTCGGGATCAACCTCGCGCTCTTCCTGGTGCAGCTGTCGGTCGGGGACAGCTTCACCGACCGGTTCGACATGATCGGGCGTGCCTACGTCCCCGAGCTCGGCTCGGTCGAGGGCGTCGCCGAGGGGCAGTGGTACCGCCTGGTGACGGCGATGTTCCTGCACAGCAGCTATATGCACATCGCCTTCAACATGCTCAGCCTGTGGTGGATCGGCGGCCCGCTCGAAGCGGCGCTCGGCCGGGCCCGCTATCTCGCGCTGTACGGGGCGTCGGGCCTCGCGGGCAGCGCGCTGACCTATCTCATCGCCGAGCCGAACCAGCCCTCGCTCGGGGCGTCCGGCGCGATCTTCGGTCTGTTCGGCGCGACCGCGGTCCTGATGCGGCGGCTGAACTACGACATGCGCCCGGTCATCGCCCTCGTGGTGATCAACCTCGCGATCACCTTCGCGCCGGGACTCAGCATCGCCTGGCAGGCGCACATCGGCGGCCTCGTGGGCGGTGTCGTCGTCGGTTACGCGATGGTGCACGCGCCCCGCGAGCGGCGGAACCTCATCCAGTACGGCAGCGTCGCGCTGATCGTCCTGGTGTCCGTGGTCATGGTCCTCGTCAGGACCGGCCAGCTCACCTGACGTACTCGCGTTGTCCACAGCGTGTGCCGGATCTTGTGCATGCTGTGGGGAACAACCGTGCCCCTTGTCGCTGACCTGGGTTTCCCCAGGAAGGACAAGGGGCGGGCGGCGAACAGAGATCCGGTGGGCCAGTCACACCGGCGTCAACCTCCGGAGAGTTATCCACAGATCTTCAGACCTTTTCCCCATGTGGATAGCGCTGTGGATAACTCAGGGCAAGGCTTGTGCGTGGAGCGCCGATGCGCTGCGCGGTCCCGCGGCTACGTCCACCGCGTGGAAGCCGCTACGTCCACCGCGTGGAAGCGGCTACTTCCACTGCGTGGAGACGCCGAATCCCGCCGCGATGAAGCCGAATCCGACCACGATGTTCCAGTTGCCGAGCGGGTCGATCGGCAGCTTTCCGTCGGTGACGTAGAAGACGACGATCCAGGCGAGCCCGATGAGGAACATCGCCAGCATCACCGGAGCCACCCAGCTGCGGTTGGTCAGCTTGATGTTCGTCGCCTTCTTCGAGGGCGGCGGCGTGTAGTCGTCTGCCTTCTTGCGGATACGTGACTTCGGCACGAGGGTTTCTCCTGTCGATGCGCTGCGTGGCCGCGCAGGTAACTGTGGTCTGGCGCCGGGCGGGGCGCTGCGGGGAGCCGAGGCCTCCCCCGGGCGTCCGTTAGCGTAGTGCTTCCGCGGCGCTGAAGGAGATAAGGGTACGTTGAGCAATTCTGCCGACTCCCACAAAGGTGCCGGTCGTCGCTCCCGCTGGCGCCCGGTTCGGGTACTTACGGGCGCTGTTTTCGCCTTGGCGGGCCTGATCTTCGTCACCAGCTTCAACACGGCCAAAGGCACCAACATCCGTACCGATGCCTCCCTGTTGAAACTCTCCGACCTCATTCAGGAACGCAGCCACAAGAACGGCGAGCTCGACGAGTCCAACGGCTCCCTGCGCGACGACGTCGAATCGCTCGCCCAGCGCGACAACGGCAGCACCAAGGCCGACGACGCCCGGCTCAAGGCCCTGGAGAAGAACGCGGGCACCAAGAAGCTCAGCGGCGACGCGGTCACGGTCACCCTCGCGGACGCCCCGCCCAACGCCACCGCGAAGCTCCCCGGCTACCCCGAGCCCCAGCCGAACGACCTGGTCATCCACCAGCAGGACCTCCAGGCCGTGGTCAACGCGCTCTGGCAGGGCGGCGCCGAGGGCATCAAGGTCATGGACCAGCGCCTGATCTCCACCAGCGCCGTGCGCTGCGTCGGCAACACCCTGATCCTCCAGGGCCGCGTCTACTCCCCGCCGTACAAGGTGACGGCCGTCGGCGACCCCGACAAGCTCAAGAGCGCCCTCGCCGCGTCCCCGGAGATCCAGAACTACATGCTGTACGTCAATGCGTACGGCCTCGGCTGGAAAGTGGACGACGACGGGGCGGTGACTCTTCCCGGCTACTCGGGCACAGTGGATCTCCACTACGCGAAGCCCGTGGAGTAGCACCCAGGGAGGGGCCGTCCTGTGTCGGTGCGTGTGCTCGTCAGGACGTTCAGCGAACTGTGCATCACCGTCGGCACGTTGATCGTGCTCTTCGTGGTGTACGTCCTGTTCTGGACCGGCGTGAAGGCCGACCACGCCATGGACAGCCAGATCGACGAGCTGCAGGACCGATGGGCGCAGGGCGCGCTGTCCACAGGGGCGGACGACGGCGACAACGGCGCCGACGACGGACCGCCGCAGAAACCGGCCCCCTACAAGGACGGCAAGGCGTTCGCCGTCATGTACATCCCGCGGTTCGGTTTCACGTGGAACAAGCCCGTGCTCCAGGGCACCGGCACCGACGTCCTCAAGAAGGGCCTCGGCCACTACGACTCCACCGCCCAGCTGGGGCAGAAGGGCAACTTCTCCGTGGCCGGGCACCGCCGCACCTACGGCGACCCCTTCAAGGACTTCCCCGAGCTGCGCCCGAACGACGCGGTCGTCCTGACGGACGGCGCCACCTGGTTCACGTACCGCATCGACAAGAAGCCCTACCGGACGCTCCCCGGGGACATCGGAGTCATTGATCCGGTCCCGCGCAAATCGGGCTACGACGGCCCCGGCCGTTACCTCACCCTTACGACCTGTGAACCAGAGTGGGGCCACAGCCACCGGCTGATCGTCTGGGCACATCTCGATGCCACCCAGCCTGTGGAGGCCGGGAAACCGGAGGCACTGCGCCGTTAGTCTGGTGCCGTACGGCAAGGGAAGCCCGGTGCCGTACGCGACGGAAGGGACGGCATGTACGGCTGGATCTGGCGGCATCTGCCGGGAAACGCATGGGTGAGGGCACTGATTTCACTGGTGCTCGTCTTCGCGGTGGTCTATGTGCTCTTCCAGTACGTCTTCCCGTGGGCCGAGCCGCTGCTGCCCTTCAACGACGTCACCGTGGACGGCCAGTGAGCACCGCGGGCGGCCCGGGCCGCAGCCGCATCCTCGTGGTGGACAACTACGACAGCTTCGTCTTCAACCTCGTCCAGTACCTGTACCAGCTGGGTGCCGAGTGCGAGGTCGTGCGCAACGACGAGGTCGAGCTGAGGCACGCCCAGGACGGCTTCGACGGCGTCCTGCTCTCGCCGGGCCCCGGCACCCCCGAACAGGCGGGCATCTGCGTCGAGATGGTGCGCCACTGCGCCACCACCGGCGTCCCCGTCTTCGGCGTCTGCCTCGGCATGCAGTCGATGGCGGTGGCGTACGGCGGCGTGGTGGACCGCGCCCCGGAGCTGCTGCACGGCAAGACCTCCCTCGTGCGCCACGAGGGCAAGGGCGTCTTCGCCGGGCTCCCCTCGCCCTTCACCGCGACCCGCTACCACTCGCTCGCCGCCGAGCCGGCCACCGTCCCGGCCGAGCTCGAGGTCACCGCGCGCACGGAGGACGGCATCATCATGGGGCTGCGTCACCGTGAACTGCTCGTCGAGGGTGTGCAGTTCCACCCGGAGTCCGTACTGACCGAGCACGGTCACCTGATGCTCGCCAACTGGCTGGTGGAGTGCGGCGACACCGGCGCCGTGGAGCGATCGAGCGGGCTCGCCCCGGTGGTGGGCAGGGCCACGGCGTGACCGCCCTGCGCCCCGAGCGCGACTCCTCCGGAGCCCCGTACGACGAGAATGCGGCGTACGGGGACGGTGGTGGCGTCGCCTCCGGGGGCGCCGCCGCGTTGGAGGGCGGTGCGTTGGAGTCGGCCGTCGATCACCTGGCCGACCCGCTGACCGATCCGCTGCCGGGGCAGCACCCCTCTCCGTGGTTCCGCAGCGGGCCCGCCGCGGAACCGGAGCCGCAGCGGCGGGCCACGCCTCCGGCGCTGCGGGAACAGGAGTGGTACGACCCCGAGGGGTACGCCCGGGACTGGTACGGGGAACAGGCACAGCCACAGGAGACGGCCGAGCCCACGTATGAGCAGCTGTACGGCGCGTACGCCCCCGAAAGGCCCGCAGCCGAGCCGGAACCCGCGTCTGAGCCGGAACCCGCGTACGAGCCGATACCCGACGACGAGACGGTGGCGCTGCGGACGGAGGACACCCGTCGAATAGCCGAGCGGGAGCCCGAACGGCCCACGGAGGGCCGGGCGGCCCGTCGCAAGGCCGCCAAGAAGGGCGGCACACGTCCCGCGCAGCCCTCGCAGGGCGCCCCGCTCTCCCGCGTCGAGGCCCGCCGTGCCGAGCGCGCCCGCAGGCCGTCGCCGGGTGCGGTGGTCAGCCGGGGGATCGGTGAACTGTTCATCACCGTCGGCGTCCTGATGCTGTTGTTCGTCACGTACCAGCTGTGGTGGACGAACATCCGGGCCCATCAGCAGGCCAACGGCGCCGCCCGCGACCTGCAGAACGAGTGGGCCGAGGGCAAGGGCAAGCCGGGCAGCTTCGAACCGGGGCAGGGCTTCGCGCTGCTGCACATCCCGCGGCTCGACGTCGTCGTCCCGGTCGCGGAGGGCATCGACAAGCAGAAGGTCCTCGACCGCGGCATGGTCGGTCACTACAACGAGGGCAGCACCAAGACCCCGATGCCGGACGCCAAGACGGGCAACTTCGCGGTGGCCGGGCACCGCAACACCCACGGCGAGCCCTTCCGCTACATCAACCGCCTGGAGCCGGGCGACCCGATCGTCGTAGAGACGCAGGACAAGTACTTCGTCTACAAGATGGCGAGCATCCTGCCGCAGACCAGCCCCGGCAACACCGGTGTGATCGGCCCCGTACCGCCGGGATCGGGCTTCACCAAACCCGGCCGGTACATCACACTGACCACTTGCACCCCGGAATTCACGAGTAAGTATCGAATGATCGTCTGGGGCAAGATGGTCGAGGAACGGCCGCGCAGCAAGGGAAAGCCGAGCGCGCTCGTCAACTAGAACGGTGAGAACGGGGCAGATCCAGTGGCAGCCACGACCGACCACGACGAGAAGCAGGACGAGGCGCCCGCGCCCGCTCCGGCACCGCGACGCGGGGGGCGTGGCCCCATCGCCACCGCCGTCAGCGTCTTCGGCGAACTCCTCATCACCGCGGGCCTGGTGCTCGGTCTCTTCGTCGTCTACTCGCTCTGGTGGACGAACGTCATAGCGGACCGCGAGGCGCACCGGCAGGGCGACCGGGTGCGCGACCGCTGGGCGGGCGGCCCCGGCAGCATCGACACCAAGGACGGCATCGGCTTCCTCCACGTCCCCGCGATGGGCGGCGGCGAGGTGCTGGTCAAGGAGGGCACCAGCAGCAAGGTCCTCAACGACGGCGTCGCCGGCTACTACGAGGACCCGGTCAAGTCGGCCCTTCCCCAGGACAAGGAAGGCAACTTCACGCTGGCCGCGCACCGCGACGGGCACGGCGCGAAGTTCCACAAGATCGACAAGATCAAGAAGGGCGACGCGATCGTCTACGAGTCCCGGGACAAGTGGTACGTCTACAAGGTGTACAAGACGCTGCCCGAGACCTCGAAGTACAACGTGAAGGTCCTCGACCCCGTCCCGAAGGAATCGGGCGTGAAGAAGCCCGGCCGCTACATCACGCTCACCACCTGCACGCCCGTCTACACCTCGCGGTACCGCTACATCGTGTGGGGCGAGCTGGAGCGGATCGAGAAGGTCGACAACAAGCGGACGCCTCCGGCGGAGTTGAAGTAGCCGTACGAACGAGCCGTACGAACGAGCCGTACGAACGAGCCGTACGAACGAGAGAGCCCCGGTACCGCTGAGCGGTACCGGGGCTCTCTCATGGACGGAGGGCGTCAGCCCTGGTCGCCGTGGTTAGTCGTGGCGGCCCCAGCCGCCGACGCCCTCGATGAAGCCGCCGCCGCCGTCTTCTCCGCCGCCTCCGTTGTCGCCACCGTTGCCGCCGGCGGTGGTCAGGTTGATCGCCGTGCCCGGGGCCGCCTTCTCGCCGGCGCCGGGCTGGGACAGGACCACGAGGGCGTCGTCGTCCTGCGGGCCCTGGATGGTGCCGACCGTCAGACCGGCGTCCTCGATGGCCTTGCGGGCGTCCTTGAGCTTCTGTCCGGCCAGCGGCGGGACGGTCGCCTCTTCGGCCTTCTTGGCGACCTGGACGGTGACCGTGGAGCCGGTGTCGGCGGGCGTACCTGCCGTCGGCGTGGTCTTGATGACCTTGCCCTCTTCGACGTCCGAGCTGGCGACGTCCTCGCGGGACGGCACGAAGCTGTTGTCCTTCAGCTGCTTCTCGGCGGCCGCGTAGTCGAGGCCCGTCACGTCAGGAACGTTGGTCTGTTCCTTCTTCTTGGCGACGGTCAGGGTGACCGTGCTGCCCTTCTGGACCTCGTTGCCGGGGCTCGGGTCCTGGTCGAGGACGGTGCCGGGCTCCTGGGTGGACTCCCGGGACTCGGTCTCGACCTTGAACTGGTACTTGTCGCCCGAGAGCTTCTCCGTGGCGTCGTTGACGTTCGTGTCGATGACGTTCGGCACCGCGACCTTGGGCGCGCCCGTCGACACCGTCACCGTGATGGTGTCGCCCTTCTTGACCTCGGTGTCGGCCCCGGGGTCCTGATCGCAGATCTCGCCCTTCGGGTACTTGGCGCAGGGCTTGCGCTCGCCGACCTCGATCTTGAGGCCGATGTTCTCGGCCGACTCCTGGGCGTCCTTGAGCTGCTCGCCCACGAACTTCGGGACCTTGGTGCTGGTGTCCTCGGTGCCGCCGCTGAACGCCCACTTGCCGATGAGGATCGCCCCCACCAGGACCAGCACGCCCGCGAGGACGAGCAGCCAGGTGGACGTGTTGCTCTTCTTCTGACGGCGGCCGTGGCCGCCTTCGTCGTAGCCGTAGCCCCCGTCATCGGGGTTGACCGGCGGGAGCATGGACGTCTGGCCCTGGCCGTTCTGCGGGCGCAGCATCGCGGTCTGCTGGTCATCCGGGTGGCCGCCGTACCCGACCGCGCCCATGGCGGCGGTGGCCGCGACGGGCTGGCCGTCCAGGCAGGCCTCAATGTCGGCGCGCATCTCGTCGGCCGACTGGTAGCGGTAGTCCGGGTCCTTCGTGAGCGCCTTGAGGACGATCGCGTCCATCTCGGGCGTGATCTCGTTGTCGAAGACGCTCGGGGCCTGCGGCTCTTCCCGTACGTGCTGGTAGGCGACCGCGACCGGGGAGTCGCCGACGAACGGCGGCCGGACGGTCAGCAGCTCGTAGAGGAGGCAGCCCGTGGAGTAGAGGTCGGAGCGGGCGTCGACCTGCTCGCCCTTGGCCTGCTCGGGCGAGAGGTACTGCGCCGTGCCGATGACCGCGGCGGTCTGCGTCATCGTCATGCCGGACTCGCCCATCGCACGGGCGATGCCGAAGTCCATGACCTTGACCTGGCCGTTGCGCGTCAGCATGACGTTCGCGGGCTTGATGTCGCGGTGGACGATGCCGTTGCGGTGCGAGTACTCCAGGGCCTGGAGGATGCCGATGGTCATCTCCATGGCCCGCTCCGGCAGCAGCTTGCGGCCGGAGTGCAGCAGCTCACGCAGCGTGGAGCCGTCGACGTACTCCATCACGATGTACGGGATGGAGACCCCGTCGACGTAGTCCTCGCCGGTGTCGTAGACCGCGACGATCGCCGGGTGGTTGAGCGAGGCGGCCGACTGGGCCTCACGGCGGAACCGGGCCTGGAAGGACGGGTCACGAGCGAGGTCCACCCGCAGCGTCTTCACCGCCACGGTGCGACCGAGCCGGGTGTCGTGCGCGAGGTACACCTCGGCCATGCCACCACGGCCGAGCACCTGGCCCAGCTCGTACCGGCCGCCGAGGCGACGCGGCTCTTCCATAGCTAATCCAGCCCTCTCCGTCGGTCCCGACCGCACCGTTGTGTGGTCCGGCGGTGTGCTGTCCGGGCATACCGTACCCGGCTCGACTTGCGTGACCCGGCCGCGACCGTCACCCGATACCGGACCGGTACCGCAACGTGCACCGATGTGGAGGGGCCGTGACCGGGGTCACTTCTTGCTGTCGATGACTGCCTTCATCACGTTCTTGGCGATGGGCGCCGCGAGTCCGCCACCGGAGATGTCACCCCGGTCGGCGGCGCTGTCCTCGACGACCACGGCGACGGCGACCGGCGATCCGGAGTCCGTCTTCGCGTACGAGATGAACCAGGCGTACGGGTTCTTGCTGTTCGCGACGCCGTGCTGCGCCGTACCCGTCTTGCCGCCGACGGTGACGCCGGGGATCTTGGCGTTGGTTCCGGTGCCTTCGTTGACGACCGTCTCCATCATTTCCTGGAGCTTCTGGGCGTTCTCCTTCGAGAGCGGCTCGCTCATCTCCTTGGGCGAGTGCTTCTCGATGGTGTCCAGGTTGCGGGCCTGCAGCTCACTGACCATGTACGGCTCCATGAGCGTGCCGTCGTTGGCGATCGCGGCGGTGACCATGGCCATCTGCAGGGGCGTCGCGGCGGTCTCGAACTGGCCGATGGAGGACAGCGCGGTCTGCGGCTTGTCCATCTCCTCGGGGAAGTTGGAGGCGTTGGAGCGGACCGGCGTGAACTGCTCGGAGTTGAAGCCGAACTTCTTCGCCGTCTCCAGCATCTTGTCCTTGCCGAGATCGGAGCCGATCTTGCCGAAGACGGTGTTGCAGGACACCCGCAGTGCCTCGCGCAGCGTGGCGTTCTTGCAGGGGATGGGCCCCTCGTTCTTCAGCTCGGTCTGCGTGTTCGGCATCGTCCACGGAAGCGGCGACTTCGTCTTGGCGTCGATGTCGGTGTACAGGCCGTGCTCGAGGGCGGCCGCCGCCGTGACCACCTTGAAGGTGGAACCGGGCGGGTAGGTCTCCCGCAGCGCGCGGTTGACCAGCGGCTTGTCCTTGTTCTTGTCCAGGTCGAGGAAGTGCTGGGCTTCCTTGTCGGTGTTGCCGGCGAAGCTTCCCGGGTCGTACGACGGGGTGGAGGCCAGCGCCAGGATCGCGCCCGTGGACGGGTCGATCGCGGCGACGGCACCCTTGCCGAGGCCCTGCAGGCCCTTGTACGCGGCCTTCTGCGCGGCGGAGTTGAGGGTGGTGACGACGTTGCCGCCCTCCTTCTTCTCGCCGGTCAGCATGTCCAGCGTGCGGCGGAAGAAGAGCCGGTCGTCGTTGCCGGTGAGGATGCCGTCGTCGATGCTCTCCAGCTGGCTGGCGCCGATGCGCTGCGAGGAGTACCCGGTGATGGGGGCCCACATGGGCCCGTCCTTCCAGGTGCGCTTGTACTTCAGGTCGCTGCCCGGGGTGGCCTTCGAGCCGGTGATGGGCTTGCCGTCGACGATGATGTCGCCGCGCGGCTGGGCGTAGCGCTCGATGCTGACGCGGCGGTTCCGCTCGTGCTTGGCCAGGGAGTCGGCCTGGACGTACTGGAGCCAGTTGTCACGGGCGAGCAGGGCGAGGACGAGGAGCCCGCAGAAGATCGCGATCCGGCGCAGGGGCTTGTTCACGGTCGGACCACCTGGGTCATTTCAGCGTCGGGGTTCGGTGCGGGGGACGGGGCGGGCCTGCGGGCGGTGTCGCTGATGCGGATCAGGATGCCGATCAGGGCCCAGTTGGCGATCACGGAGGAACCGCCGTACGCCAGGAAGGGCATGGTCATACCGGTCAGCGGGATCAGGCCCATGACGCCGCCGGAGACGACGAAGACCTGGATGGCGAAGGCTCCGGAGAGGCCGATCGCCAGGAGCTTGCCGAACGGGTCGCGGGCGGCGAGCGCCGTGCGGACGCCGCGCTCCACGATCAGGCCGTAGATCAGCAGGATTGCCATCACGCCGGCCAGACCCATCTCCTCGCCGAAGGTGGCGAGGATGAAGTCGGAGTTGGCGGCGAAGCCGATGAGGTCGGAGTTGCCCTGGCCGAGGCCGGTGCCGAGGACGCCGCCGGAGCCGAAGGCCATGAGCGACTGGGCGATCTGGTCGGTCTGGGCGATGGTCTCCGGGGCGAACGGGTTCAGCCAGGCGTCCACACGCTGCTGCACGTGGGGCTCGAAAGAGGCCACGCCGACCGCGCCGACGGCGGACATCAGCAATCCGAAGACGATCCAGCTGGTGCGCTCCGTGGCGACGTACAGCATCACGACGAACATGCCGAAGAACAGCAGCGACGTACCGAGGTCGGTCTCGAAGACCAGGATCAGGATCGAGATCGCCCAGACGACGATGATCGGGCCGAGGTCGCGGCCGCGCGGCAGGTACAGACCCATGAAGCGGCGGCTCGCCAGGGCGAGCGCGTCCCGCTTCACCATCAGATATCCGGCGAAGAAGATCGCGATGACGATCTTCGCGAACTCACCGGGCTGGATGGAGAATCCACCGACCCGGATCCAGATCTTGGCGCCGAACACGTTCATGCCGAGGCCCGGCACGAGCGGCAGGAGCAGCAGGACGATCGCGCCGACCATCGAGATGTACGTGTAGCGCTGCAGGACGCGGTGGTCCTTGAGCAGGAGCAGTACGCCGACGAAGAGGGCGACGCCGATCGCCGAGTACATCAGCTGGTTCGGCGCGGCCTCGACGAAGTTCTTGCGCTGCTGGAGCTTCTCCGACTGGTCGAGCCGCCAGATGATCACCAGGCCGAGGCCGTTGAGCAGCGTCGCGAGCGGCAGCAGCAGCGGATCTGCGTACGGCGCGAACTTGCGTACGACGATATGGCCGACGCCCGCGAGGAGACCGAGCCCCAGGCCGTAGCCGAGCATGCCCGTGGGCACCTCGCCGGTGAGCGCCAGGCCCACGTTCATGTAGGCGAACAGCGGGATGACGACTGCGAACGCGAGCAGCGCGAGCTCGGTGTTGCGCCGGCTAGGCGCACCGATCGCGCCGATCGTCGACGTGTGTGTAGTACTGCTCATGGCGTGCAAGGGCCCCCAACGGCTGCTTACTGCTTACCGCACAGCGGGACCAGCTTCTGCTCATCGTCGGAGAGGCTGGGGCCGGGTGTGGGAGTCGGTGCGGTCTTGGACTTGTTCTTGTCGGTCTTGCTGTTCTTGTCGGTCGGACCGGTGGTCGGGGCGTCCTCCTCGACATCGGAGATTCCGTTCGAACCGCCCGCCTCGCCCTCGCCGGCCTTGTCCTTGTTCTTGCGCTCGACCTCGCGGCGCTCCGCGTCCTTCTTGCACGCGGAGGCCTGCAGGCTCAGCTCGTCGATCTTGCTCTGGGCATCGTCGAGGTTGCCCTCGGGGATGGTGTTCTCGACCTGCTTGCGCTGGTACGGCGGCAGGTACTTGAGTTCGATCTCGGGATGGTCCTTCTCCACCTTCGACAGGCTGACCCAGGCCAGGTCCTGGTCGATGCCGCGGTAGAGGGCGATGTGCTTGTCCTTCGTGCCCACGTAGTACTGGGTCTGCGTCCAGCGGTAGCCGCCGTAGAGACCGCCGCCGATGACGGCGAGCGCGAGCGCCACGTAGAGGGATCTCTTGAGCCACTTGCGGCCGCCGCCGGGCTTCACGAAGTCCTCGTCGTCGTACGCACCGAAGCCGCCCTCGGGGACGTACCCCGTGGTGTCACCGCTTCCGGGGGGCCCGAAGCCGCCTCCGGAGGGCTGCGGCGGCACCGGGCGGCCGAGCCCGGACGCGCGGCCCGCGGGCGTCTGCATGGCGCCGTCGTCCTGCGCCTGGAGCTGGTTCTCGGCGACCGCGCCGACCACCACGGGGGTGTCGGACAGCTGGCCCGCGAGGGTGTCGCCGCTGTCGATGTCCAGGACGTCGGCGACGATCACGGTGATGTTGTCGGGGCCGCCGCCGCGCAGCGCGAGCTGGATCAGCTCCTGCACGGTCTCCTGCGGGCCCTGATAGCTGGCGAGGGTGTCCTCCATCGTCTGGTGCGAGACGACTCCGGACAGACCGTCCGAGCAGATCAGATAGCGGTCGCCGGCCCGGACCTCGCGGATGGAGAGGTCCGGCTCGACGTGGTCGCCGCTGCCCAGGGCGCGCATGAGGAGGGACCTCTGCGGGTGGGTGGTGGCTTCCTCTTCGGTGATGCGGCCCTCGTCGACGAGGCGCTGCACCCACGTGTGGTCCTGGGTGATCTGTGTGAGCACGCCGTCCCGCAGGAGGTACGCGCGCGAGTCGCCGACGTGCACGAGACCGAGGCGCTGACCCGTCCACAGCAGGGCGGTCAGGGTCGTGCCCATGCCCTCGAGCTGGGGGTCCTCCTCGACCATCATCCGCAGCTGGTCGTTGGCACGCTGCACGGCCGTGCCCAGCGAGGTGAGGATGTCCGAGCCGGGGACGTCGTCATCGAGCGTGACGAGCGTCGAGATCACCTCGGAACTCGCCACCTCACCCGCGGCCTGGCCCCCCATGCCGTCGGCGATCGCGAGGAGACGCGGTCCGGCGTAACCGGAGTCCTCGTTCCCCTCCCGGATCATGCCTTTGTGCGATCCGGCGGCGAAGCGCAAAGACAGACTCATGCGCACCTCGCCCGTCGGCTCCGGGTACATCCGCACGGTGCCCACCCTCCGGTCGGGAGCGCGCCGGCGTCCAGTGCCTGGACAGCCGCTTCGGCTCGCTCGCTCCGCTCGCTCATTGTCGTACTACTTCCGCAGCTCGATGACGGTCTTGCCGATGCGGATCGGCGCGCCCAGCGGAACGGGCGTCGGGGTGGTGAGTCGGGTCCGGTCGAGATACGTGCCGTTGGTGGACCCGAGATCCTCGACGATCCACTGGCCGTCACGGTCCGGGTAGATCCTGGCATGCCTGCTGGAGGCGTAGTCGTCGTCCAGCACGATCGTGGAGTCGTGCGCACGGCCCAGCGTGATGGTCTGGCCCTGCAGCGCGACCGTCGTCCCGGCGAGGATGCCCTCGGAGACGACCAGCTTGCTGGGGGCACCACGGCGCTGGCGGCCGCCACCGCCCTGCTGCCGCTGCTGCGGGGGCGCGGCGGCCTGCTGCTGCCGGGCGGCCTGCTGCGGCCGCTCGCGGCGCGAACCGCGCTGTGTGACGCGCGTTCCGAACAGGTCGCTGCGGATGACCTGGACGGCCACGATCACGAACAGCCACAAGACGGCCAGAAAACCTAGCCGCATGACCGTCAGGGTCAGCTCTGACATTGCCCCCGCTTCACCCTTCGGCTTGCCGGTAAACGATGGTGGTTTGGCCCACGACGATCCGCGAACCGTCGCGGAGCGTAGCGCGGGTGGTGTGCTGCCCGTCTACCACGATGCCGTTGGTAGACCCGAGATCCTGGATCGTCGAGGGCGTTCCGGTCCGGATCTCACAGTGCCGGCGGGATACGCCGGGGTCGTCGATCCGCACATCGGCGTCGGTGCTGCGACCCAGCACCAGCGTCGGGCGGGAGATCTGATGGCGATTGCCGTTGATCTCGATCCAGCGCCGCACCTGGGCGCCCGGAAGTGGTCCGGCGCCGGGGCCCTGGGGCCTGCTCGGAGCCGGGGACTGGCCGCCGGGGCGTGCGCCGCCCGGCGGGGGCGCGGCCGGCATGGGAGGTGCGCCCGCGCCGCCGTGAGCTCCGGAGGGGGGCTGCGGATAGCCATAGCCCCCGCCCGCGCCGCCCGCCGGGCCGCGACCGGGCGCCGCCGGGCCGCCGGGGGCCGCGGGAGCGTGGTCGGGAGCCTGGGAGGTGCTGGACGCGAGCGTGCGGCTGCGCACCCGGTACAGGCCGGTGTCGAGATCCTCGGCCTTCTCCAGGTGGACCTTGATGGGGCCCATGAAGCTGTAGCGCTGCTGCTTGGCGTAGTCACGCACCATGCCGGAGAGCTCGTCGCCGAGCTGTCCCGAATACGGGCTCAGGCGCTCGAAGTCCGGTGCGCTGAGCTCGACGATGAAGTCATTGGGGACGACGGTCCGCTCGCGGTTCCAGATCGTCGCGTTGTTGTCGCACTCGCGCTGGAGGGCGCCGGCGATCTCGACGGGCTGGACCTCGGACTTGAACACCTTGGCGAAGGTGCCGTTGACCAGACCTTCGAGTCGCTGCTCGAACTTCTTCAGGACTCCCATGGGGCACCTCCTCCGTCGTAGTCATCCTGGTACTGCTTACTGATCGTATCCACGCGCCGGGAAATCGGCTGGTTCCCCCTGTCCGCCCAGTCGACGAGTGTCGCCTCTCACAAGGCATGCCCGCACCGGGGCCCGGGGATCCGTCCAGGACCCCTGACGGGACCCTGATCCACGGCTCCGGAACCCTTCCGGGCAGCTGCTCGGGACGCCTGCTCGAGCCTCCTCTTAACCAGGGATCGTAGAGGGGGCCTCAAGCCAGTGTCCCGCACCTGGCTGTGGACCTCTGCGAGGCCGGTCGGGAGCGGGGGTGGGTACCGGGTGGTCCGGGGCGGCTCCGGGCCCGAACCCCTGGGCAGGTGCCCGCGCATACGGATGTGAATCCACCCCCTCCAGCGTGCTAATCTTCTGGATGTCGGCAGGCGCTCGCACCACACAGTGAGAGACCCAAAGACAACACCCATGCGCGGGTGGCGGAATAGGCAGACGCGCTGGATTCAGGTTCCAGTGCCCGCAAGGGCGTGGGGGTTCAACTCCCCCCTCGCGCACCATGGAGCACCGATGAATGGTGCTTCTGAGCAACGACGAAACGGTCGTCATCGTGATCACGATGACGACCGTTTTGCTTTGTGTCGGCGCAGGTGCCGTGCGGGGTGTGAGGTCTCTCACGCGGGGCCCTTGTGCCCCCTGCGACACTGCCCACCGTGAACAAGATCAACTTGCCTCACCGGGGCTGGCGTCGGGGCAGTGTGCCGGTCAGTCATGCACCCGACGGTGAGGCGACCGTCGTGGAGCTGCAGGGCAACATCCTGTCCTCGTACTTCGTCCATGGGCTCGTGGACACCCCTGACCGGCTGCGGCAGGGGGACCTGCTCTGCACCCTCAACAACTGCGGGCAGCGCGTGCGCGCGATCGTTCCCAAGGCCTACACCCATGTGAAGCTCAGTGCCCCGTCGGGCGGGGGCGGTGGCCTGCTCCGCTGGGAGCTCGGGTTCCGGTCGTCCACCAGCTGCGCGGAGCTCGGCGATGCCGCGCGCGGCAAACACCCTGACGTACTGCAGTACCGGGGGCCGGCGGCCAGGGTGAGGTTCGAGGTGCGCAAGGAGGGCTATGCGTACCTGCACCACCGCTCCCCGGACGGCGGGAACCGGCAGCAGCTGACGTATGTGTCCCTGGGGCCGTACCGGGGCACGGTCGGGATTCCTGGGCCCGGGTTGATCGAGGTGGACTGCCTCACCGCGTGGTCGCTCACCCTCGGCCCCGTGTAGGGGAACGGCGGCACGGGTGGGGTTCATTGTCCGCGGTCAAAGCGGGTTGTCCTGTTGTCGACCTGCGGTTTTGCGGCTGCGGACAGTGGACAAAGGAGGGATTTCGCACGGTGGGCGCACCAGTCGTCATCGACCCACGGAGGTTGTGTGGTGCGCAGGATCCTCTTTCGTTTCTCGGGCGTCTGCCGTGTCTGGGCAGTCGCTCTGTTCGCCGCCCTCTTGCTGACGTCCAGTGGGGCGGCCAGTGCCGCGGACGCTCCGGGGCTGCCGAAACACGTCACGGCGCTGAGCTGGAACGTGTGCGGCGGCTACGAAGGGTGCGTCGAATGGAACAAGCCGCAATGGAAGGTCGACCAGGTCGTCAAGGCCGTCAAGGACGACCCGAGTGTGGCGGTCGTCATGCTCCAGGAGGTCTGCCTGGGGCTGCACGCCGAACCGCTGCAGGAAGCGCTCGGTGACGGATGGCAGGTGCAGTTCCGTGCCGCCCCGGTCGTCCCCGTCCATGACGGGCAGGTGGAGGGCCCCACCACCGACAAGAAGGGGCTCGAAAACGTACATGCCTGCCTCTCCGACAAGCGCGGCCTCGCTCCGGAAGCCACGCCGAGCCCGCTCCTCGGTGACGACGAGCAGGGCAACGACCAGCGCGCGCAGGTCGGCGGCAAGCGTGATGTGGCCGGGGTCCTGGTCGCCATGAAGAAGCTGCCCGGCAGTGAACTGCACCCGGTGAACATGTCGTTCGTCGGGGACATGCGGCAGGGCGCGGCCTGCATCAAGGACACGGGCAATCTGCTGTTCGCGTGCAGCAGCCACTTCCTCAACAAGGGGGCCGACAAGAGCGAGGCGAGCAGGACCGCGAGCGCACGCAACTTCCGGGACCAGACCGTCCACCTCCAGGCCCAGGGCTACCGGACCATCATCGGCGGCGACTTGAACGCCAGGCCGGACAGCAAGCCCCTGCAGCCGTTGTACGACGGGAACTTCGAGGCCGACGTCAACCTGCAGCGGTCGACGCACCCGGAGGGCAAGCTCGATCACATCTTCTTCAGTGACTACGGGTGGGACCTGGTCGGCGCGAGTGTCGAGTACCCCGGGATCGTCGAGGGTCTGCCCGGCCTGTTCACGATCCAGCGGTTCGGGGTGCCGCTGAGCGACCACTGGATGCTCAAGGGCACCGTCGAGCCGGTCAGTGGCTGGTGAGGGCACCCATGCGGACACGTACAGGTACCCGTAGGCGCGGGGTGCTGCTGGCTCTGGTCGTCCTGCTGCTGGGCTCTGTCATGGCCTTTCCGGCGGCCGCCGGAGCGGACGAGGCGTTTCCGCCCACGGTGGCGGCGGCCCCTGCCGAGTACCAGATCGGCACGTTCAACATGGCGGGCGGCAACGACGAGCACGGGGTCAAGGGTGTGGAGGCGCCGGAGGCTCTGGTGCGCAGCGTCCAGGAGCGTCGGCCGGCCTTTGTCGCCCTTCAGGAGACCTGCCAGGGCTGGATCGACACGCTCCGCGGCCGCCTCGGCGGTGCGAACGGCCAGGAGGGCGAGTACGCCGTCTTCTTCGATTCCGTACTGCGGGGCGATCTCAGCGTCGCCACCTGTGAGGACCCGGCGAACGGGGCCTTCGGCAACGGCTTGATCCTCCGCAAGGACGTCTTCGGGGCGGCCACGGACCTGAAGCCCGAGGCCCACTCCTTGACGCAGACCGTGATCGACGACCCCCGGACCGAGGCCGAAGGGAAGTCGGCCGCGTATGGGGGGAAGGAGCGGCGCGAGATGCTGTGCGTACGCTCCGACGCCAGGCGGATGGTCGCCTGTTCGGTGCATCTCACGCATGACGACCGGGAGTTGCGCATCGCGGAGGCGTCCAGGGCCCGGGAGATCCTCCGGGACGTCTACCCCGGATACACGAAGCTGCTCGGCGGCGACTTCAACGACGATCCGCTCTCGGCGGTGGCCGACCACTTCTACGCCCCCGGCTATCAGCGGGACGCGGAAGGGGAGTTCAAGGAGGTCGGCAGTCCCTGTGGCAACGACATCAAGGAGTTCGGCTTCGCGCGGGGACCTGCGGGCTGGCCTGTGTGGACGTACTGCCGATCCGGCGAGGCGACCCACAACAGCGGGATGAAGATGGACGCGCTGTATGTGCCGCCCTGGGTCGACGTGAAGTGGGCGGACGCCACGAAGGCGCTGCACTCCGATCATGTGCCCCTGTGGGCGGGGGTGGTTCTGTGACGGGGTGGTGAGAATCCATTGAGGTGTGCGGCCGGGGTTCGGCCGCACACCTTTGTCGTACTCCGCTGTCGTACTCTGCTGTCGTTCTCCGTGTCAGTCCGTGTCAGTCCGTGCTGGCGATGGCGCTCGCCGTGCCTCCTACGCGGGTCCAGTCGGTGCCCTTGCCGGTCCAGCGCCACAGGGTGCGGCGGTCGGCGGAGAGGCGGTAGACATGGCGGTCGCCGACGGTGAGCGCGGCGCCCTTGGGGCCGATGTCCTTCCAGAGCCCCTGGGTCCCGGTGTACTTCATGATGTGGCCGGTGGCGGGGTCGGTGGCGAACAGGCCCGCGCCGCCCGCCTGGAGGGTGTCCGCGGGGCCGCCGATCTGGGTCCATACGTCGCCCTCGCCCGTCCATTGGAAGACGCTCTTCCGGTCGGGGGACAGGCCGTAGACATTCTTGGTGCCCACCGCGAAGCTCGCACCGGGGTTGCCGACGCGGGTCCAGTCGCCGTTGCTCTTGTGGCGCATGAGGTGGCCGTCCTCGGGGCGCGTGGCGAACAGGCCCGCGCCGCCCGCGTAGATGTGACCGACCGGGCCGCCCACGCGGGTCCACTTCTCCGGTCTTTCGTAGCGCATGACGGCGTCGCGGCCCGGGGTCAGCGCATACAACTTCTCGTCCGTGAGGGCGAATTCGGCGCCCTCGGAGCCCGCGAAGGTCCACGCTCCCGGAGTGCCGTCGTAACGGAAGATGCGGCCGTCGACGGGGTCGGTGGCGAAGATGCCCGCGCCGCCCGCGTAGACCTTCCCTGCCACGCCGCCGATCTCCGCCCACGTGGTGCCCTTGCCGGTCCAGCGCAGCACCTTGCTCTGGTCGAGGCTCACGGCGTAGAGCGGCCCTGAGGCGTCCGCGGGGCCCTTGAGGTCCTCTTCGGGGCTCTCGGTGACCGCGGGGCCCGCCGCGGAGACGCGTGGCTTGGGGGCGGGGGTGTCCGCCGCTCCCGGTGACTTCTTTCCGGTGGGGGCGGTCGCGCCGGGGTCCGTGCCGTGGGACGGCGAACGGGACGTTCCTGGCTGGGGGTTGGGCGGTGCGCCGGTCGTGTCCCGGTGCTCGTGGACGAGGAAGCCGGTCGCGGTGGCGGCGGTGCCGATGAGGGCGACGGCGGCGGCCAGGAGGATGCGGCGGGGGCGGCGGGGGCGGCGTGCGGGCTTCTTCGCGGGCTGTGTCTTTGCCGCCCCTTCTGCTCCTTCTACCCTTTCTACCCTTTCTACCTTTTCTGCCTTCTCCGTCTCCTTCTTGGGTTCCGGCTGCGCGGCCGTGCCCGTCTCGTCGATCAGGCGGCGGGCGTCTTCCTGTTGTTGTTCGAGGTCGTCGCGCAGGCGGGCCATCGTCTCGGCCAGTTCCGTGCCGATGCCGGGTGGGGTGTCGCCCTGGGGTGGGTGGGCCGCCTGGATGTCGGCGACGGTGCGGGACGCGGTCTCGTGGACTTCGCGGGCCTGGGTGAGCTGGTGGCGTGCCAGGTCGAGTCGGGGTTCCGCGGGGGCCTGCTGCTGGAGGTTGTCGATGACGTCGAGGAGGCGCTGCACCAGGCGCCGTGACGACTCCAGGTCGTGCTGCGCCTGCTGGAGGGATTCCTCGATGCCGGGGGCGGGGGCGCTCTCGGCCTCCGCCGCCAGTGCGGCGTCGTGGAGGCGGCGTGCCTTGGCGAGCATCTCCTGCCGGCCGCGGGCGTCGCGTACGCGGTCCTTGACGACGACGTTGAGGCGGCCGAGCGGGATGAGGCGGGCGCCGGAGCGGTATTCGCTCCACACCGTGCGGCCGCCCTTGCCGTCGTTGTCCTTGTAGCGCTCGGCGAGTTCGCGTACGCCCAGGCCGTCGGTCAACTCCCTGAGAAATCGAGCGAGTTCGTTCGCGGCCTCGCTGGTGCCCTTCGGGGCCCCTTGGGGGCGCCCTGCCCTGGCCATGTCCCTCCCGTTGTCCGCGGACAACTCGCGTTGTCCATCCCCTCGCACGCCACTGACCTGCGCTTTCGCGGATGGTCCACCCCGGCCAACCGTGTCGTCGAGCAACGTCGGCGGTGCGGCGAGTGGCGTCAACTCGCCCAGTTTCACGGCAAGTTCAGGCCACAGAACACGCCTGATCGGTTTTCGTCCACTGCAGGGAGTCGAGTTGTCTCGAATACGTACGTCCATCAGGTGCGGCACCTCCGTGCTGATCGTCGGCGCGCTCGCCGCGGGTGCCGTTTCCTCGATGCCCGCCCAGGCCGACAGCGTGCAGGCGGGGTCGCGTCCCGTCGTGTCCACCGGGACGCTGGGCGGTCACGCCAAGCCCGGCGGGAAGGTCACACGGCAGCAGATCATCGCGCGGGCCCAGGTGTGGGTGGACAAGAAGGTGCCGTTCAGTTCCAACGGGCTGCGGGCGCCGTTCAGCTGGTGGTCGGACGAGGCCACCGGCGGGGCGTACCGGCAGGACTGCTCGGGTTTCGTATCGATGGCCTGGCAGCTGCCCGCGAGCCTGTCGACTGGCAGCCTGGCCGGTGTCGCGAAGAGGATCGAGTTCAAGGAGCTGGAAGCGGGCGACGTCCTCAACTCGGCTTCGCACGTGGTGCTGTTCGGCGGGTGGCAGGACCGCGCCAAGGGGACCTTCAGCTACTACCAGCAGAGCAATCGGTCCCGGCCCACCAACAAGGCCGTAGGGAATCTGAACGCGGGGAGCCTCGCCGGGCTGCGGCTCTCCGGGTACACGGCGCTGCGGTACGACAACGTCGTCGGGCAGGCCCCCGCCGAATCGGCCAAGCCCACCAAGCCCACCGCGCTCGCCACCCCGCCCGCACCGCCCGCGCCGAAGAAGCCCGCGCCCGCCGCCTCACCGCCGCCCGCCCCCGTCCCGGAGCCGCCGCAGGTCCCGCCGAGCCGCACGGCCGGGCCGACCCCGCCCCCGAAGCCGTCGGCCCGCACTCCGCACGGCAAGTCCGTGCGGCTCGGGTCCCTGGCGGCGGGCGGTGGGCACGTCTACGCGCTGGCCGCCGACCGCCGCGCCGTCTACCAGTGGAAGGGCCGCGGCAAGGAGTGGGTGCGCATCGGCGGACCGGCCCGCAGGCTGTACGCCGGTGCGGCGGGTCTTTTCGCCACCGACCCCAGGACCGGTGACATCCGGCGGTACGGGGGCCGGGCCGGGGCGTGGAGTCGTGTCGGCGGGCCCGGGAAGGGCTTCGCCCTTGACGGCGGGCGGCTGTACGGCCTGTCCCCCGACGGCAGCGGCGTCTACCAGTGGACGGGCCGGGGGCACACCTGGACGAAGATCGGCGGGCCTGCCGCGCGGATCCACGCGGGTGGTGCCGGTCTGTTCGCCACCAACCCGGACACCGGTGACCTCTACCGCTACCTCGGCAGGCCCGACGCGTGGCAGCGGGTCGGCGGCCCTGGCAGGGCCTTCGCCGTCTCCGGCGCGCACGTGTACCGCCTGTCGTCCGACTCTCGCGCGATCCACCAGTGGAGCGGGCGGGGCACGAAGTGGGTGCGGGTCGGCGGACCGGCGCGCAGGCTCTACGCCGGTACGGCGGGTCTCTTCGCGACCAACCCCAGGACCGGGAACATCCACCGCTACAGCGGCCACGCCGACTCATGGACGCGGGTGGGCGGCCCTGGCAGAACGTTCACGGCCGCGGACGGGAACCTGTACGGGATCAGCCCCGGCGGGCAGGCCGTGTACCGGTGGAGCGGGCACCACATCTACTGGGACCTCATCGGGTCGCGGTTCGGCGCCTGAGGTCCCGCTGGATGGCGTCCAGGGAGCGGTTCTTGGTCTCAGGGAGTGGTTCTTGGTCTCGGGGACCTTGCGGGTGACGAAGAGACGAAGAACAGGGCGTCGGCGCAGACCACCGCGAAGATCCAGAAGGTCGTTCCCTGGCCGATGGCGTCGGCCACCGGCAGGAACATCTGGCCGACGAGGAAGTTGGCGGCCCAGCTCACGAGCACGCACGAGCGCACGAGCACGCACGAGCACGCACAGGGAAGCCCCGCGCGCCCGGGCCTCGGGCGGGAAGATCTCCGCGATCAGGATCCAGAAGACCGGTCCGAGGCCGAGGCCGAGGCCGATGGCGGGTCGGCGACGGCGAACCGGGCCGCTCCGGAGACCCGCGCGATCACCGGCACCCGGGCCCACGCGAGGTCGCGCATCAGCAGCCGCGCGCCGACCACGCGCGCGTAGCCGAGCACCGGGCGGCGTCCGCCGGGCCGGTCGCCGACGGCTTCGAGAACGGCGGCCGCCGCGCACTCCTCCGTGCTCTCCTCGACGAACTCGTCGGGAATCTCCGCACGGCGCCGCCGGGCCCGGTCCGCGACCCAGGTGTCGGGCAGGAAGAGCCGCCAGTTGACGGGCGGGCGTGCTCAGCTCCTGGGACGCCGCCCACACCCCGTACGCCTGCTGCCCGTTGACGATCTGGCGCGGCTCGGGGACGAACCGGCCGGCGCTCCACGCCCACCGAGTGCTCGCCCGCCTTCGGGATCACCATCGACCTGACCACCCACGCCTCGGGCGGCGCGGTGCGCTCCACAGAGCGGGCGAGGGCCGCCCGGACGGGCCGCCAGTCCCAGTGGGAGCTGCCGATGAAGTGGTGCAGGCTCTGATCGGTCGCGTCGCCGCCGAAGCACGCGGTGGCGATGTTCCGCATCGACTTGCGCCCCTGGGCCGCGAGGAGGCCGCGAGGAGGCCGCGCACATACTGCTCCCCCTTGCGGTGGTGGTCGCTCCGGCGGAACGACCCGAACAGCGCCGAGCACGGCTTTGTTCACGGCCCTCCTGCCTCACGGTCGGGCAGCCCCCTCCAGCTGCCCCTCCACCGTCGTCGCGCGGCCGCCGCGGGACGAGATGCGCCCGGCACACCATTGCGCGCGCGAGCGGTGACCTCGGGACTATCGAAGTTATCCACAGGCTCTGACGGCGTCCGGCGGGCGGCGGTACCGTCGTGCCGAGTGGCAGCGGATTTGATCGGCGGGGGCGATGGACATGGCGCGTGGGGACATTCCTGCTCAGCGGGGGCAGGGGTCGGGGCAGCGGTCGGGGCAGCAGGCAGGGGAGCGGATTCCGGGTGTTCCGGGATTCGCCGAGTGGCCCTCTCAGGGGTCGCCCAAGGACGAGGGCAAGGCACTGCGGGCACGAGTGCCCCGGTCCTCGCACGCGCGGTTCGCGGCGGACGGGGCGCGGCCCGACCCCGTGGCCGCCGTGGAGGACTCCAACCGCAGCAGGATCCCCGAGCTCACACCGATCCGGGTGGGCAGGATGGCGGCCTCCCCCTTCGCGTTCCTGCGCGGCTCCGCGGGACTCATGGCGTACGACCTCGCGCGCACCCCGATGACCGGCGTCGGCGCACAGATCTGCGGCGACGCCCACGCGGCGAACTTCGGTCTGTACGCGGACGCGCGGGGCGGACTCGTCATCGACCTGAACGACTTCGACGAGACGGCGCACGGCCCGTGGGAGTGGGACCTCAAGCGCCTCGCCGCATCCCTGGTGCTCGCGGGGCGCGAGGCCGGAGCGAGCGAGGACGCCTGCGAGGAGGCGGCGCTCGACGCGGTGGGGGCGTACCGCCGCACCATGCGGCTGCTCGCGAAGCTCCCCGCGCTCGACGCGTGGAACGCCATCGCGGACGAGCAGCTCGTCTCGCACACCGACGCCCGCGACCTGCTCGGCACCCTGGAGCGGGTCTCCGAGAAGGCCCGGCACAACACGAGCGCCCGGTTCGCCGCGAAGGCCACGGAGCGGTTCGAGCACGCCGACGGCTCCATAGGGCGGCGCTTCGTCGACGCACCGCCCGTGCTGCGGCGCGTCCCCGACGAGGAGGCGGCCGCGGTGGCCGCCTCGCTCGGCGGATATCTGGGCACGCTGGCCGAGGACCGGCTGCCGCTGCTCGCGCGGTACGCGATCCAGGACGTGGCGTTCCGCGTCGTGGGCACGGGCAGCGTGGGGCTGCGCTCCTACGTGGTGCTGCTGCTCGACCACCGGGGCGAGCCCCTGGTGCTCCAGGTCAAGGAGGCCCGGCCCTCCGCGCTGCTCCCGCACCTGCCGACGGCGGGCTTCGAGGCACCGGAGGCCACCCACGAGGGACGCAGGGTGGTGCTCGGGCAGAAGCGGATGCAGGTGGTCAGCGACTTCCTGCTGGGGTGGGCGACCGTCGAAGGACTGCCTTTCCAGGTACGGCAGTTCAGGAACCGCAAGGGCAGCGTCGACCCCGCCGCACTGGCCGCCGACCAGATCGACGACTACGGCCGGATGACCGGCGCCCTGCTCGCCCGCGCCCACGCCCACAGCGCCGACCCGCGCCTCATAGCGGGGTACTGCGGCAAGAACGACGAGCTGGACGAGGCGATGGCGCGCTTCGCGACGGCATACGCGGACCGGACGGAGGCGGACCACGCGCTGCTGGTGCGGGCGGTGAAGGAGGGGCGCATCGCCGCTGAGGCGGGGGTGTGAGAGGGGGTGCGCCTGAAGGGGGGTGGGGCGGTGACGTGTGCGGCTCCGCCACGCGGGCGCGCCCGGTCCCGACGCGCCCGCGGCTGTGCACGGCATGGCGTGGCACCTCCTACGGCATGGCCCGGCACCTTCGACGGCATGGCGCGGCACATCCGACGAAGCGCATAGGCTGGGCGGGTGACGACCCCGGAAGCCGAGCCGACGCAGCCCGAGACGCCTGAGGCCCAGGCCTCTACGGGTGGTGAGGAAACGTCCCGGCCCGAGGAGCGGCCCGAGGAGCGGCTCGAGCGGGCGGTGCGCGCCGCCGAGCAGGCGCTGATCGAGTACGAGATTGCCCTCGAGACCTTCCGCGTGGAGGTGGAGAACTTCTCCCGCCTGCACCACCAGAAGCTCGGCCCGATGTACGCACGGCTCGACGAGCTCGACGCCCAGATCGCCGAGGCCACCGCGGCCCGCACGGGCGACCCCGAGGACCGGCGCAAGGCGGCGGAGGCGCGGGCCCGGGTCATGCCGATGCCGGGCGTCGACGAGCTGTTCCACGGCTGGATGGACGGCGATGGCCTCTACCCCGAGGCCGAGGCGATGCTCACCGATCAGTCGGTGCGGCCGCCGCAGCGGGTCCGCCCCGGCGAGGAGGCCCGCAAGCTCTACCGCGAGCTGGTCCGCAAGGCCCACCCGGACCTCGCGCAGGAGGAGGGCGAGCGGGCGCGGCGCGAGGAGTTCATCACGCGCGTGAACGCCGCGTACGCCCGTGGCGACGAGACGCTGCTGCGCGAGCTCTCCGCCGAGTGGGCGGCGGGCCCCGTCCCCGAGGCACAGCGGCTCACCCGCAGCGAGGAGCTGTACGCACGGCTCGAATGGCTCGCCCAGCGCAAGGAACTCCTCTCCGTCCTCGCCAAGGAACTGGAGGAGGGCGCGATCGGCGGGATGCTGCGGCTGGCCCCCGACGACCCGGACGCGCTCCTCGACGAGATCGCCGAGCAGCTGCTCGCCCAGGTGGCCGAGCGCGAGGCCGAGCTGGAGCGGTTGACCGCGTAGGGCCTTGGAAGCGGGTAGGACCTTGGAAGCGCGTAGGACCTTGGAAGGGCGTAGGGCCTTGGAGGGCTGCCTTGCGTCGGTCGGGTAGCGTCGGGGGCATGGCTTTCGGATCTCATGTGCCCACGGTCGGCGTCGACGACCTCGCAAGCGACGACTTTCTGCTGGACGTCCGCGAGGACGACGAATGGCAGGCGGGCCACGCCGAGGGCGCGCTGCACATTCCGATGAGTGAATTCGTGCCCCGGTACGGCGAGTTGACCGAGGCCGCGCCGCAGGACGGCCGCGTCAACGTCATCTGCCGGTCCGGCGGGCGCTCTGCCCAGGTCACCATGTACCTCGGTCAGCAGGGCGTCGAAGCGGCGAACGTCGCCGGCGGCATGGAGGCATGGGCGGCCGCCGGCCGCCCCGTCATCGACGACAAGGGCCAGCCGGGCGTCGTCGTCTAAGGGCTGGTTGGACAGCCCTTGGCCCCCTGACCTAGCCGAGCGCGTGGGCGGCCAGCAGGTTGCCCAGGGTCTCCTCGTGCGCCGCCGCGGGGCCGAGGGAGAGTTCCAGCTGCTTGGCCCAGGCGTGGTAGCGGTGCAGGGGATAGTCCGTGTCCGCGCCGAAGCCGCCGTGCAGGTGCTGGGCGGTCTGCACGACCCTTCGTACGCCGTCGGACGCCCAGATCTTGGCGACGGCCACGTCACCCGTGGCGGGCAGGGCGCCGCCCGCGCCGGTGCTGATGCGCCAGGCGGCCTGCCAGAGGGTGACCTCCATCGCGCGCAGGTCGATGTAGCGGTCGGCGGCCTGCACGGCCACGGCCTGGAACGTGGCCACGGGGTGCCCGAACTGCTCGCGCTTGCTGGCGTATTCGCTGGTCATACGGAGGACGCCCGCGCCGAGTCCCAGGGCGAGCGCGCAGGTGCCGGTGGCGAGCAGGTCGCGCAGCCGGTCCCAGGCCCCGTCGGCCTCGATGACGTCCGACGCGGCGACGCGTACGGCCTCAAGTCCCAGCTCACCGAGGCGTTCGCCGCTGGTGGAGATCTGCTCGGCGAGCGCGATGCCCGGCCGGTCGCGGGGGACGAGCGCGAGGACGGTCCGCCCCTCGGGGGTATGGGCGGGCACGACCACCAGGTCGGCGTGGTGCGCCCAGGGCACGCCCGTCTGGAGCCCGTCGAGGACCCAGCTGTCGCCGTCGCGCTGTGCGGTGACGGCGAGTTCGGCCGGGTCGTGGCCGGTGCGGCCGTTCGCCGCGACCGTCAGGACGAGCTCCCCGCGGGCGGCCGCGGGGAGGATCCGGCGCCTCAACTCGTCCCCGCCATGGGCCTGTACGGCGGCCGCAGCGGCGCTGCTCTCCAGGAGCGGGACCCGCGCGAGCACCTTCGCGGACTCACGGAGCACCAGGCACAGGGCGATGACGTCGAGGCCCACGCCCCCGTACCCGGAGTCGACGAGCACCCCCAACAGGTCGGCGTCGGCAAGCCGTGACCACAGGGCGCGGTCGAAGTCCTCGGCGACCGCACCGGGTGTGAGGGCCGGGCTCGGCACCCCGTCCGGCACGACATCGGCAAAGAGCGCCTTCGCCGCCTCGACCACGGCCTGCTGTTCCTCGGTGAAGGTGAAGTCCACTGCCTGTCCTCCCACGCCCCGGCCGACCGACGTATCCGCCGTCACGTATCCGTCGCCATCTCCCGCCACTTCATATCTGACGATCCGTCAAGATAGAACAGGTTCTAGAGGAAGGGAACAGTCAGGGGCGAGCGGGGTGCCCATCTGGACCGGGCGGACGCATCCGGGCAGGCGGGCCGTCCGGGGGCAGGCGGCCCCACCCGGGCAGACCCGGCCCTCAACTCACCGGTCGAAGTCCAACTCCACCGTGTCCGTGGCCGGATGGGACTGGCACGCCAGGACGTACCCGGCGTCCGTCTCCTCCGGCTCCAGGGCGAAATTGCGGTCCATCCGCACCTCTCCTGAGACACGGAAGGCACGGCAGGTCCCGCACACCCCGCCCTTGCAGGCGTAGGGCGCGTCCGCGCGGTTGCGCAGGACCGTCTCCAGGAGGGTCTCGCCGTCGAGGACGGGCCAGGTGCCGGAGCGGCCGTCGAGGGTCGCGGTCACCGTGCTGTGCGCGGGCGCCGGTACGGCGGGGGCGGCGGGGACGCCGTCGTCCACGTGGAAGATCTCCTGGTGGATGCGCCGACGCGGTACGTCGAGACCGCGCAACGTCCGCTCCGCGCCCTGCACCAGACCGAAAGGACCGCACAGGAACCACGCCTCGATCTCCGCCACCGGCAACAACGCGGGCAGCAGCCGGGCGAGCCGCTCCTCGTCGAGCCGCCCGGAGTCGAGGCCCGCCTGCTGCTCCTCGCGGGAGAGCACGGTCACCAGCTGGAACCGGTCGGGCCAACGGTCCTTGAGGTCGGCGACCTCCTCCAGGAACATCGTCGATGCGGCGGTGCGGTCGCTGCGTATGAGGACGAAGTGCGCCTGCGGCTCGCGTTCCAGGAGCGTCGTGACGATGGAGAGCACGGGTGTGATGCCGCTGCCGCCGACCACCGCCGCATAACGTCCCGGCGCGGGGTCCAGGGTGAAGCGCCCCGCCGGGGTCATCACCTCCAGCTCATCGCCGACGGCGACTTCCTTGAAGGCGTACGTGGAGAAGGCGCCGCCCTCGACGAGACGCACGCCGACGCGCAGGGTCCGCGGCTCTCCCGGGGCCCCGGGATGGGGCGCGGGGGAGCAGATCGAGTACGTACGCCGGATCTCGGTGCCGTCGACGAAGCGGCGGACGGCGAGGTGCTGGCCCGGTGTGAAGACGTACTCCTCGCGCAGCGCGGGCGGCACGTCGAAGGTCAGCGTCACGGAGTCGTCGGTGAGCCGGTCGATCTCCGCCACCCGGAGCGGATGAAAACGGGCCATCACAACTCCTTGAAGTGGTCGAAGGGTTCACGGCAGGACGCGCAGCGGCGCAGCGCCTTGCAGGCCGTGGAGGAGAACCGGCTGAGCAGTTCCGTGTCGGTCGATCCGCAGTGCGGGCAGCGGATGGCGAGGCTCAGCGGTATCGGCCCGTCCACCGGGTGGGAGCGCGGTGGCGCGATGCCGAACTCGGCCAGCTTGCGGCGGCCTTCGGCGCTGATGTCGTCCGTCGACCACGCGGGGGAGAGCACCGTGCGCACCGAGACCTCGGCCATGCCGCGGTCGTGCAGGACCTGCTCTATGTCGGCGGACATGGTCTCGATGGCCGGGCAGCCGGTGTACGTGGGGGTCAGCTCGACGTCGACCTCGCCGGAGGAGCGGACGTGCACGCCGCGCACCACGCCGAGCTCGGCCAGGGTCAGTACGGGCAGCTCCGGGTCCGGCACCGAACCCGCGAGGGTCAGAAGCTCCGCTTCGAGCGCGGTGAGCGCGGTCGTCACCATGACGCCCCCGGGTGGCTGCGGTGCAGATGCTGCATCTCGGCGAGCATCCGCCCGAACGGTTCCGTGTGCAGGCCCTGGCGTCCGGCGCCCGCCGTCCATGCGCCGGACTGCGGTCCCGAGGGCACGGTCAGCGTTGCCCGCTCGATGACGGCCGTCACCGAGGACGTCCAACTCGCCCGCATGTCCTGCCAGTCGAGGTCGAGACCCGCCACCGGCTGGAACAGCTCTCCGGTGAAGCGCCACAGCGCGTCGAGTCCGCGCTGCATCCGCTGGTGGCTCTCGGGTGTGCCGTCGCCGAGCCGCAGGGTCCACTGCTCGGCGTGGTCCTGGTGGTAGGCGACCTCCTTGACGGCCTTCGCGGCCAGGGGGGCGAGCTCGCCGTCACCGGTCGCCAACTGGGCGTACAACAGGGCTTGGTAGGTGGAGAAGTAGAGCTGGCGGGCGATGGTGTGCGCGAAGTCGCCGTTCGGCTGCTCGACCAGCTGGAGGTTGCGGAAGGCGCGCTCCTCGCGGAGATAGGCCAGCTCGTCCTCGTCGCCCACCAGGGAGAGCAGGACGCGGGCCTGGCCGAGCAGATCGAGCGCGATGTTCGCCAGGGCGACTTCCTCTTCGAGGACGGGGGCGTGTCCCGCCCACTCCCCCAGGCGGTGCGAGAGCACCAGTGCGTCGTCGCCGAGGGCCAGGGCGGGGAGGGCCGAGGCCGTGGTGGCGGGCGCGGCGGCGTCGGGGGCGGCGGTCACAGGTGCTTCACCCCCTCCGGGATGTCGTAGAACGTCGGGTGGCGGTACGGCTTGTCGCCCGCGGGTTCGAAGAAGGAGTCCTTCTCGTCCGGCGACGAGGCGGTGATCTGGGTGGACGGCACGACCCAGATGGAGACGCCTTCGCTCCTGCGGGTGTACAGATCGCGGGCGTTGCGCAGGGCCATCTCCGCGTCCGGGGCGTGCAGGCTGCCCGCGTGGGTGTGCGAGAGTCCGCGGCGGGATCGCACGAACACCTCCCACAGGGGCCAGTCGGTCGAGCTGCTCATGCCGTCGCCTCTCCGTGCTTCGCGGCATGGGCGGCCGCGGCGTCCCTGACCCAGGCGCCCTCGTCGTGGGCGCGCTTGCGCTGGGTGATGCGCTGTTCGTTGCAGGGGCCGTTCCCCTTGAGGACGTCCCAGAATTCCGTCCAGTCGATCGCACCGAAGTCGTAGTGCCCGCGGGACTCGTTCCACACCAGGTCCGGGTCGGGGAGGGTGAGTCCGAGCGATTCGGCCTGGGGGACGCAGATGTCCACGAAGCGCTGGCGCAGTTCATCGTTCGAGTGGCGCTTGATCTTCCACGTCATCGACTGCTCGGAGTGCGAGGACTCGCCGTCGGGCGGGCCGAACATCATCAGGGAGGGCCACCACCAGCGGTCCACGGCGTCCTGCGCCATGTCGTGCTGGGCCTGGGTGCCGCGGCTGAGGGCGAGCAGCGATTCGTACCCCTGGCGCTGGTGGAAGGACTCCTCCTTGCAGACGCGGACCATCGCGCGGGCGTACGGACCGTAGGAGCAGCGGCACAGGGGGACCTGGTTGGTGATCGCAGCGCCGTCCACGAGCCAGCCGATCGCGCCCACGTCCGCCCAGGTCAGCGTGGGGTAGTTGAAGATCGACGAGTACTTCTGGCGGCCCGAGTGCAGCTTGTCGAGCAGCTCGTCGCGGCTGGTGCCGAGCGTCTCGGCGGCGCTGTACAGATACAGGCCGTGTCCCGCTTCGTCCTGCACCTTGGCCATGAGGATCGCCTTGCGCCGCAGGGAAGGGGCGCGGGTGATCCAGTTGGCCTCCGGCTGCATGCCGATGATCTCGGAGTGGGCATGCTGCGCGATCTGCCTGACCAGCGACGCGCGATAGGCGTCCGGCATCCAGTCGCGCGGTTCGATGCGCTCGTCGGCGGCGACCGCCGCGTCGAAGGCGGCCTGGTGCCCGGCGGCTTCCTGCTCCGCCGTGCGCGCGGCCGGGGAACGGGCCTCGTCCGGCTCCGTCCCCGCCGCCTGGTGTGCGGCTGCTGTCGCCATCTCGGTCCCCCTCGACCTGAGCGAACCGCCCGACCGATCGTTCGGTTCGTTGAATTCAATGGTGGGGCTCGCCGCCTTAAGGTGTCAACCCTGTGGATAACTTCGCGGACGCTGTGCGCGGCGGGCAGGCCTGAGTACCGTTCCGGCGGCAGGGTTCGGTGCGGCAACGGGGATCGGGGCGGAATGGACGGGTACGACAAGGGTTCCGGCGGCAAGCCCGCCGGCCCTGGCAAGTCCGCCGGCCCCCGCAGGCCTGTCGGCCCCGGCAAGCCCCCCGGCCCCGACGAGCCCGCCGGGTCCTCAGAACCGGACGAGCGCGCCGGGCCGCCGGGTGGGGCGGATGAGGGTGCCGAGGCGGGTGAGGTGCCTGAGACGGCGGGCCCCGCCGACATCCCCCCGCAGCCCTCCACCACCCCCACCCCCACCCCCGAACCCCGCGCAGGCATCGCCGGTCTCTCGCTCGGCCATCAGATCGCCGCCGCGATCGCGCTGGCCCTGATCGCCGTGGCCGCCTGCGTCCACATAGGGATGCTCTTCCTCCACGTCGCCCCGTCGAACACCGTGACCAAGCAGCACGGCGACGTGGTCGACGACTGGATCTACCCCGAGTTCGAGCAGAACTGGAAGCTCTTCGCACCCAATCCGCTGCAGCAGAACGTCGCGGTGCAGGCCCGTGCCGAGCTGCGTACGGCGGGCGGGGGGGTGCGGACCACCGAGTGGTACGACCTGTCGGCGCGTGACGGCGCCGCCATCGACGGCAGCCTGCTCCCCAGCCACACGCAGCAGAACGAGCTGCGCCGCGCCTGGGACTTCTATGTGGGATCGCACGACGCGCAGAATCGTCCCGTCGGGCTGCGGGGCCAGCTCTCCGACCGCTACGTCCGCCGCCTCGCGCTGATGCGGCTCGACCGGGAGGATCCCGGCGGGAAGGGCGACCGCATCGCGCGCGTGCAGGTGCGTTCCAAGACCACGAACGTACGGCCGCCGAAGTGGAGCGAGGAGACGGTGGCCACCAAGCCGGTGTACCGGGTGCTTCCCTGGTGGACGGTGACGTCCGAGGACATGCCTCTCGGGGACGGCGCCGGAGTCGGGAACGACACCGGCTCGGACCCGGTCGCGAAGGGGAGTGACCGATGAGCCGCTTCGAACGCCCGCTGGCGCGCGGGCTCACCAAGGTCACCGGATTCGCCCTCGGTCCGTACCAGACCGCGGTGATCCGCATCGGCTTCTCCGCGACCTGGCTTCTCTTCCTGCTGCGTGAACTCCCCCATCGTCATGAGCTGTACGGCCCGGACGGTCCCTGGAACTGGGACATGGCCCAGCAGCTCATCGCGAGCAACGGCGCCTTCACGGCGCTGATGTGGTCGGACGGGCGGCTCTGGTTCGAGGCCGTCTATCTGCTGGCCATGGTGAGCAGTGCCCTGCTGCTGCTCGGCTGGCGCACGCGCGCGATGTCCGTGCTCTTCATGATCGGCGTCCTTTCGCTGCAGAACCGCAGCATCTTCATCGGCGACGGCGGCGACAACGTCATCCATCTGATGGCGACCTACTTGGTGTTCACCCGATGCGGTCAGGTCTGGTCCCTGGACGCGCGGCGTGCGGCACGCGCGCGCGTGGCGGGTGGGGAGCATGCCGACGGGATGGCGGGTGCCGACGGGGCGGCAGGCGTCGACGGCCGTGGCCCCCTTGTGCCGGTCGACCGGGTGGGGCCCGTCCTGTGGTGGGTCCTCGCGCTCGGCCTGTCCGCCGTGACGTTCATCGGGGAGGCCGGCGGCTGGCTGCTGTTCTTCTGGGCACTGTTGCTGGTGCACGGCCTGTGGTGGGCCGTCGGACGGCGCTCGCCCCAGGGGCAGCTGCGCAAGCTCTTCGACGTCGTCGCCCATCTCGCCCACAACGCGGCCCTGCTCGTGATCATGGTCGAGGCGTGCCTGATCTACGCGACCGCCGGCTGGTACAAGATCCAGGGGAGTCGCTGGCAGGACGGCACGGCCGTCTACTACCCGCTGAACCTCGACTACTTCTCCCCGTGGCCCGCGCTCTCCGAAGTGCTGTCCTCCAACGGCACCATGCTGATGCTGGTGACCTATGGGACGGTCGCCGTGCAGGTGGCCTTCCCCTTCACGCTCGTCAACCGCCGCGTCAAAAACGTGCTGCTCGCGGCCATGATGTTCGAGCACGCCGTGATCGCGGTCGTCCTCGGTCTGCCGTTCTTCTCGCTCGCGATGATCACGGCCGACGCGGTGTTCCTGCCGACGTCGTTCCTGCGCCGCATGGGCTGATGGGCGGCACGCGCGCGTGCCGGGCTGCTGGCGCGGGTGCCGCTCGACCGGCTTGCCCGCGGGGGCGCCGTGCCGGAGCAGCGTGCCCTGGACGAGGAGCGGGACAAGGAGCCCACCGAGCACGCGCGCGTAGGCTTCACTCCATGAACAGGACGGAAGCGGCGGATCCCGACGACGCCGTGCGCGTCTGGCGCGGGCTCGCCGAGGCCTCCGTGCTGCTCGACGGCTTTCATGCGATCAAGCACGCGCTGCGCTTCGCGGCGCGGGTGCCCGTGGCGCTGACCAGCGACCGGTCCGCCGTGCTCGCCCTCGCCGACGACCTCGCCCCGGACGTGCGGGACGCGCTCGACGCACTGCTCGTGCAGGTCCCCGACGAGCGGTTGCGCGCCCTCGTGCCGCGTCTGCACCCGACGGCGGTCGCCGCTCTCGCCGTACGTCCCTCGCGCGCCGCCAACCTCGCGGCGCTCGCGCGTACGCCGAGGACCGCGCCGGTCGTCGTGCTCGACGATCCCCGCAATCTGGGGAACGCCGGTGCGGTGATCCGGCTCGCCGCGGGGTTCGGGGCGACCGGGGTCGTCACGACCGGCACGCTCGACCCCTGGCACCCCACCGTCGTACGCGGTGGGGCCGGTCTGCACTTCGCGACGGCCGTGGAGCGTGTGGACCTGGCCGAGCTGCCCCAAGGCCCCGTGTTCGCGCTCGACGCGGAGGGCGAGGACATCCGGGGGCTGAAGCTCCCGGACGACGCCGTCCTCGCCTTCGGCTCCGAGCGCAGCGGCCTCTCGGCCGAACTGCGGGACCGCGCCGATCACTTGGTGTCCCTGCCGATGCGTCCGCAGGTCTCCAGCTACAACCTGGCGACGAGCGTCGGCATGACGCTCTTCCACTGGTCGGCGGGCAGGCCCCCGGGTCCGGAGGCCTGAACCCGCCGCGCGTCAGGCGTCCTTGCGGATCTCCACCACACGGAAGCGGTTGGCCACGAACGCGCCGTCGCAGAGCGCCGCGTTCGCCGCGGGGTTGCCGCCCGAGCCGTGGAAGTCCGAGAACGCCGCGGTCTGGTTCACATAGACGCCGCCCGTGAGGTTCAGGGACAGCTGGGCGCACTCCTCGAGGCAGGTCTCCTCCACGGCAGCGGAGACTTCCTGCGATGTCGTGTACGCCCCTACGGTCATTGCGCCCTTGTCCCGCACCGTGCGGCGCAGCAGCTCCACGGCGTCCGCCGCCGAGTCGACGGCGACCGCGAAGGAGACCGGTCCGAAGCACTCGCTCAGATAGGCCGCCTCGGCGTCCGGCTTCGCGCCGTCCAGCTTGACGATCACCGGGGTGCGGACCACCGCGTCCGGGAACTCGGGGTTGGCGATCTCCCGTGAGGCGAGGGCGACTTCACCGAGTCCGGCGGCCGCTTCCAGGCGGGTCTTCACGTCCGGGTTGACCAGCGCGCCGAGGATGCCGTTCGCCCGGGCGTCGTCGCCGAGCAGACCGCTCACCGAGGCCGCGAGGTCGGAGACCACGTCGTCGTACGACTTGGGGCCCGCGTCCGTGGTGATGCCGTCGCGGGGGATCAGGAGGTTCTGCGGGGTGGTGCACATCTGGCCGCTGTACAGCGACAGGGAGAAGGCCAGGTTCGACAGCATCCCCTTGTAGTTGTCCGTCGACTCGACGACGACCGTGTTGACCCCGGCCTTTTCCGTGTAGACCTGCGCCTGGCGGGCGTTGGTCTCCAGCCAGTCGCCGAAGGCCGTGGAGCCGGTGTAGTCGATCAGCTTGATCTCGGGGCGCACGGCGAGGGTCTTGGCGATGCCCTCACCGGGCCGCTCGGCGGCCAGGCAGACGAGGTTCGGGTCGAAGCCCGCGTCGGCGAGGGCCTGGCGGGCGACCTGCACGGTGAGTGCCAGGGGCAGCACCGCGCGCGGGTGGGGCTTGACCAGGACGGGGTTGCCGGTGGCGAGCGAGGCGAAAAGGCCCGGGTAGCCGTTCCACGTCGGGAAGGTGTTGCAGCCGATCAGGAGCGAGATGCCGCGCGCCACGGGCGTGAACCGCTTGTTGAGCGCGAGGGGGTCACGCTTGCCCTGGGGTTTGGTCCACTCGGCGGCGTCGGGGGTGCGGGCCTGCTCGACGTACGCGTACGCGATGGCTTCGAGGCCGCGGTCCTGGGCGTGCGGGCCGCCCGCCTGGAACGCCATCATGAAGGCCTGGCCGCTGGTGTGCATGACCGCGTGCGCGAACTCGTGCGTGCGGGCGCTGATCCGCGACAGGATCTCCAGGCTGACCATCGCGCGCACTTCCGCGCCCGCGTCGCGCCAGGCGCGCATGCCGGCCCGCATCGCGGGGAGCAGGGTGTCGATGTCCGGGTGGGGGTAGGTGATCCCCAACTCCGGGCCGAACGGCGACACTTCGCCGCCCACCCAGTCGTCCGTGCCGGGCTGGTCGAGGTCGAGGCGGGTACCCAGGAGGGCGTCGAAGGCGGCCTTGCCCTCGGGCAGGCTCAGGCTGCCGTCCTCGCCGTACGCCTTGGGGTGTTCGGGGTGGGGCGACCAGTACGCGCGCGTGCGGATGGTCTCCAGCGCCTGGTCGAGGGTGGGCCGGTGCTTGGCGATCAGCTGGTGCGCGGTGAGTTCGGCGGCCATGACAGGACCAACTCCTCGTCGGTCAGCTCATCGTCGAGCTGATGAGCTGGGCAGGAACAGTGGGCAGGGACTGGCTGACAGAGCTAGAGTAACCGAACGATCGGTCGGGACAAGAGGGTCTGCGGAACCTGTGGACAACTTCTCCACGGACACCCCCGAACCCTGCGGCCGACGGGCCGTACGGGAGGATCGCGAGCATGACAGCACTCGAGCTCAGCAGCGCCGTTGCCGTGGTCGGAACCGGCACCATGGGACAGGGCATCGCCCAGGTCGCCCTGGTTGCGGGCCACCCCGTGCGGCTCTACGACGCGGCGCCCGACCGTGCGAGGGCGGCGGCCGACGCGATCGGGGCCCGCCTGGACCGGCTGGTCGAGAAGGGCAGGCTCACCGCCGACGACCGCGCGGCGGCGGGCGCCAGGCTCGCCCCCGCCGAGAGCCTTGAGGAGCTCGCCGACTGCGGACTCGTCGTCGAGGCCGTCCTGGAGCAACTGGACGTCAAACAGCGGCTGTTCCAGGACCTCGAGGACATCGTCGCCGAGGACTGTCTGCTGGCGACCAACACCTCCTCCCTCTCCGTGACCGCCATCGCGGGCGCGCTCAGGAACCCCGGCCGCTTCGTCGGCCTGCACTTCTTCAACCCGGCGCCGCTGCTCCCCCTCGTCGAGGTCGTCAGCGGCTTCGCGACGGACGAGACGGCGGCCACGCGCGCGTACGAGACGGCGAAGGGCTGGGGCAAGACGCCGGTGCGCTGCGCGGACACCCCCGGCTTCATCGTCAACCGCATCGCCAGGCCCTTCTACGCCGAGGCACTGCGCGCGTACGAGGAGCGGGTCGCGGACCCCGCCACCATCGACGCCGTCCTGCGCGAGTGCGGCGGCTTCAAGATGGGCCCCTTCGAACTGACCGACCTCATCGGCCAGGACGTCAACGAGGCCGTCACGCGCTCCGTGTGGGAGTCGTTCTTCCAGGACCCCAAGTTCACGCCGTCGCTCGCCCAGCGCCGCCTCGTCGAGTCGCGCCGTCTCGGGCGCAAGTCGGGGCAGGGCTGGTTCGCGTACGGGGAGGACGCCCCGCGCGCGGAACCGCACACCGCGGCGCCCGCGAAGGCCCCGGAGGCCGTCGCCGTGCACGGTGACCTCTTCCCCGCGGACGCCCTGACCGGCCTCATGGAAGGGGCGGGCATCCGGGTCGGACGCGGCAAGGGCGTCCCCAGCTACCCGGGCTTCATCGAGCTGCCCAGCGGAGTACGGCTCGCCCTTGCGGACGGTTCGGCCCCCGACGCGGCCGCGGAGCCCACGATCCACTTCGACCTCGCCCTCGACTACCGGGCGGCGACCCGGATCGCCCTCTCCCCCTCGGGCAGGGTGAGCGAGCAGGCGCTCCAGGAGGCGGTCGGCCTCTTCCAGGCGCTCGGCAAGAAGGTCAGCGTCATCGGCCACGCCCCGGGGATGATCGTGGCCCGCACGGTGTGGATGCTCGTCGACTTCGCCCTCGACGCCGTGGGCCGCGGGGTCGCGGCGGCGGACGACATCGACACCGCGATGCGGCTCGGCGTCAACTACCCGCAGGGACCCGTCGCATGGGGCCGCGCGCTCACCGCGTACCGGGTGGCAGAGGCGCTCGACCAGCTGAGCGAGGAGTACCCCACCGGGCGCTACGGGCCGTCCCAGGCACTGCGGCGCCAGGCCGTGCGAGAGGAATACTCATGACCACCGCCCGCCGGGACACCTACACCCCGGAGACGCTCCTGAGCGTGGCCGTCCGGGTCTTCAACGAGCGTGGCTACGACGGCACGTCCATGGAGCACCTCTCCAAGGCGGCCGGCATCTCCAAGTCCTCGATCTACCACCACGTGGCGGGCAAGGAGGAGCTGCTGCGCCGCGCGGTGAGCCGGGCCCTCGACGGCCTCTTCGGGATCCTCGCCGAGGAGCACGCGCGCGTGGGCACCGCGGTCGAGCGCCTGGAGTACGTCACGCGCCGCACCGTGGAAGTCCTGGTCGCCGAACTGCCCTATGTGACGCTGCTGCTGCGTGTGCGCGGCAACACGGACACCGAGCGGTGGGCCATGGAGCGGCGCAGGGAGTTCGACCAGCAGGTGGCCGATCTGCTCAAGGAGGCGGTCGCGGACGGCGATCTGCGCTCCGACGCCGATCTGCGCCTGGCCACCCGGCTGCTCTTCGGGATGATCAACTCCATCGTGGAGTGGTACCGCCCGGAGAGCCGCGGCGCCGCCAACGGCGAGCAGATCGCCGACGCGGTCGTGCAGTTGGCCTTCGCGGGGCTGCGCACCGAGCGCTGAGCGCGCCGCCCGCGCCGCCCGCGCCGCCCGCGCGGCCCGGGCGGGATCAGGGATCCGGATCCAGGTCGTCCTCCTCGAAGACCAGCAACGTACGCGTGCTGAGTACTTCGGGGATGGACTGCAGCCGGGTCAGCACCAGTTCGCGCAGCGCGCGGTTGTCCGGCGTGTGCACCAGGAGCAGTACGTCGAAGTCGCCGCTGACCAGCGCGATGTGGGACGCACCGGGAAGTGCGCGCAGATGCTCGCGCACCGTACGCCAGGTGTTCTGAACGATCTTGAGCGTGATGTACGCGGACGCGCCTTGGCCTGCGCGCTCGTGGTTGATCCGCGCCCCGAAACCCCGGATGACGCCGTCGTCGATGAGGCGGTTGATGCGCGCGTACGCGTTGGCCCGTGACACATGGACGCGTTCGGAAACGGAGCGTATCGACGCGCGACCGTCCGTGTGCAGGATCTGGAGGATGTCGCGGTCGATGGCGTCCAGTGGCCGGGGCTCCGGGCGGCCGCCGTCCTGCTGGTCGGCCATTCGTTCAGGTGCCATGTCCCCCCGCCTCCTTACCATGGACGTACTGCATCCATACCAGGCTGTGCAGAACCGTTTGTCCACAGCCTGGAGGTGCCTGTAGCCAAAATGTGCCGACGACCGAACAATCGGTAGGTGAGGCGCATCACATCGCCGTGCCTCGTTTGCCGCTCCCACGAGGAGACCGCTTCCCCCAGGAGGTGCCGTCATGACGGTCATGGAGCAGCGGGGCGCCTACCGGCCCACCCCGCCCCCCGCTTGGCAGCCGAGGACGGATCCCGCGCCGCTGCTGCCGGACGCGGAGCCGTATCGCGTCCTTGGCACCGAGGCCGCGGAGAAGGCCGATCCGGAGCTGCTGCGCCGTCTGTACGCGGAGCTGGTGCGCGGCCGCCGCTACAACACGCAGGCGACGGCCCTGACGAAGCAGGGCAGGCTCGCGGTCTATCCGTCGAGCACCGGGCAGGAAGCCTGCGAGATCGCCGCCGCGTTCGCCCTCCAGGAGCGGGACTGGCTCTTTCCCAGCTACCGGGACACGCTCGCTGCCGTCGCCCGCGGCCTCGACCCGGTCAGCGCGCTGACGCTGCTGCGCGGCGACTGGCACACCGGGTACGACCCGCGCGAGTACCGCACGGCCCCCCTGTGCACCCCGCTCGCGACCCAACTCCCGCACGCCGTGGGCCTCGCGCACGCCGCCCGGCTCAAGGGCGACGACGTGGTCGCGCTCGCCATGGTCGGCGACGGCGGCACCAGCGAGGGCGACTTCCACGAGGCGCTGAACTTCGCGGCCGTGTGGCAGGCGCCCGTGGTCTTCCTCGTGCAGAACAACGGCTTCGCGATCTCCGTGCCGCTCGCCAAGCAGACCGCCGCCCCTTCGCTGGCCCACAAGGCCGTGGGGTACGGCATGCCGGGCCGACTGGTCGACGGCAACGACGCGGTCGCGATGCACGAGGTGCTGAGCGAGGCGGTGTCCCGCGCACGCGCGGGCGGCGGCCCGACCCTCGTCGAGGCGGTCACGTACCGCATGGAAGCCCACACGAACGCCGACGACGCCACCCGCTACCGCCACGACACCGAGGTGGAGGCGTGGCGCGACCACGACCCGATCCTGCTCCTGGAGCGGGAGTTGACGGAGCGCGGACTCCTGGACGACGACGTGAAACGGCAGGCGGACGACGCCGCGGAGGCCATGGCGGCCGATCTGCGCGAGCGCATGAACCAGGACCCGCTGCTCGACCCCATGGACCTCTTCACGCACGTGTACGCCGAGCAGACCTCCCAACTGCGTGAGCAGGCGGCGCAGTTGCGGGCCGAGCTCGAAGTGGCCTCGGAAGAGGCGGAGGAGGACGCACGATGACCACGGTCGCGGCAAAGCCGGCCACCAAACCGGCCACCATGGCGCAGGCGCTCGGGCGCGCGCTGCGCGACTCCATGGCCGACGACCCCTCCGTGCACGTGCTCGGGGAGGACGTCGGCGCGCTCGGCGGGGTCTTCCGGGTCACCGACGGGCTCACCAAGGAGTTCGGCGAGGACCGCTGTACGGACACCCCGCTGGCCGAGGCGGGCATCCTGGGGACGGCGGTCGGCATGGCGATGTACGGCCTGCGGCCCGTCGTCGAGATGCAGTTCGACGCCTTCGCCTACCCCGCCTTCGAGCAGCTGATCTCGCACGTGGCGCGGATGCGCAACCGCACGCGGGGCGCGATGCCCCTGCCCATCACCGTGCGCGTGCCCTACGGCGGCGGGATCGGCGGCGTCGAGCACCACAGCGACTCCTCCGAGGCGTACTACATGGCGACCCCGGGCCTCCATGTCGTCACGCCCGCGACGGTCGCCGACGCGTACGGCCTGCTGCGCGCCTCCATCGCCTCCGACGACCCCGTCGTCTTCCTCGAACCGAAGCGCCTCTACTGGTCCAAGGCGGGCTGGAACCCGGACGCTCCGGAGACCGTTGAACCGATAGGCCGCGCGGTGGTGCGCCGCACCGGACGCAGCGCCACGCTCATCACGTACGGGCCTTCCCTGCCCGTCTGCCTGGAAGCCGCCGAGGCGGCGCGCGCCGAGGGCTGGGACCTCGAAGTGGTCGATCTGCGCTCGCTGGTGCCCTTCGACGACGCGACGGTCGCCGCCTCCGTGCGCCGGACGGGACGGGCCGTCGTCGTGCACGAGTCGGGCGGCTTCGGCGGTCCCGGCGGAGAGATCGTCGCGCGGGTCACCGAGCGGTGCTTCCACCACCTGGAGGCACCGGTGCTGCGGGTCGCGGGCTTCGACATCCCGTATCCGCCGCCGATGCTGGAGAAGCACCATCTGCCGGGCGTCGACCGGATCCTGGACGCGGTCGCGCGGCTTCAGTGGGAGGCGGACAGCTGATGGCCCAGGTGCTCGAATTCAAACTGCCCGACCTCGGGGAGGGCCTGACCGAGGCCGAGATCGTCCGCTGGCTCGTCGAGGTCGGTGACGTCGTCGCGGTGGACCAGCCGGTCGTCGAGGTCGAGACGGCCAAGGCGATGGTCGAGGTGCCGTGTCCCTACGGGGGCGTGGTGACGGCCCGCTTCGGAGACGAGGGCACGGAACTGCCCGTCGGGGCCCCGCTGTTGACGGTCGCCGTCGGAGCCCCTGAGGAGCCCGCCGAGCGTGCCCTCCAGTCGGCCGCCGAGGAGTCCTCGGGGAACGTCCTCGTCGGGTACGGCACGGCGGCGGCACCGGCCCGCCGCAGGCGGGTACGGCCCACGCTGCCCGGACAACCGGCGGAGCCCGTACAGCCCGCACAGCCCGTACAGCCCGCGCCGCCGGAGCCCCCCGCGCGCGGCGAGGGCCCGATTGCGGTGATCTCCCCCCTCGTACGGAAGTTGGCGCGGGAGAACGGCGTGGATCTGCGCGTCCTCGCGGGGTCAGGACCGGACGGTCTGATCACGCGCACCGACGTGGAAGGCGCCATCGCCGCGGGCACACTGGCCGGGCACGGTGCGGGCCCCGCCCCGATCGGCACGTACGCCGAAGCCCCCGAGACCGAGGCGCGCAGGCGTGTGCTCAAGGCGGCGGTCCGTGAGGACGACGAGCTGATCCGCGAGGGCCTGGCCCAGGCGCGCCGTCAGGTGGAGGCGGGCCAGGAGCCCACGCGCGCGGGACTCGCGTCCCGGCACCCGCTGACCGGCATCAGGGGCCTCGTCGCGGACAAGATGTCCCGCAGCAGGCGCGAGATACCGGAGGCCACCTGCTGGGTCGACGCCGACGCGACCGAACTGCTCGCCGCCCGCGCCGCGATGAACGGGGCGACGGGGCCGCGCGAGGGCCAGAAGGTGTCCCTGCTCGCGCTGTTCGCGCGCATCGCCGTGGCCGCGCTGTCCCGGTATCCGATGCTCAACTCCACCGTGGACATGGAAGCGCGCGAGGTGCGCCAGCTCGCCGACATCCACCTCGGCTTCGCCGCGCAGACCGACCGAGGCCTGGTCGTCCCCGTCGTACGCCACTCCCAGACGCGGACCACCGAGTCCATCAACGGAGAGCTGATACGGCTGACGGAGGAGGCGCGGGCCGGCACGCTCACCCCCGGTGACCTCACCGGAGGGACCTTCACGCTGAACAACTACGGCGTGTTCGGGGTCGACGGATCCACGCCGATCATCAACCACCCCGAGGCGGCCATGCTCGGCGTGGGCCGCATCGTGCCCAAGCCCTGGGTGCACCAAGGGGAGTTGGCGGTGCGGCACGTGGTCCAGCTGTCGCTGACGTTCGACCACCGGGTGTGCGACGGCGGCACGGCGGGCGGCTTCCTGCGGTACGTGGCGGACTGCGTCGAACAGCCTGCGGTGCTGCTGCGCTCCGTGTGACGGGCCCGCGCCGCCCTCCCCGGGGCGACACCGGAGTGACAGAAGTCCCTTGCCCGAAGGGCCCTTCGCGGGGGTGGCAATGATCCTCCGTATGCCCATACTCGGGGGATGACCGCGAACAAGGGCGGCTCGGACGACACCACCGCGCCTCCGTACGACGACACGGCGCATCCGGACGACACCGCCGTGCCGTCGTACGACGCCGCAGTGCCGCCGTTCGACGCCGTCGTGCTCGCCGGGGGCGGTGCCGCGCGGCTCGGCGGTGCGGACAAGCCCGGGGTGCGCGTCGGCGGCCGTGCGTTGATCGACCGGGTCCTTGCGGCCTGTTCCGGCGCGGGGACCACCGTCGTCGTGGCCGCGCCCCGGCCCACCGCGCGCCCCGTGGTGTGGGCGCGCGAGGAGCCGCCGGGCGGCGGGCCGCTCGCCGCGCTCGACGCCGGGCTGCGCCTGACCACGGCGGAGCGGGTGGTGGTGGTCTCCGCCGACCTGCCGTTCCTGGCGGAGCGGACCGTACGCCGCCTCCTCGCCGCCCTGCGTGGGAGCGGCGCGGACGGGGCGGTCCTCACCGACCCCGACGGCCGGGACCAGCCGCTCGTCGCGGCCTACCGGAGCGCGTCGCTGCGGCGCGAGGGCGCGGTACTCGCGCAGGGGAACGGCGGCGGGCTCACCGGGCTTCCGCTGCGGCTGCTCACCGCGCGGCTCACGCTCACCCGGGTCGCCGACCCCGTCGCGGCCTTCGACTGCGACACCTGGGACGACATCGCCGCCGCTCGGGCGCGCATCAGGGAGCATGGGCACGTGTTGGATGAATGGATTTCCGCAGTCAAGGACGAGCTGGGCATCGAACTCGACGTCGATACCGGCACCCTGCTCGACCTCGCCCGCGACGCCGCGCACGGCGTGGCCAGGCCGGCGGCGCCGCTGACCACCTTCCTCGTGGGATACGCGGCGGCGCAGGCCGCCGCGCAGGGGCGGGCGGCCGGTGGCGCCGAAGCCGTGGCAGAGGCGGCCCGCAAGGCGACGGCGCTCGCGCTCCGCTGGGCGGACGAGGACCAGCAGGACGCGAAGCGGGGCGCTTCCGCGCAGGCTGATACCGGCGCCTCCACGGAGGCCGGTGCCGGTGGCTCCAGTGGTTCCGGTGCTCCGGTCGAGGCTGCTCCCGAGGCCTCGACCGAGGCTGGTTCCGGCGCTACCACCGGGGCTGCGCCCGCCCCCGAACCGGACGCCGGATGACCGGGCGGCCCGTGCCCGACGCCGAGCTCGACGAGGCCCTCGCTCTGGTGAACGACCATCGGGAGGGCCCCGACGCGTCACCCCATCGCGCGACACCCCCGCTCGGCGCCGCCGCGCAGCCCGCCCCCACCCCCCGGAGCGAACAGCCGACCGGCACCGGTACCGATCAGGACAAGCGCGAGCACCGCGACACCACCCCCTGGCCCGTCGCCCGCGGCCGTGCCGCGCGAGCCCCCCGTCCCGGGACCGACCCCACCCCGGTCGCCCTCGGCGAGGCGCTCGGGCTGACTCTGGCCGCTTCGCTCACCGCGCTGACCGACCTGCCCTCCTTCGACACCTCCGCGATGGACGGCTGGGTCGTCGCGGGGCCCGGCCCCTGGGACGTACGGGCCGAGGGGATTCTCGCCGGGCACGGGCGGCCGGAGCCGCTCACCGACGGGGAGGCGGTGCGCATCGCGACCGGTGCCCGCATTCCGCAGGACGCCACGGCGGTGCTGCGCAGCGAGCACGGCCGCATCGACGACAAGGGCAGGCTGCACGCGGGGCGCGAGGTCGTGCCCGGTCAGGACATCCGGCCGCGCGGCCAGGAGTGCCGCTCCGGCGATCAACTCCTGCCGCCGGGCGCCCTGGTGACGCCCGCCGTGCTTGGCCTGGCCGCGGCCGCCGGGTACGACATGCTGCCCGCGGTCCGCCGCCCCCGGGCCGAAGTGCTCATCCTGGGCGACGAGTTGCTGACCGAGGGACTCCCCCGCGAGGGCCTCATCCGGGACGCGCTCGGCCCGATGCTGCCGCCGTGGCTGCGCGCGCTCGGCGCCGAGGTCACCGGGGTCAGGCGCCTGGGCGACGACGCCGAGGCGCTGCACGAGGCGATCACGGGGTCCGGCGCCGATCTGATCGTCACGACCGGCGGTACCGCGTCGGGGCCGGTCGACCACGTCCACCCCACCCTGCGCCGCATCGGCGCCGAGCTGCTGGTGGACGGCGTCGCCGTGCGCCCCGGGCACCCCATGCTGCTGGCCCGCATCCGGCCCGACCAGCACCTCGTCGGGCTGCCCGGCAATCCGCTGGCGGCCGTCTCCGGGCTGCTGACCCTGGCGGAACCCCTGTTGCGTACGCTTTCCGGGCGCGGAAACCCAGCGGCGTACACCGCCCCCGTACGCGACGATGTGCACGGTCATCCGCACGACACCCGCCTCGTGCCCGTCACGCTGCGCTCCGAGTACGCGGTGCCGCTGCACTTCAACGGGCCCGCGATGCTGCGCGGCATCGCGGCGGCCGACGGACTCGCGGTCGTCCCGCCCGGCGGGGCGAGCCAGGAACAGGAGTTGGAGATTCTCGATCTGCCGTGGGCCCTGATGCCCGCCGACGCCGGGGTGTGTTTCACGTGAAACTTCCCGGCCACGACGCGATCGCCCGGCACCCCGACGAACACCACACGACCCACCGGATCAAGCTCCCCCAGCGGGAGGTCGTCAAGCCGTTGCGGCAGGTCACGCGGCGGCTCGCGATGGCACTCTTCGTGCTCGCCGTGACGACGTGCATCGTCTGGATCGACCGCGGCGGCTACCACGACAACGCGAACGAGAAGGTCGACTTCCTCGACGCCGCGTACTACGCCACGGTGACGCTCTCCACCACCGGCTACGGCGACATCGTCCCGTACAGCGACAGCGCCCGGCTCACGAACATCCTCCTGATCACGCCGCTGCGCGTGCTCTTCCTGATCATCCTGGTCGGCACCACCCTCGAAGTACTCACGGAACGCACGCGCGAGGAATGGCGTCTGTCCCGCTGGAGGTCCAACTTGCGTGAACACACTGTCGTCGTCGGCTTCGGCACGAAGGGCCGCTCCGCGATCCAGACCGTCTGCGCGACCGGCCTGAAGCCGGATCAGATCGTGGTGGTCGACCCCAGCGCGAAGGTCGTCGACGCGGCCACGGCGGAGGGCTTCGCGGGCGTCATCGGCGACGCCACGCGCAGCGACGTGCTGCTCCGCGCCGAGGTGCAGCGGGCCCGCCAGATCATCATCGCGACCCAGCGCGACGACACGGCGGTCCTTGTCGCCCTCACCGCACGGCAGTTGAACCGCGGGGCGAAGATCGTGGCCGCGGTGCGCGAGGAGGAGAACGCGCCGCTGCTGCGGCAGTCCGGCGCCGACGCCGTGATCACCAGCGCCAGCGCGGCGGGCCGACTGCTCGGCCTCTCCGTGCTCAGCCCCAGCGCGGGCATGGTCATGGAGGACCTGATCCAGCAGGGCAGCGGGCTCGATCTCGTCGAACGGCCGGTGATAAAGGCCGAGGTGGGGCTGGGAGTTCGGGAGACCGACGACCTGGTCGTCAGCGTCGTACGGGGACACCGGGTCCTTGGATACGACGATCCGGCCGTCGGGAAGCTGCAGTTGACGGACCGGTTGATCACGATCGTGCGGGCTTCGGCGGCGAGTGTCGTCGCTCCGGATACGAAGCCGTTGCCCACGGACTGAGTGGGGTCCGGCCCCGCCGGGGTGCGGATCCTGCGGGCCCGTCGTGGCTTGGCGCGCAGTTCCTCGCGCCCCATACGGGGCCGAGTAGCCTCGGCCGCATGTATGCGATCACGATTCCTGAACCCGGTGGTCCCGAAGCGCTCGTATGGGCCGAAGTGCCCGATCCCGTGCCCGGTGAGGGCGAGGTACTGGTCGAGGTGGCGGCCAGCGCCGTGAACCGCGCCGATCTGCTGCAGCGCCAGGGTTCCTACAGCCCGCCGCCCGGCGCGTCCCCGTACCCCGGTCTGGAGTGCTCGGGCCGGATCGTCGCACTCGGCGACGGGGTCTCAGGCTGGGCGGTCGGCGACGAGGTGTGCGCGCTGCTCTCCGGCGGCGGCTACGCCGAGAAGGTCGCGGTGCCGGTGGGACAGCTGCTGCCCGTTCCCGAGGGCGTCGACCTCGTCACGGCGGCCGGGCTGCCCGAGGTGACCTCGACGGTGTGGTCCAACGTCTTCCTGATTTCCCACCTGCGGCCGGGCGAGACGCTGCTCGTGCACGGCGGTTCGAGCGGCATCGGCACCATGGCGATCCAGCTGGCCAAGGCGGTCGGCGCCAAGGTCGCCGTCACGGCGGGCACGAAGGAGAAGCTCGACTTCTGCGCCGAGCTCGGTGCGGACGTGCTGATCAACTACCGCGAGCAGGACTTCGTCGAGGAGGTCGCGCGGGCCACGGACGGCGCGGGCGCGGACGTCATCCTCGACAACATGGGCGCCAAGTACCTGGATCGGAACGTGCGGGCCCTCGCCACGAACGGGCGTCTCGCGATCATCGGCATGCAGGGCGGCATCAAGGGCGAGCTGAACATCGCGGCGCTCCTCGGCAAGCGCGCCGCCATCACCGCGACGTCGCTGCGCGGCCGCCCGGCCGCCGAGAAGGCGTCGATCGTCGCGGCGGTGCGCGAGCATGTCTGGCCGTTGATCGGGGCCGGGCATGTGCGGCCGGTCGTGGACCGGAGGGTGCCGATGAGCGAGGCGGCGGAGGGACACCGGGTGCTTGAGGCCAGCGGGCACATCGGGAAGGTGCTGCTGACCCGCTAGCGGTTCGGGTGCCGCCGGGGCGAGCGGTGCGGGTGCCGCCGGGTGCGGCCGGTTCCGCCGAACCAAGATGCCGGATTTGTTGCGTTATGTGACGCTTGTCACCGGTGTAGTGGTCCTTTGGGCTCGGCGGCCCGGCAGCGGGAGGGGGCGGCGTGGTGACTGTTTCTCGGTCCGGGTGGTGGCCCGCGCTTCTGGTGGCTCTCGCCGTCGTCGTTCCCGCCACCCCCTCGTACGCCGCCGAATCCGCCCCCCACCGCCCCGTCGTCACCGTCGACGAGACCTCCCGCGCCGGGAGCGGGCCCGGGGAAGGGCGGGAGCGCCCGGGGCGGGCGGAGTCCGTGCTCCCCGATCCGGCGCCGCCCGTCAGGGTGCGGGAACCGGGGACGCCGCCGCCCGCGAAGCAGGCGCCTGATCCGGAGCCCGAGCCGCAGTCCGTTGCGCGGCGGGACGCCGCGACCGACGCCGCCGAGCCGGCTCCCGCGGGTCCCGCGCTGCCGGGGCTGCGCGTGCTGCCGCTCGGTGGCGGTCTGGTCCTCATCGGCCTGGGCATCGGCTTCCTCGGCCTGCGGCTCCGGCGCGGTTGAGAAGGCGCCGGGACGGCGCTGAAGAGGGTGGATCAGCCCTGGATGGGGGCACTACCGATGTGTGATGTACGGGTGCGAGAGAATGGCGGCATGGAGATGCCGAGGAACGAACGGTCGCCGGAGAGCCCCCAGGTCCTGGTCGTGGGCCAGGACGGAATGGCTCTCGGTGGCGGCGGAGACGACGACTCCCGCGAGGTCCCGGTGACGGAGATGGTCGAACAGCCGGCCAAGGTCATGCGGATCGGCAGCATGATCAAGCAGCTGCTGGAGGAGGTGCGGGCGGCTCCTCTCGACGAGGCGAGCCGGGTGCGCCTCAAGGAGATTCACGCCAGCTCGGTCAAGGAGCTCGAGGACGGTCTCGCCCCCGAGCTCGTCGAGGAGCTGGAGCGGCTCTCCCTGCCCTTCACGGACGACACGACGCCGAGCGATGCGGAACTGCGCATCGCACAGGCCCAGTTGGTCGGCTGGCTCGAGGGCCTCTTCCACGGGATCCAGACGACGCTGTTCGCGCAGCAGATGGCGGCGCGGGCGCAGCTGGAGCAGATGCGGCGGGCACTGCCGCCCGGTGTGGGCGGCGACGAGGAGGAGCAGGGCGGCATCGCGGGCCGCTCGGGAGGCCCCTACCTCTAGGCCGGGACGTACGCGGCAAGAGCCGGGACGTACGCAGCAAGAGAAGTAAGCATAAAGAGCAGTACGCAAAAACCGAGGGGCTGGATACGCGAATAGAATCGCGTATCGAGCCCCTCGGCCTTATGCCGGTTTATGCCGGGTCGCCCGAGGAGACGTCGAACTGGATCTCCACGTTCTTCGGGTCGATCTCCGAGCCTTCCTTCGGGGTCTGCCGCATCACGGTGTCCTCGCCGTAGGCGTTCTCGTCGATCTTCCGCTTGTCGTAGCTCCAGCCGGCCGCCTGGAGGCAGGACAGGACCGACTTCCAGTCCTTGAACGTGAAGTCAGGGGCCTTGATCTTGTTCTCGTCGTTGTAGCCCGTCTCCGGGTCCGTGCACTCGGTCGTTTCCATCGTCTTCGTGCGGTCGGGTCCCTTGTGCCCGGCGACCGGCTGCTTCGACTTGTCGTCGGAGCCTTCCTTGTCGCCGTCGCCGCCGAGCTGGAGGGCGACGACCAGGCCGCCGATGGCGAGCAGCGCGACGACGATCGAGCCGACGATCACCGGCATGTTCCGCTTGCCGGAGCGTCCCGGGCCCGAGGCGGCGGCCGCCGGGGCGGGCTGCGGGGCGAGGTTGTACGGCGGCGGGGTCTGCGCGGCCTGCTGCGGTGCGTACGCGTTGGTGGGCGGCGGGGTCTGGTAGCCCTGCTGCGGGTAGCCGTAGCCCGGGGTGGGCGTCGGGGCCGGGGTCGGCGGGCCGTAGGAGCCCGGCTGGTACGGCGTCTGGACCTGGCCGCCCTGCGGGAGCGAGGTGTCGACGGGCGGGAAGACCGCGGAGCCGACGCCCGCGCCGCTCGCCGTCTGGGCGCCGGGGACGATGCTGGGAGCCTGAGAAAGAGAGGCCTGGAAGGACTGGGCCACGCGCAGGCACTCGTCGCGCATGGACTCGGCGGTCGGGAAGCGCTCGTTCGGGTTCTTCTTGAGCGCGCGGGCGACGATCGCGTCGACCGCGGGCGGCAGGGAACGGTTGATCGAGGAGGGCGCGACGGGCTCCTCCTGGACGTGCGCGTACGCGATGGCCAGCGGCGAGTCCGCCTCGAACGGCAGCCGCCCGGTGACCAGCTGGAAGAGCATGATGCCGACCGAGTAGAGGTCGGAGCGGGCGTCGACGCCGCGGCCCAGGGCCTGCTCGGGCGAGAGGTACTGCGGGGTGCCGACGACCATGCCGGTCTGGGTCATCGAGGTGACCCCGGACTGCATGGCGCGGGCGATGCCGAAGTCCATGACCTTCACGACGTTGCGCTTGGTCATCATGACGTTGCCGGGCTTGATGTCGCGGTGGACCAGGCCCATCTCGTGGCTGATCTCGAGGGCCGCGAGGACGTCCGCGGTGATCTTGAGGGCCTGGTCGGTCGGCATCGCGCCGTACTGCGCGACGGAGGCGTCGAGCACCGAGCCGAGCGGCTTGCCCTCCACGTACTCCATGACGATGTACGGCATCGTCGTGCCGTCGAGATCGTCCTCGCCGGTGTCGAAGACCGACACGATGTTCGTGTGAGTGAGCTTCGCCACCGACTGGGCCTCGCGGCGGAAGCGCTCGCGGAAGGACTGTTCGCGGCCGAGTTCGGTGTGCAGTGTCTTGATGGCGACCTGACGGTCGAGCACGGAGTCGTACGCGAGGTGCACGGAGGCCATGCCGCCTTCGCCGAGCAGATCACGCAGTTGGTAGCGGCCGCCGGCCAGCGAACGCCCCGCGTACCGCCCCTGTGCGCCGTCCTGGCTGCTCATCTTGTGCGTCCCCCATCGGCGCGGCTGCCGGACGGCTCCGCGGCTGGTGATCGATAACCGCTATTCCAGGCCAAGTCTGCCCCAGGACGATGACGCGTCAAGCTCGGTGCCCGTTCCGTGACCGTACGCGCAAGAAGCGTCTCGGAAGCGTTACAAGTTTGCGCATGGGCACCGGCAAAGGCTTTGATGTCCGGTCCACCTCGAATCGGGGGGTGGCTTGAAGGCTGTAGCGTGGCCCGACGGAGTACCCCGTACCGCGACGTACTCCAGCACCAAGTACCACGACCAGAAACGACGGCGAGGACTGATGGCACAGACGCAGCGCGCTCAGGGCCCGTCCGACCCCGAGGCGACTGGCGGCGGTATGTCAGACGCGCCTGAGATGTGGGGCAATGGCGGGCTTGTCGGAGACGGCCGTTACCGGCTGACCCGCAGACTCGGCAGGGGCGGCATGGCCGAGGTGTTCGCGGCCGAAGACGTACGTCTCGGTCGTACGGTCGCCGTCAAGCTGCTCCGCTCCGACCTCGCCGAGGACCCGGTCTCCAAGGCCCGCTTCACGCGTGAGGCACAGTCCGTCGCGGGGCTCAACCATCACGCCGTGGTCGCCGTGTACGACTCCGGTGAAGACGTCGTCGGGCCGAATGTCGTCCCGTACATCGTCATGGAGATCGTCGAGGGCCGGACGATCCGCGATCTGCTGATCAACGCGGAGGCGCCGGGCCCCGAGCAGGCGCTGATCATCGTCTCCGGGGTGCTCGAAGCGCTCGCCTACTCCCACCAGCACGGCATCGTGCACCGTGACATCAAGCCCGCGAACGTGATCATCACCAACACCGGTGCGGTGAAGGTGATGGACTTCGGCATCGCGCGCGCCCTGCACGGCGCGCAGTCGACGATGACGCAGACCGGCATGGTCATGGGCACGCCCCAGTACCTGTCGCCCGAGCAGGCGCTCGGCAAGGCCGTCGACCACCGCTCCGACCTGTACGCGACGGGCTGTCTCCTCTACGAACTGCTCGCGCTGCGGCCGCCGTTCACCGGCGAGACGCCGCTCTCCGTGGTCTACCAGCACGTCCAGGACCAGGCCGTGCCGCCGTCCGAGGTCTCCGACGCGGCGCCGCCGGAGCTGGACGGGCTCGTCATGCGCTCCCTCGCCAAGGACCCGGACGACCGGTTCCAGACGGCCGAGGAGATGCGCGGACTCGTCCAGTACGGGCTGCAGATGCTGCACGAGCAGGGCAGCCACACCGGCACCTGGAACACCGGCCCCGTCGCGATGCACGAGGGCGGCAACACCCCGGCCATGGGCGTCGCGGGCACGGCCGCGCTCGCGCACCCCGACTCGGGGACCGCGCAGATCCCGAGCCCGATGCTGCCCTCGCGGGGCGGCGACGACGGCGGCTTCGAGGGCGGTCACCGCAGCGGCAAGGGCGGCCGCGGCAAGATGTGGATCTTCGCGGTGCTCGCGATCATCGCGATCGCGGTGGGCGTGACGTTCGCGCTGACCGCGGCCGACAAGAAGGACAAGAAGGATCCGCCGGTCACTCCTTCGACGAAGCAGTCGCAGGAGAAGGAGCCCAGCGAGAGCGCGGACGAGGAAACCGAGGGCGAGACGACGGACCCCGGCGCGGGATCCGGCGGGCAGACGGACTACGACCCGCCGACCCAGCAGCCGACCAGGCCCACCAACCCGACCACGGGCCCCACCGAGCCGACCCAGGACCCGACGACGCCGACCGGTGACCCGACGACGACGGACCCGACGACGGACCCGACCGAGGACCCCACCGAGGATCCGACGGACCCGACCGAGCCGACGGACGGCGGCGAGGACCCGGGCGCCGGAGGCGGCGGCGACGGGGCCTGAGCCCGGCCGCGCCGACCCGCGCCGCGGCGCGGGTCAGAGGGTGTACTGAAGCAGCCGGTCGTGGCCCGCGCGCAGCGTGTGGACCGTGGCGAACTGCGGCTCTATGCGCAGGTACACCGGGTCGAAGAGCTCGCCGTCCGCGAAGTGCGGGCTGGGGCCGAAGAGTTCGAGCTCGGCATTGGTCGGCTCGACGGCCTCGCAGACGCCCACGAGCTGGACGGTCCACTGGCCGCCGTCGCGCGCGGTCGCCGCGTTGAGGTTGTCCGCGCCGTACGCCACGACACTGCCGATGCAGGCCTGGTGGTAGCCGTACCCCTTGTGCATGCGGAGCAGGATCTTCCCGTCGACGACGATGTGCCGGGCCGCGGCGAGGAACGGCAGCGCGCGCATGCTGGTCGCCACCCGTCCGTAGTCGCTGCGGCGGAGCAGTTCGAAGGCGAGCTGTTCGTCGGTGGGCATGAGACCACCTTGGTTCATGGACAGGGTGTCGGAAAAGAGGACCCTGCCCCGAGAAGACGGGGACGTAAGTCCTTCGACCCCGTCGTACCGCGGTGCGGCGCCGCCGTCAGTGCTTCTCCGCCTGCATGCGCGCCACATACGCGGCGGCCTGCGAACGCCGCTCCATGCCCAGCTTGGACAGCAGGCTGGAGACGTAGTTCTTGATCGTCTTCTCGGCCAGGTGGAGGCGCTCGCCGATCACGCGGTTGGTCAGGCCCTCGCCGATCAGGTCGAGGATCTTCCGCTCCTGGTCGGTGAGGTTGGCGAGGCGGTCGTCGCCCTTGGCGTTGTTGCCGTCGCGCAGCCGCTCAAGGACCCGGGCGGTGGCCACGGGGTCGAGCAGGGACTTGCCGGCGGCCACGTCCCGTACGGCGGTGAGGAGTTCATTGCCGCGGATGGCCTTGAGGACATAGCCCGATGCACCGGCCATGATCGCGTCGAAGAGGGCCTCGTCGTCGGCGAACGAGGTGAGCATCAGGCACTTGATGTCCTCGTTCTGCGAACGGATCTCGCGGCACACCTCGACACCGCTGCCGTCCGGCAGGCGCACGTCGAGCACGGCCACGTCGGGCCGGGTCGCAGGGATCCTGACCAGGGCGTCTGCCGCCGTGCCCGCCTCGCCGACGACCTCGATGTCGGACTCCACGGACAGCAGCTCATGGACTCCACGGCGGACCACTTCATGGTCGTCGAGGAGAAATACCGTAATTTTTCCGTCTTCGCGCACGGAGCCAGTCTCACACACGATCTCTTTCCGTGCCCGGGCGGAACCCTTCCCGTGCGCGGGGTGGCCGGGATAACGTGCCGGTGTTCCGGCCCCCTGCCAGGCTGTGATCAGTGCTTTGACCAGGAAGTGTTCGCCCCATTCTGGATTTACTCGGTAATCCAAGCAATCAGGTACTTGGAAATCCAAGCAAATTCGCAGGTCAGATGGGGTTTCACAGAAATGGGAAGCACTGGGTAACGTGCATTGGGCAGGGCGCTCGCCGGGGCACCTGTCACGCCTGTTCCCGGCCGAGTCGCACCCACCCCGTGCGCGGGCACGGACCAGGCGAGCCGCACTGGCTTACCCGGTAACCCCGGGGGCCGGACCGACGGAGGAGCACACGTGACCGTGGAGAGCACCGCCGCGCGCACACCGCGCCGCAGCAGTACCAGCGGCGGCAAGCGCGCAAGCGCCAAGAAGGCCGCCCCGCAGAAGAGCACGGAACCCGAACTCGTACAGCTGCTGACCCCCGAGGGCAAGCGGGTCAAGAACGCCGCGTACGACGGGTACGTCGCCTCGATCACCGCAGAGGAACTGCGCGGGCTCTACCGCGACATGGTCCTCACCCGCCGCTTCGACTCCGAGGCCACCTCGCTGCAGCGCCAGGGCGAGCTGGGCCTGTGGGCGTCGCTGCTCGGCCAGGAGGCCGCCCAGATCGGTTCGGGCCGGGCCACCCGCGACGACGACTACGTGTTCCCCACCTACCGTGAGCACGGTGTCGCCTGGTGTCGTGGGGTCGACCCGACGAACCTGCTCGGCATGTTCCGCGGCGTGAACAACGGCGGCTGGGACCCGAACAGCAACAACTTCCACCTGTACACGATCGTCATCGGCTCGCAGACGCTGCACGCCACCGGTTACGCGATGGGCGTGGCCAAGGACGGCGCGGACTCCGCCGTGATCGCGTACTTCGGTGACGGTGCCTCCAGCCAGGGCGACGTCGCCGAATCGTTCACCTTCTCCGCGGTCTACAACGCGCCCGTCGTGTTCTTCTGCCAGAACAACCAGTGGGCGATCTCCGAGCCGACCGAGCGGCAGACCCGGGTGCCGCTCTACCAGCGTGCGCAGGGTTACGGCTTCCCCGGCGTGCGGGTCGACGGCAATGACGTGCTCGCCGTGCTCGCCGTCACGCGGTGGGCCCTGGAGCGGGCGCGCTCGGGCGAGGGCCCGGCGCTGATCGAGGCGTTCACGTACCGCATGGGCGCGCACACCACCTCCGACGACCCGACCAAGTACCGCAGGGACGAGGAGCGGGAGGCGTGGGAGGCCAAGGACCCGATCCTGCGGCTGCGTACGTACCTGGAGTCCGAAGGTCACGCGGATGAGGGATTTTTCGCGGAACTCGAGGACGAGAGCGAAGCGTTGGGCAAGCGAGTGCGAGAGGTGGTGCGGGCGATGCCGGATCCGGATCGGATGGCGATCTTCGAGAACGTGTACGCCGACGGGCACGCCCTCGTGGACGAGGAGCGCGCCCAGTTCGCCGCCTACCAGGCGTCGTTCGCGGACGGAGAGGTCAAGTAGCCATGTCCGTACAGAAACTGCCCCTCGCCAAGGCGATCAATGAATCGCTGCGTACGGCACTGGAGACCGACCCCAAGGTCCTGATCATGGGTGAGGACGTCGGCAAGCTCGGCGGCGTCTTCCGTGTGACGGACGGGCTGCAGAAGGACTTCGGCGAGGAGCGGGTCATCGACACCCCGCTCGCCGAGTCCGGCATCGTCGGCACCGCGATCGGCCTCGCGCTGCGCGGCTACCGACCGGTCGTGGAGATCCAGTTCGACGGCTTCGTCTTCCCTGCGTACGACCAGATCGTCACGCAGCTCGCGAAGATGCACGCCCGCGCGCTCGGCAAGATCAAGATGCCGGTCGTCATCCGCATTCCGTACGGCGGTGGCATCGGCGCGGTCGAGCACCACAGCGAGTCGCCCGAGGCGCTGTTCGCGCATGTCGCGGGCCTGAAGGTGGTCTCGCCGTCCAACTCTGCGGACGCCTACTGGATGATGCAGCAGGCCATCCAGAGCGACGACCCGGTGATCTTCTTCGAGCCGAAGCGGCGTTACTGGGACAAGGGCGAGGTCGACAAGGAGGCCATCCCCGGCCCCCTGCACAAGGCCCGTGTGGCGCGCGCCGGTTCGGACCTCACCCTCGCCGCGTACGGCCCGATGGTGAAGGTCTGCCTGGAGGCCGCCGCGGCCGCCGAGGAAGAGGGCAAGTCCCTGGAGGTCGTGGACCTGCGCTCGATGTCCCCGATCGACTTCGACACGGTGCAGGCCTCGGTGGAGAAGACCCGCCGCCTCGTCGTCGTGCACGAGGCCCCGGTCTTCCTGGGCACCGGCGCGGAGATCGCGGCGCGCATCACCGAGCGGTGCTTCTACCACCTGGAGGCCCCGGTCCTGCGGGTCGGCGGGTATCACGCGCCGTATCCGCCGGCGCGCCTCGAAGAGGAGTACCTGCCGGGCCTCGACCGGGTGCTCGACTCCGTCGACCGCGCCCTGGCGTACTGAGGAGAGGGTCGTGACGACGATGACTGACACAGCTGCGGCCGAGTTCAAGATGCCGGATGTCGGTGAGGGACTCACCGAGGCGGAGATCCTCAAGTGGTACGTCGCCGTGGGTGACACCGTCACCGACGGGCAGGTCGTGTGCGAGGTCGAGACGGCCAAGGCCGCTGTCGAACTGCCCATTCCGTTCAATGGTGTTGTGCGTGAGCTCCGGTTCCCGGAGGGGACGACGGTTGACGTCGGGCAGGTGATTATTACTGTCGACGTGTCCGGGGGCGGGTCGGCTCCGGCCCCGGCTCCGGCTGCTCCTGCGGAGGCGGAGGCTGAGCCTGCGGCTCCGGAGGGGCGGCAGCCTGTGCTCGTCGGGTACGGGGTTGCTGAGTCCTCGACGAAGCGTCGGGCTCGGAAGGCTGAGTCTCCTGATGCTCCCGTCTCGTCGCCGGAACCGGCGGTTGTGCCCCCCCTTATCCATCCCCCACTGCCTGAAGGGCGTGGGGGGACCCCCAGGCGGAACGATGGCCCACAACGGGAGAGCCTGAACGGTCACGGTGAGCGGCCGCTTGCCAAGCCGCCGGTTCGCAAGCTGGCCAAGGATCTTGGCGTCGACCTCGCGACGGTCACGCCGTCCGGGCCGGACGGGATCATTACGCGGGAGGACGTGCACGCGGCGGTGGCTCCGGCTCCGGCTGCCGCGCCCGCGCCGCAGGTGACCGAGGCGCCCGCGCCCGCCGCCGTGGTGAGTACGGATGCCCGTGAGACCCGTATCCCGGTCAAGGGCGTGCGCAAGGCCACCGCGCAGGCGATGGTGGCTTCCGCGTTCACGGCGCCGCATGTCACGGAGTTCGTGACGATCGATGTGACGCGGACGATGAAGCTGGTCGAGGAGTTGAAGCAGGACCGGGCGTTCGAGGGGCTGCGGGTCAATCCGCTGCTGCTCATCTCCAAGGCCCTGCTCGTGGCGATCAAGCGGAACCCGGACATCAACGCGGCCTGGGACGAGGAGAACCAGGAGATCGTCCAGAAGCACTATGTGAACCTGGGCATCGCCGCGGCCACTCCGCGCGGTCTGATCGTGCCGAAGATCAAGGACGCGCACGCCAAGACGCTGCCCGAACTCGCCGAGGCGCTCGGCGAGTTGGTGACCACCGCCCGCTCGGGCAAGACCTCGCCCGCGGCCATGCAGGGCGGCACGATCACGATCACGAACGTCGGTGTCTTCGGCATCGACACCGGCACGCCGATCCTGAACCCCGGCGAGTCCGCGATCCTCGCGGTCGGTGCGATCAAGCTCCAGCCGTGGGTCCACAAGGGCAAGGTCAAGCCCCGCCACGTCACCACCCTCGCGCTCTCCTTCGACCACCGCCTGGTCGACGGGGAGTTGGGCTCGAAGGTGCTGGCCGATGTGGCGGCCGTCCTGGAGCGCCCGAAGAGGCTCCTCACCTGGGCCTAGCAGGTAACGAAGGGGGCCTGCCGCGATCCGCGGCAGGCCCCCTTCGTGTGCGTGCGGACTTCAGACCTTGAAGCCGTAGTCCATGAGCTTCTTCGCGTCCGTGGTGCGGTTGGCCGCGGAGGAGGAGGTGAGGACCGTGCCGATGACGGTCTTGCCGCCGCGCGTCGCCGCGAAGACGAGGCAGTACTTCGCCTCGGGGCCCGAGCCGGTCTTCACGCCGATGGCGCCGCGGTAGGAGCCGAGCAGGCCGTTCGTGTTGGTCCACGACATGTAGCGGTAGCCGCCGGTCTTCGTCGTGACCTTCTGCTTCGTCGACTTCGTCTTCACGACCGTACGGAACGTGGAGTACTTCATCGAGTTGCTCGCGAGCTTCGTCAGGTCGCGCGGCGTCGAGTAGTTCTTGCCGTTGCCGATGCCGTCGAACGAGTCGAAGTGGGTGTTCTTCAGGTTCAGGTTCTTGGCCGTCGTGTTCATCTGGCCGATGAAGTTCTTCACGCGGGCCGCGCGGGTGGAACCCTTGCCGAACTTGTCCGCGAGCGCGTACGCGGCATCGCAGCCGGACGGCAGCATCAGGCCGTAGAGGAGCTGGCGGACGGTGACCTTGTCGCCGACGATCAGGCGGGCCGAGGACGCCGTGTTCCTGACGATGTAGTCGCTGTAGGCCTTCTGGACCGTGACCTTGGAATCCAGGTTGAGGTTCCGCTGGCCGAGCACCACGCGCGCCGTCATTATCTTCGTCGTGGAGCCGGTGGAACGGCGGGTGTCGGCGGCCTTGGTGTACAGGGTCTTGCCCGTGCCGTTGTTCATCACGAACCCGCCCTTGGCGGTGATCGACGGCTTCGGCGGTGCGGCCGCGTGGGCCGGGGTCGTGAGGACGCCGCCGGCCAGTATCGCGCTCGCAGTGACGACTACGGCCGATACGCGACGTACGTCCTTAATGCCGGTTTTCAAGTTCTATGCTCCAAATGCCCCTGGAATGCGGCCACATGAAGGTGCCGCTCACCCATAAGACGAGCGAGAGGGGTGAATGGATGTGCCGGAGTGCCCGCAATGTGGACCGGGATTCCGGTGTATGCGTGTTGTATCTATGCTGTGCGCATGCCAGCCACCGCCACGGCCACCGCGATCGCCGCAGCCAAGCGCCCGCCCGCCGCCGAGCGCGTCTACGCGCACGTCAAGAAAGCCGTCCTTGAACGCCGTTACGAGGGCGGCACGCTGCTCACGGAAGGCGAGCTCGCCGAGGCCGTGGGGGTCTCCCGCACTCCCGTGCGCGAGGCGCTGCTCAAGCTGGAGGTGGAGGGGCTGCTCCGGCTCTACCCGAAGAAGGGCGCCCTCGTCCTGCCGGTCTCCGCGCAGGAGATCGCGGACGTCGTCGAGACCCGGCTGCTCGTCGAGACGCACTCTGTGCGCAAGGTGGTGCCCGCGCCCGCCGGACTGCTCGAACGGCTGGAGGAACTCCTCGACCAGCAGCGGGTGCAGGCCGCCGCGGGGGACTTCGCGGCCGCGGCGGGCACGGACCGGCGCTTCCACGCCGAGATCGTCCGCGGCGGCGGGAACGAGATCCTCTCGCGCCTCTACGACCAGCTGCGGGACCGGCAGCTGCGGATGGGCGTCGCCGTGCTGCACTCGCACCCCGACCGGATCGCCAAGACGCTCGCCGAGCACGAGGAGATCCTCACCGCGCTGAAGTCCGGCGACGCGGAGGCGGCGGTCGCCGTGGTCACCCGGCACGTCGGCTGGTTCCAGAACCTCGCGCGGGGCGAGGTCCGATGAGCTCCTCCGCCGCGCCCGTGCCGCTGCCGGGCGATCCTTCCCCAAGCTCTAAAGGAGCTGGGGGAGACCCCATTGGAGGCAAGAAGGCCGTACTCGTCTGGGGCATCGGCGTCGCCGTCTACTTCGTCGCCGTGATCTTCCGGACGTCCCTCGGGGTCGCCGGGCTCGACGCCGCCGACCGCTTCCACGTCAACGCGTCCGCCCTCTCGACCTTCTCGATCCTCCAGCTGCTCGTCTACGCGGGCATGCAGATACCCGTCGGCCTGATGGTCGACCGGCTCGGCACCAAGAAGGTGCTGACCATGGGCGTCGTCCTCTTCACGGTCGGGCAGCTCGGCTTCGCGCTGTCCCCCACGTATGCGATGGCGCTGGCGTCCCGCGCCCTGCTCGGCTGCGGCGACGCGCTGACGTTCATCAGCGTCCTGCGGCTCGGCACCCGCTGGTTCCCGGCCCGGCGCGGCCCCCTCGTCGCCCAGCTCGCGGGCCTGGTGGGCATGGCGGGCAACCTCGTCTCGACGCTCGTGCTCGCCCGCCTCCTGCACTCCGTCGGCTGGACCGCCGCGTTCGCGGGCAGCTCGCTGTGCGGCGTCGTCGTACTGATCCTGATGACGCTCTTCCTCAAGGACCACCCCGAAGGGCACGAGCCGGAGCCCGTGCGGCACACCGGATCGGGCTTCGTGCGGCAGCAGATCGCCCTGTCCTGGCGGGAGCCCGGCACCCGGCTCGGCCTGTGGGTGCACTTCACCACGCAGTTCCCCGCGATGGTGTTCCTGCTCCTGTGGGGCCTGCCGTTCCTCGTCGAGGCGCAGGGGCTCTCCCGCGCGACGGCCGGGGAACTGCTCACCCTCGTCGTGCTCTCCAACATGGCCGTCGGGCTCCTCTACGGCCAGATCGTCGCGCGCCACCACGCCGCGCGCCTCCCGCTGGCGCTCGGCACCATCGGGGCGACGGCGGCGGCCTGGGCGGCCACGCTCGGCTATCCCGCGGAGCACGCGCCGATGTGGCTGCTCATCGTCCTGTGCACGGTGCTCGGTGCCTGCGGTCCCGCCTCCATGATCGGGTTCGACTTCGCGCGGCCCGCCAATCCGCCGGAGCGCCAGGGCACGGCGTCCGGCATCACCAACATGGGCGGCTTCGTCGCCTCCATGACCACGCTGCTCGCGATCGGCGTGCTGCTCGACGCGACCGGCGAGAACTATCGCGTGGCGTTCTCCGCGGTGTTCGTCCTGGAGGCGGTGGGGCTCTGCCAGATCCTGCGGCTCAAGTCGCGGGTGGCGCGCAGGGAACGGGAGCAGCTCGTCGCCAGCCGCGTGGAGGCCGTGCACGTGCCTGCCTGAACCGGCCCGGGGTCCTGAGCTATGGCGTCACCGCGAAGTTGCGCAGTATCGCCTCGCCCAGGTCGTGGTCGCCCTCGATCTTGATGCGGTCGGTGACGGACGCGTAGGTCACGCGGCCGCAGGCCAGCTTGAAGTAGGTCTCCCAGTCGAGGCCGAGGGTGGCGAGCGGGCCGAGCGAGGGCGCGTTGTCGACGGTGGCCTGGCCCTCGGCGTCCACGCGGACCGTGCGCAGGAACTCGACGGGGCCGCTCACGTCGAAGACGACCGCCGAATTCGCGGGCGCGCCCGCCTTCTTGGCGACGACCTTGGGCAGCCCGTGCAGCAGGAGGTCGCGGGCCACGAAGGCGCCGGGGGAGTCGAGGTTGCCGGGCTTGCGCAGGGTCGTACGCAGGTCCTGCTCATGCACCCAGACGTCGAACGCCCGCATGCGGGTGGCCAGTTCGAGGGTCTGCTCGGTGCCGAGGGGGCCGCGGATCTTCGTCGAGGGGTCGCGCGACTCGTTCCGCAGCTGCCGCGAGCGGCGGATGATCGTGTACTCCAGCTCGGAGGTCATCTCGGGCGCCGTGTGATGGCGGCGGACGTCGACCTGCATCTCCATGTACCGCTGGCCCTCGGTCTGTACGTGGTACAGGTCGCGGGGCAGGGTGTGGATCGGGCGCGGGTCGCCCAGCATCTCGCAGTCGAGGCCTATGACATGGGAGACGATGTCCCGCACCGACCAGCCGGGGCAGGGGGTGGCCCAACTCCACTCTCCCTCGGCGAGTGGTGACACCAGCTCGGATATCGCTTCCACTGAGTGGGTCCAGGCATCGGCGTAGGTTTGCAGGCTGGGATGGAGACTCACGGGACCCCTCGGCGGTCGTACGCGGGCGGTGGGTGTCTGAGACGTTAAGTTACGCTGCCCGCAGGCACCCCGGCAGTGCTTTCGTGTGACGATCGTAGGCCGTGTGGACGGCTCGAATGCCAGGACGGTGGTAGTGTGCGCGCCTCTCTCATCCAGATCGCCGTAGACGAGGGCGAATCGGTCAATTCCCGTCGGACACGCGTCTCTTCGCTGGTCCGCGAGGTCGCGGAGCAAGAGAGTTCCGGCCTCATCGTGCTCCCCGAACTGTGGACGACGGGCGCCTTCGCGTACGAAGCGTTCGCGAACGAGGCGGAACCGCTCGAAGGCCCGACGTACGAAGCCATGGCGAAGGCCGCGAGCGACGCGGGCGTATGGCTGCACGCCGGATCCATCCCCGAACGGGACCCGGAAGGACCGCTCTACAACACCTCGCTCGTCTTCTCCCCCGAGGGCCAACTCGCCGCCGCCTACCGGAAGATCCACCGCTTCGGCTTCGACAAGGGCGAGGCCGTCATGATGGCGGCGGGCTCCGAACTGGCGACGGTGCGCACGCCGGACGCCACGCTCGGCCTCGCGACCTGTTACGACCTGCGCTTCCCCGAGCTGTTCCGCGGACTCGTCGACGCGGGCGCCGAGATGTTCGTGGTGCCCGCCGGCTGGCCCGCGCGGCGGCGCGAGCACTGGCGGCTCTTCGCCAAGGCGCGGGCGGTCGAGGACCAGGTGTACGTGCTGGCCTGCGGCACCGGCGGCACGCACGCGGGGGTCCCGCAGGCCGGGCACAGCATGGTCGTCGACCCGTGGGGCGAGGTCCTCGCCGAGGCGGGCGACGGCGACGAGGTGCTCACCGTGGACCTCGACCCGGCGAAGGTGGCCGCCACCAGGGAACAGTTCCCGGCCCTGAAGGACCGCCTCCTGGGCCTGGCCGCGCCCCGCCGCTGACGGGGGCGGCCCGGCGCCGCAACGCCTCTCACCCGCTTGGGCTTCGCCAATCGCGGCAAGCCGACCCCGGTGTTCTGATGATCGAAAAGATGGTCACTGTGCGCATTCAGGCGCCTACGTGACGTAATCAATCAGAGACCTGTGGTCAGGGCGTGGTGCGCCCTAGGAGGCACCCAATGACAGACATCGGACACAGTCGCGGACGGCGGCGGGGGCGGCTGAAGCCCCGGCTGACGGCATCGCTCGGCCTGGCCACCACGGTGGCCATGGGCCTGTCCCTCGTCGCGCCGCAGCCGGCCGTTGCGGGCGAGATCGCCAGTGAGTCGTTCACCGGAGCTTCGGTCGACCCGAACAAGTGGCACAGCTCCACCGCCACCGCGGACGACCCGACGGGATACGCCTGTCTGACCGCGGCCACCGGTGCGAAGGGCCCGCTCAAGGCATGCCCCGACGCGACCGGTGACGCGGCAGGGCAGGGCGCGCTGCGGCTGACCTCGAACAAGAAGGACCAGAGCGGCTTCGCCGTCGCCAAGACGCCGCTGCCCTCGAAGGGCGGCCTGAAGTTCACCATCGACTTCGCGGCGTACGACCCCTCGACGGGCAACGCCGCCGACGGCATCTCCCTGATGCTGCTCGACGGTGCGGCGCCGCTGCCGAAGGCCGCGGGCAAGTACGGCGGCGGTCTCGGCTACGTCGGCATCCAGGGCGGCTACCTCGGTGTCGGCCTCGACGTCTTCGGCAACTTCACCAAGCAGGGGTACGGAGCGGGCGGCGCCAAGGAGCGCAAGCCCAACTCGATCACCGTGCGCGGCGCGACCAGCGTCGACAACCCGATGGTCGCGACGTACCAGTCGAACCGGAAGCTCGCCGTGAACGAGGCCAAGACGCGCAGCGCCGCGGTCCGCACGGCCAAGGTCGAGCTGTCCACCGCGGGCGTGCTCGCCGTCTCCATCGACTTCCACGACGGCCGCGGCTACAAGGACGTCATCGAGCCGGTCGACCTCGACGAGATCAAGGGCCAGCCGAAGGTCCCCGAGACCTTCCGCATCGGCTTCGCCGGATCCACCGGCTACAGCACCGAGATCCACGAGCTGTGGAACGGAAAGGTCGAGTCCCTCGACCCGAACCTGTCGACGACGGTCACCCCGAAGGGCCCGGTCAACGCGGGCGAACCGGCCGAGTTCGAGATGGTCACCGGCAACGACAAGCTGGCGGGCCCGACCACCGGCGAGGTCGTCACCAAGCAGACGTTCCCCGACGGCGTCACCCCGGTCTCCGCGTCCGGCGACGGCTGGGACTGCACGGTCGAGGGTCAGACGGTCACCTGCAAGCGTCCGGGCTCCGGCCCCGACGCGCTGAAGCCGGGCGAGAAGTACCCGCCGGTCACGGTGAAGACCAAGGTCGACGACGGCGCCAAGGGCGACAAGACCATCACCACCGAGACCACCACGCCGGGCGGCCCCAAGAAGGATCCGGAGACCAGCAAGTTCACGGTCACCCCGGCCAAGGGCCCGGACCTGACCGTCGTCACCAAGCCGACGGGTCCCGTCGTGGGCGGGCAGAACGCCGGGTACACGATCGACGTCGCGGACAAGCCCGACGCAGGGCCGACCAACGGCGAGGTCAAGGTCGTCCGTACCTTCCCCAAGGGCATCACCCCGGTCAGCGCGAACGGCGACGGCTGGGACTGCAAGATCGACGGGCAGACGGTCACCTGCAAGCGCCCGGGCACCGGCACCGACGTGCTCAACCCCGGCCGCAGCTACCCGACCATCCACATCGGCACGAAGGTCGACGAGGGTGCCAAGGGCGACCTCGACGGCACGACCGAGGTGAGCACGCCGGGCGGCAAGAACCCCGGCCCCGTCACGGACACGACGACGGTCACGCCCGCCCCGGTCAAGGACCCGAACCTGAGCACGGTCACCAAGCCGCAGGGCGACGTGGTCCAGGGCAAGCCGGCCACGTTCACGATCACGACCAGCAACGACAAGTCGGCCGGTCCGACGCGTGGTGAGGTCACCGTCGAGCGCACCTTCCCCAAGGGCGTCACCCCGAAGACCGCTTCGGGCGACGGCTGGAAGTGCTCGGTCAACGGCCAGAAGGTCACCTGCACGCGGCCGGGCACCGGCGCGGACGTGCTGAAGCCCGGTGACTCGTACCCGCCGATCAAGGTGGTCACGGACGTCGACAAGGGCGTGTCGGGCCAGCTGGAGGGGACCACGGGGGTGACCTCCGACGGGAATGGGTCCAATGGGTCCACGACCACGGACACGTTCGTGGTCAAGACGGACGCCAACCAGGACGTCAGTTGTGGTGGGTGGATCCGTACGCGGTGCTAGGCGCTTGAGCGCTTGAGCGCTTGAGCAGGTGAGGGCCCTGGGAGCGGTGCTCCCGGGGCCCTCGCGCTGTCTCCTTGCCTGCGGGTGCTTCGTGGCTTGTCGCGCAGTTCCCCGCGCCCCTTAGGGGCGCCTAGCGGCCCCTGCTGTCCAGGATGTCGATCACGTACGCCACGTCCTTGCCCTTGGGGACTCCCACGCCGCCCTTCGTCATCGTGAAGGAGGGGTCCTGGGTCTTCGGGACCGTGAGGAGGAGTCTGGTACCGACCTTGCGGCCCTTCAGGGCCTCGTACCAACCGGGGGGCACGGCGCCCTTCTTGACGATGAAGCCGTTGGGGCCGCTGCGCAGGTAGGTGGAGCCGAACGGGTTCTTCTTGCCCCACTCGCGTCCCGACCACTGCACGACGGCGGTGTCGCCCTCGCCGATCTCGGCGCCGTCACCGGCCACGAGGGTGCGGGCGGTGGCCTTGCGGGGCGGGGTTCCCCATGAGGTGATCTGCGGGTCCTTGCCGGGGTCGACGCGGACCACGGGCTCGCCGCTCTTGCCGTCGGCGGGGCCCGAACTGCCCTCGGGGACCTGCTGCTTGGGGGCGTAGCCGCCGATGACGTCGAAGACGAGCACCATGTGGTTGCCGGGCGGGACCTGTGCGGGCGCCATGCCGTGCGGGCCGAAGCCGTGGGTGGCGGGGGCGACCATGAGGACCCGGCTGCCCGCCTTGCGGCCGAGCAGCGCCTGGTCCCAGGTGCGGGCGACGTGTTCGCCGTCGAGCACGGCGGTGGTGGGCTGTTCGAGGCGGTAGGTGTCGAGCAGCGGCTTGTTCTTCTCCCACAGCCGCATGTCGACGTCGGTCACGACGACCTGGCCCTTGCGGGTCTCGGGCCCGTCGCCCTCCTTGAGGACCTTCATCCGCGCCTCTTCGGGCGGCGGCAGGTCGGGGATGGTCACGGTGGGTCGCTGCCCGAACTCCCCGCTGACCTTGGGGATGTTCTCGGGCTCCGGTGTGGTGCAGCCGACGGCGAGCGCGACGAGGGTGCCGATGGCGGCCGTGCGGGCGAGCGCGGTGACGTACATGCGCTCCAGCGTCACGCCTGTCGGCGGGGCCCGGGCGGCACGGCGCGGCGCCGTACGCCACCTGGGCGTACGGCGCCGGGAGCCACTCGGGGCAAGCGCGCTAGCGGGTCACCAGCAGGAGCCGGTGCCCGTCGCGTCGTAGGAGTCGCGCATCGGGCCGAGCACCTTCGCGGGCGGCGCGTAGGGCGCGCAGAACTTCGAGCGCGCGCCCCGCCGCTCCGGGCCCGCGGGGAGCTTCGGCGCGAACTTGTCGGTGCGCGCGGGGTCCCTGATGACCGCGGCGTGGGCGACCGTCACGTCGGCGACCTCGGTGCCGAGGACGGAGGCGTGGATCCCGTTGACGTAGCCGCTCGACGCCTTCGGGTCGAACTTGTAGTGCTTGTCCGGGCCCAGGGTCGCGTTGCCCTTCTGGTCCGTGGTCACCTGCTCGTTGGTGGTGGCCAGGGCGATGGGCGGCTTGGAGTAGTCGTCGGGGATGCGGACGCCGAAGTTCACGGCCCACAGCGGCGGGATGTCGATGATGCGGGCACCGGCCACCGAGATGTAGCCGCGGGCCGCGCCGCCGGTGAACTCCACCGCCTTGCCGGGCTGCGAGTACGCGGAGACGGTGATGCCCTCGACGTGCACGCCGAGCGGCGAGAGCTGGGTGCCGCCCGCCGGGTTCTGGATGTAGGGGACGCCGACGTCGACGGCCGCGCCGCCCGCGTCCGCGTACACCTCGCCGCGCGCCGGGACCTTGGGGTCGCCCGACGTGGTCGCCGGGTGGGAGTGGCCCATGGCCCGCGAGTACAGGGCGGAGGCCTTGCCGATGCCGACGCCGCCGGGGGCGAGGTCGATCAGCTTGTTGCCGCCCGCCTGCTCGGTCGGCGCCTTGGGCGTGGTCGGGTAGTGCGACTCGAAGAGCGCCGTGTCGACGACGCTCGCGAGTCCCTTGACGCGGGCCACCCAGGCGTCCGCCTGCAGACAGTCGTCGGTCTCGACGACGGTGCCCCAGTCGTCGACGCCGACCGGCGCGAGCGCCGCCTGGGCCGGGAATGCGGTAGCCGTCACCGCGGTCGCGGCGAGCCCTGCGGTGAGCAGGGCGTACCGCTTTGAAGTACGCCATGAGGCCATGGCCAGCCTCTCTTTCCTTCGTGTCTCGCGTAGCTGGTACGGGGGACGTGTCTGGTACGGGGAGAAGTCGGCGGGAGCCGGGCGACGGGCGTCCGGCCACCGATAGTTACAGCGTCGACACGCAGAGCTATGGCCGCATGCCGGGTCGGCCATCCGGGGGGTGACCGGCGGGCGCTCGCCCGCGGTGCCGTGGCCCGGGGTGCGGCTCAGCGGGGCCCGTCACCGGCGCGCAGCACGGCGGCGTGACCGATCGTCAGGTCCACTGGTTCCGGGCCGAGAATCGTGAGGTGCAGGGCGTTCACATAGCCGCCGAGGGCGTGCTTGTCGGTGATGTCGCCGCCCGCCGCGGTGACGTTGGGGTGGCCCTGGCCGTCGGTGCCGATCTGTTCGTTGACGGTGGCGAGCAGCTGCGGCGGCAGCTTCGGGTCCTTCGGCACCCGTACGCCGGTGTTGGCGGCGGCCGATCCGTCGAAGGAGTGGATCCGCTTGCCCGCCATGGCGAGATGGCCGGTGGCGACGGAGGAGGAGAGGGCGGGCGGGGCGCCCGGTTTGCTGGTCGCGCGGGCCTCGACGTCGTGCAGGAGCACGCCGAACGCGGAGCGCTGGGTGGCGCCGGGGCCCGGCTTGTCGGGTGCCTTGTACTTCGGCAGGCCGAACTCCATCTCCGTGACGGAGACGGACGCGGTCACGGTGCGGTGGTCGCCGTCGGCGGGTTCGGCGGCGGTGCGCACGCCCTCGATGTGGTCGAACCACGGGACGTCGCCGCCCGGTTCGACGGGGCCCTGCAGCGCGGCCTGGTAGTCGTCGGGCACGCCGGGATAGGTGGGGTGGTGGGTCTCGCCGATGCGGGCGTCGGCGGTGCCGTGCCGGCCGAGGGCCCGCATCGCCCAGGCGGTCGCCTGCGCGGGCTCGGAAGTGCCGATGACGGTGCCCCAGTTGTGCGGGGACGCGGCCTGGTGCGGATCGGGGTCCGCGCCGGTCCCGGCGGTGGCGGGGGCCGCGGCGCAGAGCAGGGCGACGGGCAGCGCGAGGGCGAGGCGCAGCGGGCGGGACGGGGGACGTCGCATGTCAGGGCTGCTCCTTCGGCGTGGCCGGCGCGGAGCCGGAGGGGGAGGTCGGGGCGGCGTCGGCCGCCGTGCCGGGGAAGAAGGTGTTCCAGACGCCGGACGCGATGTCGAAGGCGCCGTGCACCATCCACTCGGCGGCCGCCTTGAACGGTTTGACGATCTCCCACGTGGTGTCGATCTGCTCGCCCTTGGGCTCCCCCCTCTCGTTCAGCTCGATCCCGCCGGGCGGCGGGAACGGCGGCGGCTCGGCGGCCTGTGCCGCGCCGCCGAACAGCAGAACGGCGCTCAGTCCCGTGGCGGCCGCGAGGGGCGCGAGGCGCCCAAGTCGGTTGTGCCGCATGGTGGTTGACCCTTCTCGGGCGGTCGTGCGGTACGTCGTGGGGTCGGTGCGCGGCTCCGGCCGGGGGGGGGCCCCGCGGCGCCCGCCGGCC
>NZ_JBHYJI010000045.1:0-78980 GCF_042740435.1 Streptomyces sp. NPDC059002 | reverse complement strand
CCGCCGCTCCGTCCGCCGAGGGGCGCCCCGGAGGCTGGCCCACCGCCTCGGCGCCGGGCAGCGGCCCCGCGGCCGCACCCGCTCCCGCCGCGGCTCCGGAGACGCCGCGTCCGGGCGGCTGGCCCACCGCCGCGTCCGCCGGGTCCGGCGCCCCGGCCCCGCAGTCCGCGCCCCAGCCCGCCGCACCGGCCCACCAGGCCCCCGCGGCCCAGGCCCCCGCCCCCATGGCGGCGGCCCCCGCGGGCGGGCCCGACCCGCGCACCCTGTGGCCGAACATCCTGGAGGCGGTGAAGAACCGCCGCCGCTTCACCTGGATCCTGCTCAGCCAGAACGCCCAGGTGACGGGCTTCGACGGGACGACCCTCCAGATCGGTTTCGTGAACGCGGGAGCGCGCGACAACTTCGCGAGCAGCGGCAGCGAGGACGTCCTGCGACAGGCGCTGTCCGAGCTGTTCGGCGTGCAGTGGAAGGTCGAGGCGATCGTCGACCCGTCGGGCGGCTCCGCACCGCCGCCCGCCGCGGGCAACTTCGGCGGCGCCCCGGTGGCCCAGCGCCCCGCCGCCCCGCAGCAGCCGACCCCGCCCCCGGCCGCCCCGGCGCCCCAGGCCCCGCCCCCGTCGGCCCCTGCCCCGGCCCAGGACCCGGCCCCCCGCTCGGCGCCCGCTCCGGAGCATGTGTCCCCCGAGGACGACATCCCCGAGGACGACGACCCGGACCTGGTCGAATCGGCCCTCTCCGGCCACGACCTGATCGTCAGGGAACTGGGCGCGACGGTGATCGACGAGTACCCGAACGAATAGGGAATCCGCCGCGAAGCGGCGGCCCGGCCGAGAACGCACCCGCAGCTGGAGGAACGCACAACAGGCTCCGGAGCCAGAGCCCGTACAAAGTGACACCGGGACCCCGGCTAGGCTGACCACCGTGAAGGTCCTCGTCATCGGCAGTGGTGCCCGCGAACACGCCCTGTGCCGCTCTCTGTCCCTCGACCCCGGCGTCTCCGAGCTGCACTGCGCCCCCGGCAACGCCGGCACCGCAGAGGTGGCCGAGACGCACCAGGTCGACGCCCTCGACGGCGCCGCCGTGGCCGCGCTCGCCAAGAACCTCGGCGCCGAGCTCGTCGTGGTGGGCCCGGAGGCCCCCCTCGTCGCGGGCGTCGCCGACGCCGTGCGGGCGGCGGGCATCCCCTGCTTCGGCCCCTCGAAGGAGGCCGCTCAGCTGGAGGGTTCCAAGGCGTTCGCCAAGGACGTGATGGCGGGCGCGAGCGTGCCGACCGCCCGGTCCTACGTCTGCACGACCCCGGCGGAGATCGACGAGGCGCTCGACGCCTTCGGGGCGCCGTACGTCGTCAAGGACGACGGGCTCGCCGCGGGCAAGGGAGTCGTCGTCACCGACGACATCAAGGCCGCCCGCGAGCACGCGCTCGCCTGTGAGCGCGTCGTCATCGAGGAGTTCCTCGACGGCCCCGAGGTCTCCCTCTTCGCGATCACCGACGGCGAGACCGTCGTGCCGCTGCAGCCCGCGCAGGACTTCAAGCGCGCGCTCGACGGCGACGAGGGCCCCAACACCGGTGGCATGGGCGCCTATTCGCCCCTGCCGTGGGCCGACCCGAAGCTGGTCGACGAGGTCCTGCGGACGGTCCTGCAGCCGACCGTCGACGAGCTGCGGCGGCGCGGGACGCCGTTCTCCGGACTGCTGTACGCCGGTCTGGCGATCACTGGCCGCGGCGTGCGCGTCATCGAGTTCAACGCCCGCTTCGGCGACCCCGAGACCCAGGTCGTGCTCGCCCGCCTGCAGACCCCGCTCGCCGGTGTCCTGCTCGCGTCGGCGAACGGCACGCTCGCCGATCTGCCCGCGCTGCGCTGGAGCGACGACGCCGCGGTGACCGTGGTGGTCGCCTCGCACAACTACCCCGGTCCGCCGCGCACGGGCGATCCCATCGAGGGGCTCGGCGACGTCGCGGCGCAGGATGCACCGAACGCGTACGTCCTGCACGCCGGGACGAAGCGCGACGGCGACGCGGTCGTGAGCGCGGGCGGCCGTGTGCTCTCCGTGACGGCCACCGGCGCCGGTCTCACCGAGGCCCGCGAGCGTGCGTACGCGGCGCTCTCCCGCATCCGTCTCGATGGCGCGCAGCACCGCACGGACATCGCGGCGAAGGCGGCCGCGGAGAGCGCGCAGGGCGCGGCGAAGGCGACTCAGGAGTAACTTCCAGCCATTCTCAGGCGCAGCGAAGCCCCGGATCTGACACTGGATCCGGGGCTTTTTCGGCAGTCACCTTTAGCCAAAGCCATTCCATCGAGTGACCGCTCGCCCATCCGGCTGACGGGTCACCGCACCCCAACTAGGGTGCGGCGCAAGCGTTCCGGGCGCCCAGAGCCAAACAGACCACCGGCATTGCGATGTCGGTGGCGGGTGCCACAGTGGGGGAGTGAGCAAGACCAACGCCATTGATCCGCGCCGCCGGCCCCGGCCGGCGGCCGAGGAGTAGGCAGCAGGGGGTGCCATCGGTCGTGTCAGGTATGGGTGTGGAGGTGGGCGCGCAGGCCGCGCGCTCGCGGGCTCTCGCCGTGCTGCGCCTGCGCAGCAGGGCGCTGGCCGTCGCCCTGCTGCCCGCGGCCGTCGCCGTCGTGCTCATCGCGGGCGGGGTCACGGGCCATGTCGGCGGCGGGAGTTGGGACGTCGTGCGCTGGGTCGTGACGGCCGTGGCGCTCGTCGTGCTGCTCGCCGCGGCGGCCGTCGCCCTCGTCGTGGCCCGGGCCAGGCCCGCCCTGAGCCCCACGGTCCCGATCGCCGAGGAGTCGGCCCCCGACCTGTACCGCCTGGTGCGCGACCTCGCCGACCGCCTCGACGTGCCCGCGCCCTCGGCCATAGCGCTCACCCCGGACTGCGACAGCTGGCTCGAGGACCGCACACACCCGGCGCACGGCCCGCCCGCGCGGGACCGGGACGCCACCCCCGCCGCCACCGCCGACGAGGCCCCCGACGGCGTACGGGGCGGCCGCGCACCGCACCGCGCGGCCGCCGTCGCGCCGGTCCTCGTCATCGGCTCCCCGTTCCTGTGGTGGATGCGGGTCGGGGAGCTGCGTGCGGTGCTCGCCCCCGTCGTGGCGGGCACCGGACCCTCGGCGCACCCCGACATAGCCGCGGCCCGGCGCTTCGTGCGCGGGCTCGACGCCGCCGTCGCGGTCGCCTCGTCCCCGGGCCGGGGGCCCCTCGCGCGCGTGGTGCTCGGCGGCATCGGCTGGGTCGCGCGGCTGCTCCTGCGCGGCTGCCGCGGTCATGCCGCCGAGATGGAGCGGGGCGTCGCCGCGGCCGCCGCCGAGCGCGCCCAGGCCGTGGACTACGGAGTGCGGATCGTCGCCCAGGAGCAGGTCGGCCTCGCGTACGCGGGCTGGGACCGCCTGCTCACGCGGGTCGCGCTGCCCGCCTGGCGCATGGGCCGCTGGCCCTCGCGGCTCGACGCGGGCGTGGTCTCCGCGCTCACCGAGCTGTCCCGCAGGGACCGCCTCGCCGAGGGCTTCGCCTCACGCCTCGGTGAGCGTCCCGCCTGCGATCTCCTCGAAGAGCCCGGTTCGGTCGACGAGGCGGCCTCGCTGCTCGCCGCCCGCCTCTTCCACGGCGGCCCCGCGGAGAACGGACCCGACTGGGCCCCGGTGGCCTGGCAGGAGTACCCGGACGAGGTCGTCGACCGGAAGTGGCGCATGGACGCCGCCCGGCTGCACCGCGTCCTGGACTCCCTCGGCGTCAGCCGCTCCGCCGACCCGACGGCCCCGGACCCCGAAGGGCCGACTCTCGGCCGCGTCCTTGACCACCTCACGGCGTCCGCCTCAGGCGACGGTACGGCGGGTTCCGGCCACGCCTCTGACGACTCCGAGGCCTCCGACGGCTCCGAGGCCCCCGACGCCCCGCACGCTCTTGAGCGCGCCGGATCGTTCTTCCCCGAGGAGCCGGAGGAGGACGAATCCGGCGACGAGGAGAGCCGCGGGGGCATGCTCGCCGCGGGCCTCACCGCCGAGCTCGCCCGCGAGGAAGCCGCCGCCCCGCCCCGCCCCGCCCCCACCGGACAGGGCCCGGACGAGGCGCTCTGGGACGACGGCGCGCTGCCGCTCTTCCCCCTGCAACCACCGCGCACGGGCCGCGAGTTGCTGGCCGACCACGTCACGGCGATGGTGTGCTGCGCGGCGGTGGACACCGCGGGAGCGGCCCCGGGCCTCGACTGGCTCGACGGCCCTTCCCTGCTGGTCGACGGCGAGCGTGCGGCGGATCTGGCGCCGCGCGTCCTGAGCCTCGTCGAGGACGGCGACCCCGCGCCCCTGCGGGACTGGCTGAGCCGTCTCGGCGTACGCCCGGAGAAGCCGGTGCGGCTCGTCTGAGCGATGTCTGAGCGATGCCCGGGCAGTGTCCGGGCGACGCCTGAGCGGTCCGGGTGGCGTGAACGGGGCGGGTGCTCCGGGCCGCGCCGGGACCCGCCACCCCGTACGCCACCCCACCCGGAAGCGTGCGTTCCGTTCACGTCAATCCGCGACGAACGGTGACGGAGTGCGTGCTTAATGTGATGTGCTGGGACCGGCTGCCGGACCGGACGGACCAACGGCGCCACCGTCTCGGGGGAGCGAGGGAGGGGAAGACACATGGGTTTTGAGCCGATCCGCCGCTGGGAATCGGGCGCGCTCGCGCACGCCGTGTCGGACCCTTTCGGCCAGGGCCCGCTGCCCTGGCTGCGCGGTCCCGAGCACTACTTCGACGACACCGGCAAGGTCGTCCCCTGGTACATCGACCACGCCCCGGCCCCCGGTGCGAACATCCCGGCCCCCCGCACCGGCGGCCCCCGGAACGCCGACGACGTGCACTGCCAGATCAAGGGCTTCACCTCCACCGGGGCCGCCGCCCCCGGCGAGGCCATCGACTTCCACGTCACGGTGGACCCGCCCCAGCAGTTCAGCGTCGACATCTACCGCATCGGGCACTACGGAGGCGACGGGGCGTCGAAGATCACCACGAGCCCGCGTCTCTCCGGCATCGTCCAGCCGACCCCGCTCACCGCCGACCGCACGGTCTCCTGCCACCACTGGTGGCTCTCCTGGCGCCTGCAGATCCCGAGTTACTGGAACATCGGGGCGTACGTGGCCGTGCTCACGACCGCCGACGGATACCGCTCGCACGTCCCCTTCACGGTCCGTGACGACCACCCGGCCGACCTTCTGCTGCTCCTGCCGGACATCACCTGGCAGGCGTACAACCTCTACCCGGAGGACGGCCGCACGGGCGCCAGCCTCTACCACGCGTGGGATGAGAAGGGCGGGCTCCTCGGCGAGAGCGAGGCGGCCGTCACGGTCTCCTTCGACCGGCCGTACGCGGGCGCGGGACTGCCCCTGCACGTGGGCCACGCCTACGACTTCATCCGCTGGGCCGAGCGGTACGGCTACGACCTGGCGTACGCCGACGCCCGCGACCTGCACGCGGGCCGCATCGACCCCACGCGCTACCGCGGCCTGGTCTTCCCGGGGCACGACGAGTACTGGTCGTCGAGCATGCGCCGCACCACGGAGCTGGCCCGCGAGCACGGCACGTCCCTGGTCTTCCTCTCCGCCAACACCATGTACTGGCAGGTGGAGTTGGGCCCCTCGCCGTCCGGCGTCCCGGACCGCCTCCTCACCTGCCGCAAGCGCCACGGCCCCGGCAAGCCGGCCCTCTGGCGCGAGCAGGACAAGGCGGAGCAGCAGCTGCTCGGCATCCAGTACGCGGGCCGCGTCCCCGAGCCGCAGCCCCTCGTCGTGCGCAACGCCGACCACTGGCTGTGGGAGGCGACGGGCGCGCACGAGGGCGACGAGATCGCGGGCCTGGTCGCGGGCGAGGCCGACCGCTACTTCCCGCGTACGGCGCTGCCGGAGCACCAGGGCCGCATCCTGCTCGCCCACTCCCCATACACGGACACGGAGGGCGCGACGCGGCACCAGGAGTCGTCCCTGTACCGCGCGCCGTCGGGCGCCCTGGTCTTCGCGTCGGGCACGTTCGCCTGGTCACCGGCGCTCGACCGCCCCGGCCATGTCGACACCCGCATCCAGCGGGCCACGGCCAATCTCCTGGACCGCATCTGCAAGCGGGACTGATCGCTCCGCCCACCCCGCCCCAGCCAACCCCTGGCCAGAACCACGCTCCCGATACGGGAGAATCGACAGCACTTGGCCAGAACCACGGGGAGGAACCGTGTCCGGATTCGTAGAAAAGCCCGAGCCTCTTGAGGTTCCGGGCCTGGTGCACCTCCACACCGGCAAGGTGCGCGAGCTGTACCAGAACGAGGCGGGCGAGCTCGTCATGGTCGCCAGCGACCGCATGTCCGCCTATGACTGGGTGCTGCCCTCGGAGATCCCCGACAAGGGCCGTGTCCTGACCCAGCTCTCCCTGTGGTGGTTCGACCAGCTCGCGGACCTCGTCCCGAACCATGTGATCTCCACGGACCTCCCGGCGGGCGCTCCCGCCGACTGGGCGGGCCGCACCCTGGTGTGCACGTCGCTTGAGATGGTCCCGGTCGAGTGCGTGGCCCGCGGCTACCTCACCGGCTCCGGCCTCCTCGAGTACAACGCGTCCCGCACCGTCTGCGGCCTCGCGCTCCCCGAGGGCCTGGTCGACGGCTCGGAGCTGCCCGCGCCGATCTTCACGCCCGCCGCGAAGGCCGCCGTCGGCGAGCACGACGAGAACGTGTCGTACGAGGAGGTCGCCCGCCAGGTCGGCGCCGAGACCGCCGCACAGCTGCGCCAGACGACCCTCGCCGTCTACGGCAGGGCGCTGGACATCGCGCGCGAGCGCGGCCTGATCCTCGCGGACACGAAGTTCGAGTTCGGCTTCGACGGCGAGCGCCTGATCCTCGCCGACGAGGTCCTGACCCCGGACTCCTCGCGCTTCTGGCCCGCCGACCAGTGGGAGCCGGGCCATGCCCAGCCGTCGTACGACAAGCAGTTCGTGCGGAACTGGCTGACCTCGCCCGCATCGGGCTGGGACCGCAAGAGCGAGCAGCCGCCGCCCGCGCTCCCGCAGGACGTGGTGGACGCCACCCGCGCCAAGTACATCGAGGCGTACGAGCGACTGACCGGCACCGCCTGGTAGCCGGTACACGAAGAAGGCCCCGGTCGAGATGACCGGGGCCTTTCATCTGGAGCGGACGACCAGGTTCGAACTGGCGACCTCAACCTTGGCAAGGTTGCGCTCTACCAACTGAGCTACGTCCGCACTGCGCCGAAGCGCGATGCCAACTATACCCAACCTCGCTCGCGTGCGAGACGCACTGCCGCATGACGGTTCTCGGCCCCGATCTTGGTGGCCGCCGAGGAGAGGTAATTGCGGACGGTTCCCTGGGAGAGCGCGGCGCGCTCGGCGATCTCCGCGACGGGTGCGCCGTCGGCGGCGAGTTCGAGCACCTCGGCCTCGCGGGCGGTCAGCGGCGAGTCCCCCGCGGAGATCGCGTCGGCCGCCAACTCCGGGTCCACATACCGGTTTCCCGCATGTACGGCACGGATGATCTCGGCGAGCTTCTGCGCGCTGACGGTCTTCGGCACGAAGCCGCGCACCCCCACCGCGAGGGCCCGCTTGAGATGCCCCGGTCTGCCATGACTCGTCACGATCATGGTCCGGCAGTCCGGCAGTTCATCGCGCAGGGATGTGGCCACACTCACACCGTCGGCGCCCGGCATCTGCAGATCGAGCACCGCGACATCGGGCCGGTGCGCCCGCGCCATGGCCAGCGCCTCGGGCCCGCTCGCGGCCTCGGCGACCACGACGAGATCGTCCTCGAGCGCGAGCAGCGCGGCGAGCGCTCCCCGGATCAGGTGCTCGTCGTCGGCGAGCAGCACACGAAGACTCACGCGGCGGCCTCCTCGGCCTGCGGACGTACGGGCACGGACTCCGTCGCGACGTGCCGTGACGGCGCCAGCGGCACCTCCACGACGAGCCGGAACAGGCCGTCCTCGGACGTGCAGTCCAAGGTCCCCTCCACCGCGGCCAGCCGCTCCCGGAGGCCGGTGAGCCCGGACCCCTTGCCGGGAGCCGGCGCGTCCGGCACCCCGTCGTTCTCGACGACCAACGTCGTCCGTTCCTCGGTCACCGTCAAAGCGATGCCGCACCGCCCCGCGTCGCCGTGCCGCAGCACGTTCGTCGCGGCCTCCCGCACGACCCAGCCGAGGGCGGACTGCACGGGCCCCGGCAGCCCCGCGGCCGATCCGGTCACCCGGCAGCCGATCCCGGCCGCCTCCAACACGCCCTGCGCGCCGATGAGTTCCACGCCCAGGTCGATCTCGCGGTAGCCGCGCACCACTTCCCGTACCTCCCGCTGCGACTCCTGCGCGATGCGCTGCACCTCGACCATCTGGTCCACGGCCTCCGGCCGTCCGCGCCGTGCGAGCTGCACGGCGAGTTCGCTCTTGAGGGCGATGACGGCGAGATTGCGCCCCATCACGTCGTGCAGATCCCGCCCGAACCGCAGCCGCTCCTCGGCGACCGCGAGCCGCGCCTCGACCTCGCGGGCCCGTTCGGACTCCCACATCACGGCGAGCGTCCAGGCGCCGCAGCGCGCGGAGAACAGCGTCATGATGCCGCCGAAGGCGGCCAGCGCGCCGACCCCGACGAGCGGCCCGCCGCGCGTGCCGACGGCGGCGAAGCCGGCCACGACCACGGCGACGATGAGACCGACGCGGATGAGGAAGTCCCGGATGGGCAGGGCGAAGGCGAGCGACTGGCCGTACGGCACCACCAGGTAGAGCACCGTGAAGCCGAGCATCCCGTCGGTGACGCCGTCGACCGCCTGGAGGCCGAGGGCGAGCCCCAGCGTGACGGCCATCAGCGCGGCGGCGACGGTGAGGTCGCGGCGCGGCAGGTCGGCCTTCTTCAGGTAGTGGTCGACCGACCGCCGCAGCGTGCGGTTGACGTGCACGCCCTGCACGGCACCCATCGCGATCAGCGCCCAGCCGAGGATCTGCGCGGCGGGTTCGCTGCGCAGGCTCAGACCGAGCGGCAGCGAGCCCCAGCTGAGGTAGAAGATCCAGGGCATCGCGTGCCAGACGGCCATGCTCTGCAGCTCGACCTTCTCGATCTTGCTGCGGCTGTGCCAGCCACGCTGCCAGGCCCGTACCCGGTCGAGTAGCACTCCTGGTCCCTCCTCAGTGCCGCGGTTCCCAGCGGAACCACCGTCGTACAGCAAACACCGAGAGCAGGGTCCAGGCCACCGCCGTCGCGACGGCGCCCAGGGCGTCGGCGGCGGAGAGGTGGCCCGCCCAGCCGCCGCGGATCAGCTCGATCACCGGCGAGAGCGGGAGGAGTTCGCAGACGGTCGCGAGCTTGTCGGGCATGACCTCCAGCGGCACGAAGAGCCCGGAGCCGATCATCGAGACGAAGATCAGCGGCATGCTCATGACCTGCGCGGACTCGGTGGACCTGGCGAAGCTCCCGGTGACGGCCGCCAGCGCGGCGAACATCACGAGACCGGCGACGACACCGAGCACGACGAGGTGCGGCGCGCTCGGCGCCCCGGCGTCGATGAGCACCGCGCAGCCCACGGCGAGGACGACGCACTGGACGATCGCGATCACGACGGACGGCAGCGCGGCGCCCGCCAGGATCTCGGGGTCCCGCAGCTCACCGGTGCGCAGCCGCTTGAGCACGAGTTCCTCGCGCCGTGCGACATAGACGCCGGTCAGCGCGGAGTACACGGCGAACAGCAGCGAGAAGCCGAGGGCGCTCGGCAGCACGACGCTGCCGACATCGAGCCCGGTGCCCTTCAGATCCATGTCCTTGGCGGTCTGCTGCATGCTGAGCGGGATCAGCATGGGCACGAACAGCGCCGCGAACAGCGTCCCCTTGCTCCGCCCGAGCAGGGTCATCTCCGCGCGGGCCAGCGCCCGCAGCCGCCCCGCGGGGGTCGTCACTGCCACCGTGCTCATGCCGCCATCTCCTTCTCGGCGACGCGCCCCTCGGCGCCCTCGCCCGTTCCGCCCTGTGCGTCCCGCGCGATCCGCAGGAACGCCTCCTCCAGCGTGGCCGCCCGCACGTCGAGCGAGCCCAGCTCGACCCGCGCGTCGCGGGCCCACAACAGCAGCCCCGTGGCGGCCCGTTGCAGTTCGTCCGTACGCAGCCGGATGCGGCGCCCGACCGTCTCGTGCCCGGTCACGCCGAGTTCGGCGAGGGGCGGCAGGTCGCCGACGAAGTACCCGTCGGGCAGTTCGAAGGAGATGTGCGAGGGCTGCGCGGCCACCACGTCGGCGACGCGTCCCTCGGCGGCGATCCGCCCCTCGTGCAGGATCGCGAGCCGGTCGGCGAGCCCTTCGGCCTCTTCCAGGTAGTGCGTGGTGAGCAGCACGGTCGTGCCGTTGTCGCGCAGTTCCCTGACCAACTCCCAGGTCTCGCGCCGCCCTTCCGCGTCGAGTCCGGTGGTGGGCTCGTCGAGGAAGAGCACCTCGGGCCGCCCGAGGAGCGCCATGGCCAGGTCGAGGCGCCGCTTCTCGCCGCCGGAGAGCTGCTTCACGCGGACGCCCGCGCGCCTGCCGAGCCCGACGATGTCCAGGGCCTCGGCCGTGGGCCGGGCGCCGCTGGTGCAGCCCGCCCACATCCGCGCGGTCTCGGCGACCGTCAACTCGGCGGGAAATCCGCCCTCCTGAAGCATGACGCCGATCCGCGGCCGCACCGCGCTCCGTTCGGTGTACGGGTCGTGCCCGAGCACCCGTACGCGTCCGCCGGCCGGTGCCGCGAGCCCTTCGAGGAGTTCGACGGTGGACGTCTTGCCCGCGCCGTTGGTGCCGAGCAGTGCGAACAGTTCGCCGCGTCCCACGGCGAAGGAGATCCCCCGTACCGCCTCGAAACCGCCCCCGTACACGCGCCGCAGATCGGTCACGTCGATCACTTGGTCAGTCATGGGGAAAGCCTCCCCCGGCCGGGGGCGCCGGAGCCGTGCGCGCTGTCATCGGCCCGCATGACAAATGTCAGAAGCGGCCCTGCGGCGCGGACCTGCGGAGACACGAAGAAGGCCCCGGTCGAATCGACCGGGGCCTCTCATCTGGAGCGAACGACGAGGTTCGAACTCGCGACCTCAACCTTGGCAAGGTTGCGCTCTACCAACTGAGCTACGTTCGCATTGCCTCCGACCGGCTCTCACCGATCGGCGCGGGCACCAGCCTACCGCAACCAGAAGACTGGTCCGTAGGCGATGCAGAGCGGGTGACAGGGATTGCACACTGCGCCTTCCCCCTGGAAGGGGGATGTTCTACTACTGAACTACACCCGCAAGACTCCGTGAGGCCCGGCCTTTCGGCCTCGCCCCTCGGCGTGCTCCAGACTTTAGCTGACCAGGAGGGGTGCAGCGCAAGTCGGTTGTCGCGAGGGGCCCCGGGACCGTGTGGAGCGCGAGGTCAGTTGGCCGCCTCGAAGGCCTCGTAGACCTTCTTCGGGATGCGGCCGCGCGGCGGTACGTCCATCTGGTGCGAGCGGGCCCAGGCCCGGACCGCCGAGGGGTCGGGGGTCACCGCCGTGTGCCGGAACACCTTCCCGGACTTCGACTGCTTGCGGGCCGCCTCCAGGTACGGGGCAAGTGCCGTGCGCAGTTTCTTGGCATTGGTTTGATTGAGGTCGATCTCGTACGACTTGCCGTCAAGACCGAAGGCGACCGTTTCCGCCGCTTCCCCGCCGTCGATGTCGTCAAAGAGAGTGACTACGACACGCTGCGCCACGAATATCGGTCCCTTCGTGCGGCAGCACCGCGTTGACGTGCGGTGATGCCGACTGTCCGGCTGTTTAGAGGCAAAGTATCGACTATTGCCATTTCCTTTGTACAGTGCCCGGCATTGCATTGTGAAGCCCGGCCGAATATCTCCGCGTGTCAGGGCGCAATGTCGATCCGTGATCTTTTCCTGGATTCTTGGTGAAGGTGTCCTGTTCGAAACCTGTCCGGGTGTCGGAACGTGACCGTCATCACGTAGGTTGCTACGAATCTACGCGAGTAGAAATTTTGTGCCGGTAGTCTGAAGGAACCTGCTCAGCACCATGCAAGCAGCACACGCCAGCACCACACACCGGGAGTGCCAGTGGCACGCGTCGTAGTCGACGTCATGCTCAAGCCGGAGATCCTCGACCCCCAGGGCCAGGCGGTGCAGCGTGCACTGCCGCGCCTCGGTTTCCAGGGCCTCTCCGACGTACGTCAGGGAAAGCGCTTCGAACTCGAGGTGGACGGGCCGGTCGACGACGCGGCCCTCGCCCGTATCCACGAGTTGGCGGAAACCTTCCTCGCCAACACCGTGATCGAGGACTTCGTCGTAAAGGTCGAAGACGCCGAAGGCTCCGAGAAGGTGGCGGGGGCCGCGAAGTGACTGCTCGAATTGGAGTCGTCACTTTCCCGGGAACCCTCGACGACCGCGACACCCAGCGCGCCGTCCGCGTCGCGGGCGCCGAAGCCGTGCCGCTCTGGCACAAGGACAAGGACCTCAAGCAGGTCGACGCCGTGGTGCTGCCCGGCGGTTTCTCCTACGGCGACTATCTGCGGGCCGGCGCCATCTCGCGTTTCTCCCCGGTGATGGAGTCCGTCATCGAGCAGGCGAAGGCCGGAATGCCGGTCCTCGGCATCTGCAACGGCTTCCAGGTGCTCACCGAGACGCACCTCCTGCCCGGCGCGATGCTGCGCAACAACCACCTGCACTTCATCTGCCGCGACCAGAAGCTGCGGGTGGAGACGGACAGGACCGCCTGGACCGCGGACTACACCGCGGGCCAGGAGATCTCGATCCCGCTGAAGAACATCGACGGGCAGTACACCGCCGACGAGCGGACCCTGGACATGCTGGAGGCCGAGGGCCGCGTCGCCTTCCGCTACCTGGACATGAACCCCAACGGCTCGCTCCGTGACATCGCCGGCATCACGAACGAGGCGGGCAATGTCGTCGGCCTCATGCCGCACCCCGAGCACGCCGTGGAGCCGCTGGTCGGGACCGGCCGCACCGACGGCCTCGGATTCTTCACCTCGATCCTGAAGAACCTCATGAACAGGGCCAACGCCTGATGACTCTGGACACCGTCAAGCACGCGGCCGAGACGCCCGACGTCAAGCTGCCCTGGGCCGAACTGGGCCTGAAGGAAGACGAGTACGAGCGCGTCCGCGAGATCCTGGGCCGCCGTCCCACCGGCGCCGAGCTCGCCATGTACTCCGTCATGTGGTCCGAGCACTGCTCGTACAAGAGCAGCAAGATCCACCTGAAGCAGTTCGGCGAGAAGGTCCCCGAGAACGACGCGATGCTCGTCGGCATCGGCGAGAACGCCGGTGTGGTCGACGTCGGCCAGGGCTACGCCGTCACCTTCAAGGTCGAGTCGCACAACCACCCCTCCTACGTCGAGCCCTACCAGGGCGCGGCCACCGGCGTCGGCGGCATCGTCCGCGACATCATCGCGATGGGCGCCCGCCCGGTCGCGGTCGTGGACCCGCTGCGGATGGGCGACGCCCACCACCCCGACACCAAGCGCGTGCTCCCCGGAGTCGTCGCGGGCATCGGCGGCTACGGCAACTGCCTGGGCCTGCCGAACATCGGCGGCGAGCTCGTCTTCGACGCCTGCTACCAGGGCAACCCGCTGGTCAACGCCGGTGCCATCGGCGTCATGCGGCACGAGGACATCCACCTCGCGAAGGCGTCCGGGCCCGGCAACAAGGTCATCCTGTACGGCGCCCGCACGGGCGGCGACGGCATCGGCGGCGCCTCGATCCTGGCCTCCGAGACCTTCGACGACAGCAAGCCGAGCAAGCGCCCGGCCGTGCAGGTCGGCGACCCCTTCCAGGAGAAGCTCCTCATCGAGTGCACCCTGGAGGCCTTCGCCGAGAAGCTCGTGGTCGGCATCCAGGACCTCGGCGCGGCCGGACTCTCCTGCGCCACCAGCGAGTTGGCGTCCAACGGCTCCGGCGGCATGCGTGTCGAGCTGGACGACGTGCCGCTGCGCGACTCCACGCTCACTCCCGAGGAGATCCTCATGAGTGAGTCGCAGGAGCGCATGTGCGCCGTGGTCGAGCCGGAGAAGGTCGGCCGCTTCCTGGAGATCTGCGAGAAGTGGGACGTCATCGCCACCGTCGTCGGCGAGGTGACCGACGGCGACCGCCTTGAGATCTTCTGGCACGGCGAGAAGATCGTCGACGTCGACCCGCGCACGGTCGCGCACGACGGCCCGGTCTACGAGCGTCCCTACGCCCGCCCGTCCTGGCAGGAGGCCCTCCAGGCGGACGACGCGAACAAGCTGGCCCGGCCCGCGAATTCGGCCGAGCTGCGCGAGCAGGTCCTCAAGCTGGTCGCCGCCCCGAACCAGGCCGCGAAGTCCTGGGTCACCGACCAGTACGACCGTTTCGTGCAGGGCAACACCGTGCTCGCGCAGCCCGAGGACTCCGGGATGATCCGGATCAACGAGGAGACGGGGCTCGGCGTCGCCATCGCCACCGACGGCAACGGCCGGTTCGCGAAGCTCGACCCGTACACGGGCGCGCAGCTCGCGCTCGCCGAGTCGTACCGCAACGTGGCCGCCTCCGGCGCCAAGCCGCTCGCGATCTCGGACTGCCTGAACTTCGGTTCGCCCGAGGACCCGGACGTCATGTGGCAGTTCGCCGAGGCCATCCGCGGCCTCGCGGACGGCTGCCTGGAGCTCGGCACCCCGGTCACCGGCGGCAACGTCTCGCTCTACAACCAGACGGGCGAGGCGGCGATCCACCCGACGCCGGTCGTCGCCGTCCTCGGTGTGATCGACGACGTGGCCCGGCGCACGCCGATCGCCTTCAAGGAAGAGGGCCAGCTCCTCTACCTGCTCGGCGATACGCACGAGGAGTTCGGCGGTTCGGCCTGGTCGCAGGTGGTCCACGAGCACCTCGGCGGCCTGCCGCCCAAGGTCGACCTGGCGCGCGAGAAGCTGCTCGCCGAGATCCTCATCTCGGCCTCGCGCGACGGCATGATCGACGCCGCGCACGACCTCTCGGACGGCGGTCTCGTGCAGGCCGTCACCGAGTCCTGCCTGCGCGGCGGGAAGGGTGCGCGCCTGGTCGTCCCGGACGCTCTGGACGCGTTCACCTTCCTGTTCAGCGAGTCGGCCGGGCGTGCGGTCGTCTCGGTGCCGCGCAGCGAGGAGCTGCGCTTCACCGACATGTGCGGGGCGCGGGGTCTGCCCGCCACGCGCATCGGTGTGGTCGACGGTGACGCCGTCGACGTACAGGGCGAGTTCACGCTGTCGCTGCGCGAGCTGCGTACGGCGCACGAGGAGACGATCCCGGGCCTCTTCGCCTGATCCGTCCTTCGTCGCGGCCCCCGTTCGGACCTGGTCCGGGCGGGGGCCGCGGCATGTCCCGACCCGGGCTTGCGTGCTATTACGTAATTACGTAATCTCGCGTTCGTGAATCTGGAAGAGCGCGTCGCCGAGCTGGAACGGCGCATGGCGGAGCTGGAGAGCGCGGGCCCGGCCGCGCCCCCCGTGGGCGAGGGCGACTTCTGGGCGCTCGACGCGCTGAAGGCGCGGCACCCGGTGACCGAGGACGCGGACGGCGCCGTCCTGTTCACCGGAGCGGTGCGGGTGCCGACGGGGCACCGATACGAGTGGCAGTACGGCCAGCTCGCCGAGACGGTCTTCGAGGGCGACTGGTCCGAACTCGCCGACTCCTTCGCCGCGCTGGGCAATCCCGTACGGCTCCGGCTGCTGCGGGAGATCCTCGGCGGCCTGCGCACCGCCGCCGAGCTGGCCGCGCTCGAGGACATCGGCACGACCGGCCAGATCTACCACCACCTGCGCCAACTGACCGGCGCGGGCTGGCTGCACACCACGGAGCGCGGCCGCTACCAGGTGCCCGTCGGGCGGGTGGTGCCGCTGCTCGTGGTGCTCACGGCCGCGCGTCCGGTGCCCTGACCGTTTTTCCGTACGAGTTTTCCGTACAAGTTCCGTACCAGGGGGAAGCCATGTCCGTACGTCGGCGCAAGTTCGCCGTGACGCTGCAGCGCCTGCTGCTGCTGTTTGTCGCCGTCCATCTGATCGCCGAATTCACCGTCGGCCTGCCCTATCCGTCCTGGCTGGGTCTTGTCGCCGTCGTCGGGGTGTTCGGCCTCAGCTTCGCGCTCGCCTCGTCCGCGCGCCGCGAGGCCAAGGTCTCCGAGCCCCCGGCCCCCGTCGAGATCGACCCCCCGGTCACCGGCCGCTGGTCCGCGCTGAACAGCCCCGCCGACAAGGTGCCGAGCCACGGCACGCACGGCCTCGGGCAGACCTACGCCATCGACATCACGGCCGAGCCCGATGAGGGCCCCGCCCGGCCCGCCTTCGCCTGGCTGTGGCCGATCGCCCGGCGGAGCCGCGCCTTCCCCGCGTTCGGGGCCCCGCTGCTCGCCGTCGCGGACGCGACCGTCGTCCACGCGGAGGACCGTCAGCGCGACCACCTGAGCCGCAACTCCCTCGCCGCGCTCCTCTACTTGATGGTCGTCGAGGGCTTCGTCAGGTCGCTCGGCGGCGCCCGCCGCATCGTCGGCAACCACGTCGTCCTCGACCTCGGCGAGGGGACGTACGCCGTGTACGCGCACGTCCGGCAGGGCTCCCTGCGAGTCCGCGCCGGTGACAAGGTCCTCGCGGGCCAGGTGCTCGGCCAGTGCGGGAACTCCGGCAACTCCACCGAGCCGCATGTGCACTTCCAGTTGATGGACGGGCCCGACCTGGACACGGCGCGGGGCGTGCCCTTCACCTGGCGCGGGGTCGGCGTGCCCGCGAACGGCCAGGTCTTCGAGGCGCAGCCGGTCAATATTTAAGCCGGGTCAAAACTTCATCCTGGTACAGTGCGGCCATGGCTGAACCTCTGGGGCTGCGCGAGCGCAAGAAGCGGCAGACCGCGGCGCGGATCTGGCGGGCGGCGCTCGACCTCTTCCTGGAGCGCGGCTTCGACAAGGTCTCCGTCGCGGAGATCGCCGCCGCCGCCGACGTCTCGAAGATGACCGTCTTCAACTACTTCGGCACCAAGGAGGACGTGCTCCTGCGCCCCATGGAGGACCACGTCGGAGACGCCGCCGACGCCGTGCGCCACCGCGAGCCCGGCGAGTCCGCGGTCGCCGCGATCCGCCGCCAGTTCCTGGCCAAGATCGCCGAACGCGACCCCTCCATCGGCCTCTCCGACGACCCGCGCCTGCTCCAGCTGCGCCAACTCATCGGCGACACCCCCGCGTTGGCGCGCCGCGCGATGCTCTTCCAGCTGCGCAGCATCGAGCTCCTCACCGAAGTGCTCACCGAGGAGACCGGCGACCGGCTGATGGCGGGCATCGCCGCCCACCAGCTCGTCGCCGCCCGCGACGCGGTGATCCTGGAGAACCACCGCCGCCTGGTCGCGGGCGACACCGCCGACGAGATGGCCGACGACTGCGCGGCCCTCGCCGGACGCGCCTTCGACCTGGTGGAAAAGGGTCTGCAGGGCTATCCGGCGAACGCTTAGGCTCGGCCTCATGCCACCGGCCAAGAAGCGCACGCGATCGTACGACCCCGCGAAGATCCGCACCGCCGTGCTCACGCAGTTCGGCGCCGTGCGGGAAGCGGTCGCCACCCTCACCCCCGAACAGCTCGCCCGGCCGACGCGGCTCGGCGACTGGACCGTCCACGAACTGGCCGCCCACCTCGCGATGGTGCTCGGCACCGTCCACCGCTACCTCGGCATGCCGGAACCGGCCACGCACGAAGTCCCGCTCATGGACTGGCCGTTCGCCACCGTCACCGCCGCGGCACAGGTCGACGAGGACACCCGGGCCATCGCCGAGAGCGCGGGCGCGGAGCTGGACGAGCTGTTCACGCGCACGCTCGCCGCCATCGAGGAATCGCTGCCCGCCGCGTCCGACGCGCGCCTGGTCCCGTCCCGCTTCGGCGCCATGACCCTCGCCGACTTCCTGGTCACCCGAACGGTCGAACTGACCGTGCACACCGACGACTTGAACGACGCGGTGCCGGGCCTCGACGTCCCGTACGACCGGCAGTGCGTGGCCGCGTGCACCCGGCTGCTCGCCGACGCGCTCGCGGTGAAGGCCCCGGGCGCCTCGACCGAGGTGCGCGTCCCGCCGTACGCGGTCGTGCAGTGCGTGGAGGGCCCCCGGCACACCCGCGGCACCCCGCCGAACGTCGTCGAGACCGACCCGCTCACCTGGATCCGCCTCGCGACGGGCCGTACGGACTGGAAGACCGCGCTCGACGCGGCGAAGGTCAGCGCGAGCGGCGAGCGCGCCGATCTGTCGGGGCTGCTGCCGATCATGGGATAGCGGGCGCGGAACGACCCGTGGGGACGGGCCGGGAAGGGCGATGGAACCGAGACCCCCACCTGCCCCGTCCCATTGCCATGCACACGCAGCGTCTGACCCTGACCCTGACCGCGCTGGCCTCCGCCGGGCTGCTGCTCACCGCATGCGGCACCGAGTCCGGAGCCGGCTCAGAAGGCGGCTCCGGCGGCCGCTCTGTGGACACCGGGCTGCCCATCACGGGCGTCCGGTGGAACGTCGAGAGCCTCACCGTGGGCGGCAAGAAGTACGACGCGCCGGACGGCGCCCACCTCAAGATAGGCAAGGACGGGCGGGCCGGCGGCAACTACGGCTGCAACCACGTCGGTTCCGACGTCTCCGTCCGGGGCGACACCCTGGACTTCACGAAGACCCGGACCACGGACATGGCCTGCACGGGCAAGGGCGGCCGCATGGAGTTCGAGGAGGACCTCACGCGGACCCTCGACAAGGAGAAGTTCACCGCGAAGGTCGACGGCGACCGGATGACCCTCACCACCGCCAAGGGAGACCACGTGGACTTCACCTCGCGGCCCGCGGAGCCCGACGCCCCGCTCACCGGCACCAAGTGGACGGTGAACGCCATCGGCGACGCGAAGACCACCGCGTCCCTGCCCAAGGCGGTGGACGGCAAGGTCCATCTCACCTTCGGCAAGGACGGCAAGGTGCGCGGCAACCTCGGCTGCAACGACGTCACCGCCAAGGCCGAGGCCAAGGACGGCCGCATCACCTTCGGCGTCCCCGCGACCACCCGGAAGATGTGCCCGGGTGACGCGATGACGACCGAGCGCACGCTCCTCAAGCTCTTTGGCGGCACGGCGCGTTACGAGGTGAAGCAGGACACGCTGAAGCTCACGGCCGACGACGGCACGGTGATCGGCGCGAACGCCGCACAGCAGGACGACAAGCAGCAGGGCGACAAGTAGCCCTACGACAAGTAGCCCTGCGGCAGCGGTGGTTCAGGCCGCCGGATACGGCAGCAGCCCCTTGTCCACCTTCTCCCAGGCCGACTTGAGCCCGGCAAGCCGCTCCGGCTCCGCCCGCGCCAGGTCGGCCTGCTCCCGGCGGTCCCCGGCGAGATTGAAGAGCTGGTCCGCACCGCCCTTGCCCCGGTAGTACTTCCAGTCGCCGCGCCGCAGCGCCCGCTCGCCCCGCACCCGCCAGAACAGCTCGCGCTCGGCGATCTCCTCGCCCTTCAGGAGATAGGGGGCAAGGCTCGTACCGTCCAGCGGGTACGCGGTGTTCGGCCGGGCCCCGGCGATCTCCAGGAGCGTCGCCGTCCAGTCCGGCGTGTACACGGGCTCGTCGCTGACCTGCCCGCCGTCGATCCGCGCGGGCCACCGCACGATGGTCGGCACCCGGATGCCGCCCTCCTTCAGCGAGCCCTTGTTGCCGGACAGCGGCCAGTTGTACGAGAAGCGCTCGCCGCCGTTGTCGGAGGCGAAGAACACCAGGGTGTCCCGCTCCTGCCCCGACTTCCGCAGCGCGCGCAGGACGTCACCGATGGACCGGTCCAGGTCCTGCACCATCTCCGTGTACTTCTCGACCGAGCCGCCGTCCTGGTGCCAGAGCGCGCCCTTCTGGCCCGCCTTGATCCGCCGTACGATCTCGGCGCTCTCCTCCTCGTCCCCGTCCGCGATCCAAGGCCAGTGCGGGGTGGTGAAGTTGAGGTTGAGCAGCCAGGGCGTGTCCCCGTGGTCGCGGCGCACATACTCGCTCGCGCGCTCGGTGAGGACGCGCGTGTAGTACCGCAGGTCCTTGTACTCGGCGTCGCCCTCGCGGACATCGCCCTCGTAGAGGTCGTACTCCCCGCCGAGCCCCAGCTTCGAGTAGTACTCCAGGGCCCCGCCGAAGTTCCCGAAGAACTCGTCCCAGCCCGACTTGGTGGGGGAGTAGTCCGGCAGATAGCCGCAGTGCCACTTGCCGATCAGCGCGGTCGCGTACCCGGCGTCGCGAAGCAGCGAGGCGAGCGTGGGGTGGGTCGGTTCGAGGCCCGCGGACTTGTCGGCGATCGGCTCCGCGAGCCCGCCCTCCGTACGCCCGGGAAAACGCCCCGTGTACAGGCTGAACCGGGTCGGCGAGCAGGTCGCGGACCCGGAGTAGGCGTCGGTGAACCGCACTCCCTGGCGGGCGAGGCGGTCCAGGTTGGGCGTCTTGATGTGCGGCGAGCCGTACGACGAGAGATCGGCCCAGCCGAGGTCGTCGCCGAGGATGAAGAGGATGTTGGGCCGCTTGGACCTGCGGTGCGGCGCGGCCCTGAACGGCCGCTCCCTGTCGGCGACTTGGGCCTGCGCGTCGGCGGCGGGCAGCCCGACCGCGGCAGCGGCGGCGGAGGCACCGACGACGCCACCGAAGGCGCGCCGGGACAGCTTGGATTCATGACGGGGCACGGAGCGCTCCTGAACGGAGAGAAAGAAGAAGAAAGAGAAGGAAGAGGGAGACGGAGTTCAGGCAGCGCGGCGACAGATCGCGCTCGCGACACGGACCAGGTCGACGTGGCGGCGCTCCACGAGCGTGACCGTCCTCGGGTCACTGAAGGGCTGCATGGCCCAGGAGCCTGACCGGGCGTCCGTGTACCTGTCAACGAACGGGCCGGCCTGTTCACAAGGGCTTAGTACTCCGTACGCACCCGCGGCGGTACTCCGTACGCGGCCCCCGCGGTACCCCGTACGCACCCCCTGAAATCGCGCGCTCACGCTGAGTCCCCTTGGCTGACTGTGCGTGCCCGAAATTCGTGCGCACCCCCGACCCCCTCCCCAGGAGACCGCTCCCATGCGACACATATCCCGCAAGGCCGCCGCCACGACCGCCCTGCTCGCCCTCGGCCTCACCGCCGTTCCGGCCACCGCCTGGGCCGCCGACCCGCCCCCGCCCCCGGCCAAGGAGGCCAAGCCCGCCAAGGACGTCCCCGTCGACGGCGGCTTCGCCAAGATCACCCTCGATGCCGGGCTGCTCGCCGGGCTCAAGGCCAAGGGCGTCGTCCTCACCCAGCTGACCACCGACTGCAAGGTCCCCAAGGACCCCAAGGGCAAGCCCTACGTGCCGCCCGTCACCGCCCTCAGCCTCGGCGTGACGGCCGGCGACATCGCCGCGGTGGACGCCAAGGTCGGCGGCAGACTGACCTTCGCCGAGACCTGCCTCGGCCTGGTGAACGTGAAGACCGAGACGGGCGTGACCCTCTCCGGCCTGGAGGCGGACCTGTCCACCGGCGTCCTGATCGGCACGCTCCACGACGCCAAGGGCACCGCCAAGGTCAAGCTCGGCACCTTCGACCGGCCCGCCCTGAACAAGAAGACCGTCGACACCGCCGCGAACTCCGTCTCGCTGAACGCCGACGTGAAGGTCGACGAGGCCCTCGCCGCACGCCTCAACGCGGGCCTCGGCGTGGACGTCGTCGCCGCGGGCTCCGCGCTGCTCACCGCGGCCACGGATCTGTCCCTGCAGGCGGACGCCGACCTCAAACTGGACCTGGGCCTGAACGTGAACACGGAGGTCTCCACGGGCCTCGACCTCGGCGTGATCCTGGGCGGCCTGCTCGGCCTCAAGTAACGGGAGCCGACCGTCACCGCGATCACGGTCCGTACAGGTTCCGTATCCCCAATTCGGACCAGTGGTCGATCTCGCCTACACTCGGTGCCGTGCCACGTGGTGACGGTCGACTCAATCACGATCTGCTCCCCGGCGAGAAAGGCCCCCAGGACGCTTGTGGCGTCTTCGGTGTCTGGGCTCCGGGCGAAGAGGTCGCAAAGCTCACGTACTTCGGGCTCTACGCCCTCCAGCATCGGGGTCAGGAATCCGCGGGAATCGCGGTCAGCAACGGCTCCCAGATCCTCGTCTTCAAGGACATGGGCCTCGTGTCCCAGGTCTTCGACGAAACCTCTCTCAGCTCGCTCCAGGGTCATATCGCGGTCGGTCACGCCCGCTACTCGACCACCGGAGCCTCCGTCTGGGAGAACGCCCAGCCGACGTTCCGTGCCACCGCGCACGGCTCCATCGCGCTCGGGCACAACGGCAACCTCGTCAACACGGCCCAGCTCGCCGAGCTGGTCGCCGAACTGCCCAAGGAGAACGGCCGCGCGACACAGGTCGCGGCGACCAACGACACCGACCTGGTGACGGCACTCCTCGCGGGCCAGACCGACGACGACGGCAAGCCGCTGACCATAGAGGACGCCGCCGCCAAGGTCCTCCCGGACGTGCAGGGCGCCTTCTCCCTCGTCTTCATGGACGAACACACGCTCTACGCCGCCCGCGACCCGCAGGGCATCCGCCCGCTGGTCCTCGGCCGCCTCGAGCGCGGCTGGGTCGTCGCCTCGGAGTCCGCGGCGCTCGACATCTGCGGCGCGAACTTCGTCCGCGAGATCGAGCCCGGCGAGTTCGTCGCCATCGACGAGAACGGGCTGCGAACGTCACGATTCGCGGAAGCGAAGCCCAAGGGCTGTGTCTTCGAGTACGTCTATCTGGCGCGCCCCGACACGGACATCGCGGGCCGGAACGTCTACCTCTCGCGCGTCGAGATGGGCCGGAAACTGGCCAAGGAAGCCCCCGTCGAGGCCGACCTCGTCATAGCGACTCCCGAATCCGGCACCCCCGCCGCGATCGGATACGCGGAGGCGTCCGGCATCCCCTTCGGTGCGGGCCTGGTCAAGAACGCCTACGTGGGCCGGACCTTCATCCAGCCCTCGCAGACGATCCGCCAGCTCGGCATCCGCCTCAAGCTGAACCCCCTCAAGGAAGTCATCAAGGGCAAGCGCCTCGTGGTCGTCGACGACTCGATCGTCCGCGGCAACACCCAGCGCGCCCTGGTCAAGATGCTCCGCGAGGCCGGCGCCGCCGAGATCCACATCCGGATCTCGTCCCCGCCCGTGAAGTGGCCGTGCTTCTTCGGCATCGACTTCGCGACCCGCGCCGAACTCATCGCCAACGGCATGACCATCGACGAGATCGCCACCTCCATGGGCGCCGACTCGCTCTCCTACATCTCCATCGACGGCATGATCGAGGCCACGACCATCGACAAGCCGAACCTCTGCCGCGCCTGCTTCGACGGCGAGTACCCGATGGATCTTCCCGACCCCGAGCTGCTCGGCAAGCAGCTCCTGGAGACGGAGCTGGCCGCAGGTCCGGCGTCCACGGCCGCGGCCGACGCGATCCGTCGCCCGTAGGCATCCGCAACAAACGACACGAAAGCTCTCAACAACCATGTCTGAGACCACCGGTGCCAGCTATGCCTCCGCAGGCGTCGACATCGAAGCGGGCGACCGCGCCGTCGAGCTGATGAAGGAATGGGTCAAGAAGACCCAGCGCCCCGAGGTCGCGGGCCTCGGCGGCCTCGGCGGCTTCGCCGGGCTCTTCGACGCCTCCGCCCTCAAGCGCTTCGAGCGCCCGCTGCTCGCCTCGGCGACCGACGGCGTGGGCACGAAGGTCGACATCGCCCGCCAGATGGGCGTGTACGACACCATCGGCCACGACCTCGTCGCGATGGTCATGGACGACATCGTGGTGTGCGGCGCCGAGCCGCTCTTCATGACCGACTACATCTGCGTCGGCAAGGTCCACCCCGAGCGGGTCGCCGCCATCGTGAAGGGCATCGCCGAGGGCTGTGTCCTCGCGGGCTGCTCCCTCGTGGGCGGCGAGACCGCGGAGCACCCGGGCCTGCTCGGCCCGGAGGACTTCGACGTCGCGGGCGCCGGCACGGGCGCGGTCGAGGCCGACCGCCTGCTCGGCCCGGATCGCATCCGTAAGGGTGACGCCGTCATCGCGATGGCGGCCTCCGGTCTTCACTCGAACGGGTACTCGCTCGTCCGGCACGTGGTCTTCGACCGTGCGGGCTGGTCCCTGGACCGCCGCGTCGAGGAGTTCGGCCGCACGCTCGGCGAGGAGCTCCTGGAGCCCACCAAGATCTACTCCCTGGACTGCCTGGCGCTCACCCGCACCACGGACGTGCACGCCTTCAGCCACATCACCGGCGGCGGCCTCGCGGCGAACCTCGCCCGGGTCATCCCGGACGGCCTGCACGCGATCGTCGACCGTGAGACGTGGACCCCGGGCGCGGTCTTCGACGTGGTCGGCAAGACCGGTCAGGTCGAGCGCCTGGAGCTGGAGAAGACGCTGAACATGGGCGTCGGCATGATCGCGATCGTCCCCGAGGAGTCGGCGGACGCGGCGCTCACCACCCTCGCGGACCGCGGCGTGGAGGCCTGGGTCGCGGGCGAGATCACCGACCGCGGCGACCACGCGACGGGCGCCGCCCTGATCGGCGACTACGCGAAGTAGCCGGGGTGGGGCGGTCCTCAGGGCAGCACAAAACCCGGTCCGGTGTGGTGCTCACCCCGGACCGGGTGAAGTGCAGTTGCTATGAGAACTGCGAATACTGCGTAGGCAACAGAATCAACAAATGCTGCGTATGCAACGAGGTCAAGCGCCGCGGCGCTGCGACGTCGGACCGGACTCGTCGTCCTCGTCCTCGTCGTCGTTATACAGATCCGCGTACTGGGCGTACGGGTCGTCTTCCTCGTCGTCGTCCTCGAACGGCTCGCCATTCGGCGGCTGTTGCGAAGTCGAAGCGCCCAGCTCATTGGCCAGACGCGACAGGTCAGTCCCGCCGCTGCTGTACTTCAGCTGGCGGGCGACCTTCGTCTGCTTGGCCTTTGCCCGGCCGCGCCCCATGGCTCGACCCCCTCGGATATGGGGCTCGGTGGCCCCAGAGTCTTGACACGCGTTCATGATCGGGAACGGGCTCTCCTTGGAGAGACCGGTCCGTAGGGCTTCCACGGTACCTGCTCCTGCGGCCATACGGTACGTCGCCCGCAGGACGCGCCTCGGCGCACAACCCGCGAGGAGCCCCTTCCTCGCTGGTCAACTGCGATTTTAACCTCTTCTTGTCGGGCGACCCGCCGACGGGGGTGAGTCTTGTCTCCCCGATGCGCCGGCGGGGCCCTGCCATGGCGTCGCGAGGGCTTGGAAGATCAGCTTCCGGGGGCCGTCAGCGGGCGTCGGCCATCCGCTGCTCGGCGATCCTGTCGGCCGCCGCGGCCGGCGGAATACCGTCTTCCTTTGCACGAGCGAATATGGCGAGCGTGGTGTCGAAGATCTTCGACGCCTTCGCCTTGCACCGGTCGAAGTCGAAGCCGTGCAGCTCGTCCGCGACCTGGATCACGCCGCCCGCGTTCACCACGTAGTCGGGTGCGTACAGGATCGACCGGTCGGCCAGGTCCTTCTCCACGCCCGGGTGCGCGAGCTGGTTGTTGGCCGCGCCGCACACCACCTTCGCGGTGAGCACCGGCACGCTGTCGTCGTTCAGGGCGCCGCCGAGCGCGCACGGGGCGTAGATGTCGAGGCCCTCGACGCGGATCAGCGCCTCGGTGTCCGCGACCGCCGTCACCGAAGGGTGCTTGTCGACGATGCCGCGCACGGACTCCTCGCGCACGTCCGTGATCACGACCTCGGCGCCGTCCTCCAGGAGGTGCTCGACGAGATGGCGGCCGACCTTGCCGACGCCCGCGATGCCGACCTTGCGGCCGCGCAGCGTCGGGTCGCCCCACAGGTGCTGGGCCGAGGCGCGCATGCCCTGGAAGACACCGAAGGCGGTGAGCACGGAGGAGTCGCCCGCGCCGCCGTTCTCGGGGGAGCGTCCGGTGGTCCAGCGGCACTCGCGGGCCACGACGTCCATGTCCGCGACGTAGGTGCCGACGTCGCAGGCCGTGACGTACCGGCCGCCGAGCGAGGCGACGAAGCGGCCGTAGGCGAGAAGCAGTTCCTCGCTCTTGATCTTCTCCGGGTCGCCGATGATCACCGCCTTGCCGCCGCCGTGGTCGAGTCCGGCCATGGCGTTCTTGTACGACATCCCGCGCGCGAGGTTCAGCGCGTCGGCGACGGCCTCGGCCTCGTTCGCGTACGGATAGAAGCGGGTGCCGCCGAGGGCGGGGCCCAGGGCGGTGGAGTGCAGGGCGATGACGGCCTTGAGGCCGCTGGCACGGTCCTGGCAGAGCACTACTTGCTCATGGCCCCCCTGATCCGAGTGGAACAGGGTGTGCAGGACGCCGTTGTCTGCTTCGGTCACTGTGGTGACTCCCGGTCGAATAGCGGCGGTTGGGTGGGCTCCCGTGCGGGTGGCGGGCGCCCGCTGGGCATGAGACTAGAGCCTGTCCACCGGCCTTGGCCGCGCAGTGCCGAGGATCACCCTCTCCCGGCGGGCGGCGGGGGTGGGGCGGAGTTCGGCCATGGCGCGCCGAACAGTGTTTTCCGGCCGGTAGGCGGGGGAGGGAGGAGCCGTGCCCAAGGTGTCATCGGTGACGGTCCCGTACGCGTCCTACTTGCGTGTGTACGAGCCGTTGGCCGCCTTCCCCGAGCCGGAGCGCGGCCACTGGTCGCGCTATGCCCGCCGCGCGGACCGCCCCTCCTACCAGGACGAACTCCGGCGCTCGCTGGCCGATTTGGTCTCCACGCCGCCCGTGCCCGTGCCGGTGCACGAGAGCAGCGACGCCTTCGTGGTGGAGGTCGACGGCGTGCTGTGCGTCTGCCCGTGGCGGACCCGGCTGCGCGGCTGGCAGGCGCTGGGGGACCTCGCCGAACAGTTTCCGACGCCGGTGCTCGACGCGGTGCTCCCGCCGGTGCTGCGCCGTCAGACGACCGCGGACTACGAGCGGTGGCTGGCCCGCAACCCCGACGCGCGCCCCTGGATCCGTACGGCCACGTGGCAGGTCCCGCTGCACTGGTTCGTCCTCGTGTCGGACGAGGAGCGGAGCTATGAGCGCAGCGCGGGCGAGGCCGCCGAGGGGCAGCCCGGCTCGCCGCCCGTCCTGCGCTACCGGACGCCGATGGTGCAGGCCCGGCGCCGCGTCGCGCGCGCCCTGCGGACGCTGCGGGACGCGATGGACGACGGACCGCTCATCGAGGGCCTGGTGGACGTGGGCCGGTGGCTCGAGGAGTTCCACCCGCGCTCCCTGGTCGAGCTCGACTACGGCGGGCTCGTGCACGCGCTGTCCGCGGAGGATCTCGACGAGGACCACTCCGCCGCGGATGTGGCCGAGGGAATCGAGGCGTTGCGCGACGGTGACGGCGAGGTGGCCGGCGAGGCGTATGCAAGGCTCGTGGAGCGATGGCGGGCGGTCCGGGACCTCCAGTTCGCGAACTGAAGGTCCGTGGTCACATGGCCCGTAGGTCCGCGGTCACCCACCCCCGAGGTCCGTGGTCGTCCCGGCGACGGGACGTAGGTCCCGATCCGGGCCTTTGCCTCAAGCGTGACGGACCGCACTTACTGGGCCCTTGCGCCCATCACCCCTCCTCGTGCCAAAATAGGACAAGGAGTCCGGGGAGGGCTCCTTCCGCCCAAGTAAGGGCGGAATGCTCGACATTGCACGCTATGGGGGGTCTGTTGACTCCTGATCGCTCTGTGACTGATCGTCACTGTGACGTGACTGTCCGCTATGGCATGGTCCATCGGCTTCCGTCGGTGATGAACACCTGGGAGGGCAATTCCATCGGTTTGGCCGACGCGGCTGGACGGATGGTGTAGTTGTAGTGCCGAGGACAAGCCGTTCGTCCTATAACCGACTCGACTCGCGTCCGCCATTTCGGGCAACGCGGGTCAAGGTGCAGAATTTAGAGGAATGAACCGAGAAGGTTCGGTTCTCCCGAGGAGGCCGCTCATGACCGCTCGCACCCCTGATGCCGAGCCGCTGCTGACCCCGGCTGAGGTCGCCACGATGTTCCGCGTCGACCCGAAGACGGTGACGCGCTGGGCCAAGGCTGGCAAGCTCACGTCGATTCGCACGCTCGGCGGACACCGCCGTTACCGCGAGGCTGAGGTCCGCGCACTGCTCGCGGGTATCCCGCAGCAGCGCAGCGAGGCCTGAACTACCGCTTAACCAGCAGTAACCCGTACAACTCGGGCGAAGAGCACCACTGCTGCCGGGTCCCCCAACCTGGCCGTACGTCCGACATATAGCTACACACGACGAGGGTCTCGCCCCAACGAGGCCCACGCCCTGCCCCATGGGGTGAGTCGTTCGATCGCGCTGGACTCCGCCGGGTCCAGCGCGATCTTTTTGTGTGCGCCGGGCATCGCCGGATGCCCGTTCGGGCGCTCGCTTTTGTGTGCCGAGGACCTGCTGGTGAGGGGGTCCGTGAGCGCCCTTGTTGGTCTCTGAGGGGGTGCGGGGGGAGCGCTCAAAGGGTGGTGCAATTGCACATATTAAATTGGCCCGTTGTAGGAAGGGCGTAAGTTCAGGGGTTCCCAAAACTTGTTCGGTGACACCCGTCACATGCCGTGAACCTTGTTGGCCGTGATGCCCCTGCGCTAAAGGGATACCGGCTTCGCTTCGAAGGCCCGTGTCTCTCAGCCTCCCACCGGGAGGGCAGAGTGTGCGTCGCCTTTGGTCATGCGTTGGGGGGACTTTCGTCCTCGCTCGTCTCGTCCTGTGCGGCGCTCTCCCGCACGAAGCCGGTCTCGGGCGCCTCGCACTCGCCAGGGCCGTGCTGCGAGGGCTCCAGGGCGAGCCTCAGCAGTTGATGGCAGATGGGGCAGTGCCGGGTCAGGTGGCGGTAGCCGTGCGCCGCGGCGAGGTGGGCGCGCAGCAGGGCGCGTGTCTCATGTCGCGGAGACGCCGGAAGAGCGGTCATGCGTCACCTCCTGGGGAGCCTCCCGCCGGCTCCCTGTTGTCTGGGGTACCGGCGGAATGTGACGCAGTCAAGGTGCGGGAGCGGCAACGGGCCGCATTCACAGGGGTGGGAAGGGGTCTCGTCCGGGGGAGGAGGGGCGGGGCCCGACGGATGGGGAAGACGGGATCCGGTTGCGGCTCCGCCGCGGGTGCGGTCTTCGCCCGATCCGGCGGGATGCGAGGGCGGAATGCAAGAAGAGGCCGCATCCAAAGGATGCGGCCTCTTCTTCACTGCGGTCCTGACGGGATTTGAACCCGCGGCCTCCACCTTGACAGGGTGGCGAGCACTCCAAACTGCTCCACAGGACCTTGCTCTGCTGCGCTGATTCGTGCGTTGCGCTGCGAGATGAGACTGTACAGCAGTGCAGGCCCAGCGGTCGAACTCACCCTGTGTGCCTGGCTGGTTACGGCACCGCCGCGTCGATCGCCTTCACGATCCGCTTGTCGGAAACGGGGTACGCGGTGCCGAGCGCGTGCGCGAAGTAGCTGACGCGGAGCTCCTCGATCATCCAGCGGATGTCCAGGACCTCCTGCGGTACGGGCCTGCCCTGCGGCATCTGTTCGAGCAGCCACAGGTACTCGTCGCGCATCTCGCGGACCTTCTCCATGCGGGTGGTGTCCCGCTGGACGTTGGTCGGCATCTGCTGCAGGCGCCGGTCCGCCGCCACCATGTACCGCATCAGGTCGGCCAGGCGGCGCAGGCCCGTCTCCGTCACGAAGCCGGGCTTGATGAGGGAGTTCAGCTGCTCCCGCACGTCGGAGAGGTTCGCGAGCAGGGCGGGGCTCTTGGCCGACTTCAGGCGGCGCTCGCAGGCCTGCCAGGCGGCGAGGACCTGCTGGACCTGCCCGACCGCCTTCACGGTCGTGTCGACGATCTCCGCGCGCACCTTGTCGAAGAGCTTGCGGTACGACTCCTCGTCCCAGACGGGCCCGCCGAAGTCCGCGATCAGCTTGTCCGCCGCGGCCATCGCGCAGTCGTCGAAGAGCGCCTGCATGGAGCCGTGCGGATTCGCGGACAGGGCGAGCTTCTGCTGGTTGGTCAGCTTGTCCGAGGCGAACTTGGCCGGATTCACCGGGATGTTGCGCAGGATGAGGCGGCGGGTGCCGCGCCACATGGCCTGCAGCTGCTCGGCCTCGGTGTCGAAGAGGCGTACGGAGACGGTGTCGCCGTCGTCCACGAGCGCCGGGTACGCCTTCACGGGCTGGCCCGCCCTGCGGGTCTCGAAGACGCGCGAGAGCGTGCCGATCGTCCAGTCCGTGAGGCCGGAGCGCTCGACCGCGGAGCCGCCCGTGCGCTCCGCCGTCGCTGCGGCCGCCTGGGAGATCGCCTTGCGGGCCTTCGGCTTCAGCCGGAGCTTGAGCGCCTCCAGGTCCTTGTCCTCGGCGAGCTTCTTGCGCCGCTCGTCGACGATCCGGAACGTGATCTTCAAGTGGTCGGGTACGCGCGTCAGGTCGAAGTCGTCCGGCGAGACCGGCACACCGACCATCCGCTGGAGTTCGCGCGCCAGCGTGACGTGCAGTGGCTCCTGAAGGGGGACCGCCCGCTCCAGGAACGCCTTCGCGAAGTTCGGCGCAGGCACGTAGTTGCGGCGGATCGGCTTGGGCAGGGAGCGGATCAGCTCGATGACCACGTCCTCGCGCAGACCCGGGATCTGCCAGTCGAAGCCCTCGTCCGTGACCTGGTTCAGGACCTGGAGCGGGATGTGGACGGTCACACCGTCCGCGTCCGCGCCCGGCTCGAACTGGTACGTCACCTTGAACTTGAGCTGCCCCTGCCGCCACGAGTCGGGGTAGTCGTCCTTGGAGACGTCACCCGCCTTCTCGTTGATCAGCATCGACCGCTCGAAGTCGAGCAGTTCGGGCTCTTCCCGCTGCTTCTTCTTCCACCAGGAGTCGAAGTGCGCACCGGAGACGACGTCCGCGGGCACCCGCTGGTCGTAGAAGTCGAAGAGCGTCTCGTCGTCGACGAGGATGTCGCGGCGCCGCGCCCGGTGCTCCAACTCCTCGACCTCGGTGAGGAGCTTGCGGTTGGCGGCGAAGAACTTGTGGTGCGTGCGCCAGTCGCCCTCCACCAGCGCGTTGCGGATGAACAGGTCGCGGGAGACCTCGGGGTCGATGCGGCCGTAGTTCACCTTGCGGTCCGTGACGATCGGGACGCCGTACAGCGTCACCTTCTCGATCGCCATCACCGCGGCCTGGTCCTTCTCCCAGTGCGGTGCGCTGTACGTCCGCTTCAGGAGGTGCTGCGCGAGCGGCTCGACCCACTCGGGCTCGATGCGGGCGTTCACGCGGGCCCACAGGCGCGAGGTCTCCACCAGCTCGGCCGACATGATGAAGCGCGGGGGCTTCTTGAAGAGCGCCGAGCCCGGGAAGACCGCGAACTTGGCGTTGCGGGCGCCGATGTACTCGCCCCGCCCGCCACCGCGCTGCTTCGGGTCGTTGTCCTTGGCGGCCCTGCTCTCCTTGGACTCCTTCACGTCCTTCATCCCGATGTGGGACAGCAGGCCGGAAAGGAGGGAGATATGGACGTGCTGCTCGGGGGCGTCGTCCTCGTTGAGGTGTATCCCCATCTGCTTGGCGACCGTACGCAGCTGCGTATAGATGTCCTGCCACTCGCGGATGCGCAGGAAGTTCAGGTACTCCGCCTTGCACATCCGGCGGAAGGACGACGAGCCGCGCTCCTTCTGCTGCTCGCGGACGTACCGCCACAGGTTCAGGAAGGCGAGGAAGTCGCTCGTCTCGTCCTTGAAGCGGGCGTGCTGCTGGTCGGCCTGCGCCTGCTTCTCCGAGGGGCGCTCGCGCGGGTCCTGGATGGACAGCGCCGCCGCGATCACCATGACCTCGCGCACGCAGCCGTTCTTGTCGGCCTCCAGGACCATCCGGGCCAGCCGCGGGTCGACGGGCAGCTGGGCGAGCTTGCGGCCCTGCTGCGTCAGCCTCTTGCGTACGTCCTTCTGGCTCGGGTCCAACGCGCCCAGTTCCTGGAGGAGTTGGACGCCGTCGCGGATGTTGCGGTGGTCCGGCGGGTCGATGAAGGGGAACTTCTCGATGTCGCCGAGCCCGGCCGCGGTCATCTGGAGGATGACGGAGGCGAGGTTCGTACGGAGGATCTCCGCGTCGGTGAACTCGGGGCGGGCGAGGAAGTCGTCCTCCGAGTACAGCCGGATGCAGATGCCGTCCGACGTACGACCGCAGCGGCCCTTGCGCTGGTTGGCGCTCGCCTGGCTGATCGCCTCGATGGGCAGGCGCTGCACCTTGGTGCGGTGGCTGTAGCGGGAGATGCGGGCCGTGCCCGGGTCGATCACGTACTTGATGCCCGGGACGGTCAGGGAGGTCTCGGCGACGTTCGTCGCGAGGACGATGCGTCTTCCCGTGTGCTGCTGGAACACGCGGTGCTGCTCGGCGTGCGACAGGCGGGCGTAGAGGGGGAGGACCTCGGTGAACTTGTAGTTCTTCTTGTTCAGCGCGTCCGCCGTGTCCCGGATCTCGCGCTCTCCGGAGAGGAAGACGAGGATGTCGCCCTTGCCCTCGGCCTGGAGCTCCTCGACGGCGTCGGTGATCGCGGTGATCTGGTCGCGGTCGGAGTCGTCCGAGTCCTCCTCAAGGAGGGGGCGGTAGCGGACCTCCACCGGATACGTGCGCCCGCTGACCTCGACGATCGGGGCGTCCCCGAAGTGCCGCGAGAAGCGCTCGGGGTCGATGGTCGCCGAGGTGATGACGACCTTCAAGTCCGGGCGCTTCGGCAGCAGTTGGGCCAGATAGCCGAGCAGGAAGTCGATGTTGAGCGAGCGCTCGTGGGCCTCGTCGATGATGATCGTGTCGTACGCGCGCAGCTCGCGGTCCGTCTGGATCTCGGCCAGCAGGATGCCGTCCGTCATCAGCTTGATGAACGTGCCGTCCTGGTTCACCTGGTCGGTGAAGCGGACCTTCCAGCCGACGGCCTCGCCGAGCGGCGTGTTCATCTCCTCGGCGACGCGCTCGGCGACCGTGCGGGCCGCGATGCGGCGCGGCTGCGTGTGGCCGATCATGCCGCGCACGCCACGGCCGAGCTCCAGACAGATCTTGGGGATCTGTGTGGTCTTGCCGGAGCCGGTCTCGCCCGCGACGATCACGACCTGGTGGTCGCGGATCGCCTCGGCGATCTCGTCCTTCTTCTGGCTGACCGGCAGCTGCTCCGGATACGTGATCGCGGGCACGCGGGAGCCGCGCTCGGCCATCCGCTCCTCGGCCCGCTCCACGTCCGCCGCGATCTCGGCGAGGACGGCGGCACGGGCCTCGGGCTTGCGGATCCGGCGCGCACCCTCAAGCCGCCGGCCGATCCGGTGCTCGTCGCGCAGCGAGAGCTCGGTCAGGCGGGGGGCGAGGGTGTCGAGGGCGAGGGCGGGCTGCGTAGACATACGCGATCCAGGATCTCACCCGCGGCTCGGCGGTGGCGAACCGATTTCTCCGGCGGGGCGCCCCGGCACGTACGATTCCGGGCATGCTGTCCCGTGCCCGTACGACGTGGTGCCCTCTGGTGGGGGTGCTGCTCGTCATGCTCGGGGTGTTCTGCGGCGGGCCCGCGACGGCCGCCGCGGGCTCCGTGGCACGGACGGCCGCGGTGGCGGCGGTGAGCCAGGCCGGGGCCGATGTGCCCGTCGCCCAGGAGTCCGACGGGGCCGGTGTGCCCGGCTGCGGCAAGGGCGGCCGGCAGGACGCGGACCATGTGCCGGCCACTCCGGCGCGCTCCGGGACCTCGTACGAACTGCTTCCCGCGCTGTACGACGCCCACGCCGCACCCGGCGCGTGGGGCGTCGACCAGGCCGTGCTCACGATGGCGCCGGGCCGCGCGCCCCCCGCGCTCGATCCGCCGTCGCCGATGGATCTCTCCGTCCTGCGCGTGTAGGAGGCCCCTGTCTCAGGGGCCCCTTCATCGACGTACAACAGGACAAGAGAGATCGCTCTGATGCCCAAGAACGGCAACAAGCCCAAGAACGACACCAAGAAGAGCCGGAACATCGCCATCGGCGCGGGTGTCGCCGTCGCCGCCGTGCTGCTCGGCGTCGCCTCGTACACCGCGACCAAGCCCGACGACTCCGCCACCGGCACGGTCAAGGAGGAGGCCGCGGGCGCCGCGCCCTCCACCGGACAGCAGCCCGGTGTCTACCCCGAGCTGGAGAAGCTCGCCCGGCGCGACGCCAAGGACCCGCTCGCGCAGGGGCGCGCCGACGCGCCCGTCGTGATGGTCGAGTACGCCGACTTCAAGTGCGGCTTCTGCGGAAAGTTCGCCCGCGACACCGAGCCGGGCCTCGTGAAGAAGTACGTCGACGAGGGGACCCTGCGCATCGAGTGGCGCAACTTCCCGATCTTCGGCGAGGACTCCGAGCGGGCCGCGCGCGGCGCGTGGGCGGCGGGGAAGCAGGGGCGCTTCTGGCAGTTCCACGAGGCCGCGTACGCCGACGGGTCCAAGGAGAAGGGCTTCGGCGACGACCGCCTGAAGGAGCTGGCGAAGGAGGCGGGCGTCAAGGACGTCGAGCGCTTCGCGGAGGACGCCGACAGCGATGCCGCCAAGGCCGCGGTGAAGAAGGACCAGGAAGAGGCGTACGGCCTCGGCGCCACCTCGACGCCGTCCTTCGTGATCAACGGACGGCCCATCTCGGGCGCCCAGCCCGACGAGGTCTTCCACCAGGCGATCGAGGCGGCGGCCCAGACCGCGAAGGGTGCTCCCTCCGGCAAGGGCGGTGCCAAGTGACCGCCGACGTCGGGTACTTCGCCGCGTTCCTCGGCGGTCTGCTCGCCCTGGTGAGCCCCTGCAGCGCCCTGCTGCTCCCCGCCTTCTTCGCGTACTCGATCGACTCGACCTCGCGGCTCGTCGCCAGGACCGGGATCTTCTACGCCGGGCTCGCGACGACCCTGGTGCCGCTCGGCGCCGCCGGGTCCTACGCCGGGCGGTTCTTCTTCGGCCACCGCGACCAGCTGGTGCTCGTCGCCGGGTGGCTGATCATCGGGCTCGGGGTCCTTCAGATCCTCGGCATGGGGTTCGCCTCGCGGAAGATGGCCGAACTGTCCGGGCGGATCAGGCCGACCACCGCGTTCTCCGTGTACGCGCTGGGTGCGGTGTACGGGCTCGCCGGGTTCTGTGCGGGGCCGATCCTCGGCAGCGTCCTCACGGTGGCCGCGGTGAGCGGGAGTCCCGTGTACGGCGGGCTGCTCCTTGCCGTGTACGCGCTCGGGATGGCCGTGCCGCTCTTCCTCCTCGCGCTGCTCTGGGAGCGGTTCGACCTGGGGCGGCGGCGGTGGCTGCGGGGGCGCGTCGTGCGGCTCGGGCGGTTCGAGCTGCACACCACTTCGCTGCTGTCCGGGCTCTTCTTCGTCGGGCTCGGTGCGCTTTTCCTTGCGTACGACGGGACTACCGCGCTGCCCGGGTTGCTCGATGTGGACGACTCGTTCGCGGTGGAGCAGTGGGCGGGTGGTGTTGGTCGTGCCGTGCCGGACTCCGTGCTGTTGATCGGGGTTGTGGGGCTGGTGGGGCTGGGGCTTGTGGTGCGGGGGTGGCGGCGGGGTCGGGAGCGGGAGCGGGGGTAGGTCTCGCCTCGCCTCGCCTCGCCTTGGCTTGCCTTGGCTCGGTCTCGCATTCGCTTCGGCTGTGGGGCGGGGCCGCGGGGGTATGTGCGTACTCGCTATCCCGTGGCGGATGCCTCCGTCAGTGCTCACCGTCACGGTGGGTCAAGGTGCTCCGTGCGCACATACCCCCACGTCCCCTCGGGCGCGTTTGCGGCTGCGGGTGCGTGGTCGCTCCGCTGTGGGCAATCGTGCCGCAGGGCGGCACGGGTGGGCACAGCCCACGGTGCCGGGGGGGCGCTCACGGAGGCGTGGGGGAAACGGCAGAAGCCCCGCCGGGATCGGCAGGGCTTCTGGGAAGAGGTGGCTGGGGCCGGGATCGAACCGGCGACCTATCGCTTTTCAGGCGATCGCTCGTACCAACTGAGCTACCCAGCCACGCGATCCGCGAGGAATCGCAAGCGGTCCTGACGGGATTTGAACCCGCGGCCTCCACCTTGACAGGGTGGCGAGCACTCCAAACTGCTCCACAGGACCAAGCGTTGTGCGAGCACTAGTCTCGCACAAGGTGTTGCGTGCCCCCAACGGGATTCGAACCCGTGCTACCGCCTTGAAAGGGCGGCGTCCTGGGCCACTAGACGATGAGGGCTAAGAGGCCCGCCGTGTGCGCCTTGCAGCGCGTCGGGGACGTGAGAAGCATATGGGATGCGGGGAGCTATCGCCAAAACGGTTTAGCCGGAGGGGGTGGGGGCGGTCGGCGAAGGGGACGCTCCGGGCTGGTTCTCCTTGGGGAGATGGCGGCTGACCTCCGCCTTCGTGAGGCCGAGGCCGCCCAGTTTGATCTCGTCCCAGGCCTGCAGTCGCTTGGTCGTACGGTCCAGGTAGAGGATCGAGGCCTCGACCGGGTCGGGGTACTTGCCCTCGACCGCGCGCAGCCCGCTGCCGCCCGTCGAACCCTCGATGCGCAGCCGCGTGCCCTCCTCCATGACCTCCATCTCCTGGTGGTGGACGTGGCCCGCGAGCACCAGGGGCACTTCGCCGTCGGTCTCGCGTGCCGCGGTCGGGTTGTGCGCGATCGCCACGTCGACCGGGGTGCCGGCCGCCCGTTCGGCGCGCAGGGCGGAGGCGAGGCGGATGCCCGCCATGTGCTCGACGGAGTCGCCCTCGGCCTTCACCGAGCGGTCGGGGGTGTACTGCGGGTCGCCGATGCCCGCGAAGCGCAGGCCCGCGACGGTCTCGGCGCTGCCGTCGTCGAGGACGTGGACGTTCTTGAAGCGTTCCAGGTAGCGCTGGGTGGTGTGCGAGTCGTGGTTGCCACGCACCCACACGTAGGGGGCGCCGAGGTCGGCGATCGGGTCGAGGAAGCCGTTCTCGGCGGCCGAGCCGTGGTCCATGGTGTCGCCGGAGTCGACGATGACGTCGATGTCGTACTGCTCGACGAGCGACGCGATGATCTTCCAGCTGGCCGGGTTGAGGTGGATGTCGGAGACGTGCAGGACCCGCATGGTGGTGGGGTCGGGCTGGTAGGCGGGGAGCGTGGACGTCACGTCGTAGAGCTTGGTGACGTTGGTGACCAGGCGCGCCAACTCCTGTTGGTAGACGTCGAATTCGCTGACGATGCTGCGGGCGTTGCCGACGACGGAGGGGGCGCTGCTGAGGAGCCCGGAGAACTTCGGTTCGAGCACGGACTTCGGGTTCCAGGTGGCGTACGCCGCCGTGCCCGAGGCCGCGAGCAGGGCGAGGGCCAGGCCGCCCGCCGCGAGGGCGCGGCGCGGGCGGCGGTAGACGGCGAGGCCGAGTGCGGTGGCGCCGGAGACGACGGCGACGCAGGAGCGTACGGCCAGGTCGAGCGCGCCGTGGCCGACGTCGCGCGCCACCTCGTCCTGGAGGCCCGAGAGCCGCTCGGGGTGGTCGACGAGGGCCTGGGAGCGCACCGGGTCGAGGCGGTCCACGTCGACGTCGAGGCGGATGGGGGCCGTGTGGGAGCGGAGTTCGAGGGCGCCGAGCGGGGAGACGTTGATCTTCGTGCCGCCGGACACGGACGGGCGCAGCGTCATGCGGGTGTCCATCGGGCCGACCGGCGCGCGCACGCTGCCGACGATGAGCAGGCCGAGCCAGGCGCCGAGCAGGACGACGGTGATCAGGCCGAGGGCAGATTTGTAGGGGCGGTGCGAAGCACCATCGAGCAGGGTGGTGGTGGGCGACGGGCGGGCATAGGGGTGGGGCGGGCTGACCAGTTCGGTCTCGGGGTGGGTGCGGCGAGCGCGGTAGTGGCCTACGAAGGCGCTGCCCGCCTTTCGTACGCCCTGGAGAACGACCGTGAAGTCGCGGGCCATTGGTCCCCTATGCCCAAGTGGCGGGGTGGGTATGCCGGGACGGGCCGCACGGTGTGGCCGACAATGGGGGTGTGCTGGAGATGACGCGCGAGGAGTTCGAGGAACTGGTGGCCGAGGCGCTCGACCGGATTCCTCCGGAGCTGACGCGGCTCATGGACAATGTGGCGGTCTTCGTCGAGGACGAGCCGCCCGCGGACGATCCCGAACTGCTCGGTCTTTACGAGGGGACTCCGCTGACCGACCGGGGCGAGTGGTACGCCGGTGTGCTGCCGGACCGCATCACCATCTACCGGGGGCCGACGCTGCGGATGTGCGAGTCGCGCGAGGACGTCGTCGCGGAGACGGAGATCACCGTGGTGCACGAGGTCGCGCACCACTTCGGGATCGACGACGAGCGGCTGCACGCGCTCGGCTACGGGTGACGTGGCCCCGGTGCGGCGTCCGGGAGAGGCGCCGTGCGGGTACGGGTGAGCGGGGGCCGTGCTCGGGTGCGGGTGAGCGGGCGGGGGCGGGTGGCGGTCCGTGTCCTCTTGCGGGCCGCGGGAGTTGGGCAGGGCGTCCCGATTCTCAGCGCCTCGGAGGTGCTCGGCCGTGCGCCAGTTGTACGTTCCCGCCCGTTGGGCCGCCGTCGCGGTGGCCGTCGCGGCGACCGCGGGCTGCATGAGCATCAGTGACGACGGGAACGCGCCGGGGCCCGGCCGCTCCGCCGGGCAGCGCAGCGGCGCGGCGGCACCCGACGGCGGGCCCCTGACGCGGAGCGGGGACATCGGCCCCGGCGGTGAGCGGGGGCAGGGCAGCGGCAAGGGGAAGGGCAAGGGCGGCGGCGCGTCGCCCGGCGCGAGCGAGTCCGCCTCGGGGACCGCGAAGCCCTCGGCGTCCTCGTCCGCGTCCTCCTCCGCCGAGCCGTCGAAGCCGGGCAAGCCGGGGAAGCCGTCGCCGACCCGGCCGAAGCCGACCCCGACCGAGCCGGAGCCGACGCCCACGCCGCCCAAGCCGACACCGACCCCGACGCCGGATCCGACCACCCCCGAGCCGTCGTCGTCGGCGCACGAGGGGTCGGCGCAGGACGCACAGCTGCAGCGGCGCGACGCGGAGATCGCGGGGCGGGAGCCGTCGCCTCAGGAGGGGCCCCGGTAGGGGTGCCGCCCGGGTCGGGCCGATGGTCTCCGTGGTGACGTCTTCGCAGGTGGAGGGCGGTCCGGGGGAGGGCGGTTTGCCATATGGGGTGGGGGGTGCGTATGGTGGTAGATCGTTTGATCCCATTTGCCCGGCGCCGACACAGAAGAGCGCCGCGTGGCGCGTACTCTCCCTTGCCGTGGCTGACCGCATAGAGGCGGTCCATTGCGAAATCACGGAGTTGACGGGCGCGTGCCGAGACTCCGGAAGGTTTCGCATTTCGCATGTCCATTTTCAGTTCTGACCACGCCGTCCTGCCCGAGAACGAGGCCGTCGAGGCTGTCGAGGTCGTCGAGACCGACGCTGCCGCCGAGGCCGTCGCCGAGGCCGTCGAGATCGTCGCGGCCGAGGACGTCACCGAGGTCACCACCGACGCCGACGCCGAGTCCGTCGAGGCCGACGCCGACGCCGAGCCCGAGATCACCTTCGGTGACCTCGGCCTGCCCGACGGAGTCGTCCGCAAGCTCGCGCGCAACGGCGTGCACACCCCCTTCCCGATCCAGGCCGCGACCATCCCGGACGCCCTGGCCGGCAAGGACATCCTGGGCCGCGGCCGCACCGGCTCCGGCAAGACCCTCTCCTTCGGTCTGCCGACCCTGGCGCGCCTCGCCGACGGCCACACCGAGAAGAAGAAGCCCCGCGCGGTCATCCTGACCCCGACCCGCGAGCTGGCGATGCAGGTCGCCGACGCCCTCCAGCCCTACGGCGACGTCCTCGGCCTGAAGATGAAGGTCGTCTGCGGCGGTACGTCCATGGGCAACCAGATCTACGCCCTGGAGCGCGGCGTCGACATCCTCGTCGCAACGCCGGGCCGCCTGCGCGACATCATCAACCGCGGCGCCTGCTCCCTGGAGAACGTCGAGGTCGCCGTCCTCGACGAGGCCGACCAGATGTCCGACCTGGGCTTCCTGCCCGAGGTCACCGAGCTGCTCGACCAGGTCCCGGCCGGCGGCCAGCGCATGCTGTTCTCGGCCACGATGGAGAACGAGATCTCCACGCTGGTCAAGCGCTACCTGACCAACCCGGTGACGCACGAGGTCGACGCCGCCCAGGGCGCCGTCACGACCATGACGCACCACATCCTGATCGTGAAGCCCCGCGACAAGGCGCCGGTCACCGCCGCGATCGCCGCGCGCAAGGGCCGCACCATCATCTTCGTCCGCACCCAGCTGGGCGCCGACCGCATCGCGGAGCAGCTGCGCGACGCCGGTGTGAAGGCCGACGCGCTGCACGGCGGCATGACGCAGGGCGCCCGTACGCGGACGCTTGCGGACTTCAAGGACGGCTACGTCAACGCGCTCGTCGCCACCGACGTCGCCGCCCGCGGCATCCACGTCGACGGCATCGACCTGGTTCTGAACGTGGACCCGGCCGGCGACCACAAGGACTACCTGCACCGCTCCGGCCGCACCGCTCGCGCGGGCCGCTCCGGCACGGTCGTGTCCCTGTCCCTGCCGCACCAGCGCCGCCAGATCTTCCGCCTGATGGAGGACGCGGGCGTCGACGCCTCGCGCCACATCATCAACGGCGGCGGCACCTTCGACCCGGAGGTCGCCGAGATCACCGGCGCCCGCTCGATGACCGAGGTGCAGGCCGACTCCGCGGGCAACGCCGCGACCCAGGCCGAGCGTGAGGTCAAGGACCTCACCAAGGAGCTGGAGCGCGCGCAGCGCCGCGCCGCCGAGCTGCGCGAGGAGGCCGACCGCCTCACCGCGCGTGCCGCCCGCGAGCGCGGTGACGACCCGGAGGCCGCGGTCGCCGAGGCCGCCGCCGTGGCCGAGGCCGCCGTCGAGGCCGCCGAGACGTCGGCCCCTGAGCCGGTCGCCGAGCGCCCGGTCCGCGAGGAGCGCTCCTCCTCGTACGACCGTCGTCCGCAGCGCGACGAGCGCGGCAACTACGAGCGGGACCGTCGCGGTGACCGTGGCGGCTTCAACCGCGATGACCGTGGTGGCCGTTCGTTCGAGCGTCGTGACGACAACCGTGGTGGCGGTTTCAACCGTGACCGTCGTGATGACAACCGTGGTGGCGGCTTCCGTCGCGACGACCGCCGTGATGACAACCGTGGTGGCGGCCGTTCCTTCGAGCGTCGTGACGACAACCGCGGCGGTGGCTTCAACCGTGACCGTCGTGATGACAACCGTGGTGGCGGCTTCCGTCGCGACGAGCGCCGTGACGACCGTGGTGGCCGTTCCTTCGAGCGCCGCGACGACAACCGCGGCGGTGGCTTCCGCCGTGACGACAACCGTGGTGGCGGCTTCAACCGCGACCGTCGTGACGACAACCGTGGCGGCTCCTTCCGCCGTGACGACCGCCCCGCCGGCGGCCACCGCGGCAGCGACCGTCCGTTCAACCGTGACCGCCGCGACGACCGCCCCTCCGGCGGCTTCCGCTCCGGTGGCCACGACCGTCCGTCGTACAACCGCCGCGACGACCGCTCCGGCTCCGGCACGGGCTCCTTCGGGCGCCGTGACGACAAGCCGCGCTGGAAGCGCAACGGCTGATCCGGTCTGCCGAGGCGCGACCTCGTCTGACCGGCTGACCAGGCACGAACTCGCCTGAACAGGCACTGCGGGCCCATCCCTTCGGGGGTGGGCCCGCTGCTGTTTTTGCTTTCCTTCACCTCACTCCCTCCTGTTAAAATCCGGGCATTTGGTGGGGTACGCGGATGTTCCGGGGTGGGGCCTGGGGAGCGCGCGAGCCGCACCTGACACTCCACGTCATCGGATCCCATGGGGGGACCTCCTTGTCTCGTCACGTCCGGGCGCGCGGCGGCATCGCCGCCGTCGCCGCCCTCGCCACCGGGCTGCTCGCGCTCACCCCGCAGACGGCCGCCGTCGCCGCGGGTTCCGCCGAGACTGTCATCGATGCCACGCCCCGGTTCGCGCCGCGCACCGAGACGCTGCACGCGGCGGGCCGCACCGGCTATGTGCACCGCGAAGAGGGCGGTGACATCCAGTGGACGGACTACGCCACCGGAGAGTCCCGTACCGCACCGGCGGCCAACTGGTGGAACGGCTCCCTCGCGGGCCGCTACTCCCAGTCGACCCGCACCCTCGACCTCACCGACCTGGACACCGGGGAGGCCGCGTCGATCACGGTCCCCGAGGGCCGGACCTGGGCGCAGAAGGCCTTCACCGACCGCACAGCGGTGACGTACGAACGCGGTGCCGAAGGCCGGATCACCGCGTTCCATCTGCTGCGGGCCGGTGCCGACGGGCAGGTCACCGAGCAGGCCGTGAGCGGCCTCCCGGACGACGTCACCAGCTTCGCCGGGGTGCGCGCCCAGGACCGCGACGGCGCGGTCGTGATGCTGCGGTCGGGCCCCTCCACCAATCGCGCGTTCTTGCTCGACTACCGCACCGGCAAGCTGACCCGGGTCTTCGCGGGCCTGGAGGGCCGGGCGGTGCCGAGCGGGTTCGCGCTCTCCAAGGACCGGGTCCTCGGCTACTGGGCCGAGGTGGCGACCGCGTACACGGTCGACCGCGACCGCGCCGACGCGCAGCCCGTGCAGACCTCCGTGCCCGGCCCCGTCCAGTCCACGACCCGGCGCAACGCGACCATGGCCCTGGCCGGCGACCGGATCCTGGTCGTGCACAAGGAGGCGCTGCCCCAACAGCACGTCGCCCAGCCGCTGTTCGCGGTCCGGATCGGGGGCGGCGGCCACGAGACGCTCCTGAAGCACGCCACGACCGGCCTCGCCACCGCCGATGACGGGTCGGTCCTCGCCGTGGGCGGCACCAGCGCCTCCGACTGGGCCGTGCGGCGGGTGTCCGACGACGGCTCGGGCGGCGTCAAGCTCGGCAAGGTGCGCGACATCGAGCCGGTCAGGGCCGCGATCCAGGGGATGGCACTCGGCGGCGGCAGGCTGACGCTCGGGACGACGAGCCCGATCAACGGCCTCGGCACGTTCTACGACTACGACCTCGCGGTCGACGGCGATCCGAAGGTCGTCTCGGGACCCACCCGCGGATTCATCTACGGACTCGACCACAAGCGGTGCGCGCCGACGGGCCCGGACTGCGTCAGGGCGCACGCGACCGGCAACGGCCGCGTCGTGTACTCCGCGGGCGACTCCGCACACATGCCCACCGGCACCAACTCGTTCCGCAACGTCACCCCGGGCGCGGGCCCCGTGACCGTCACCGACGCGTCCGGCCGCTACTCGCTCCTGCGCAAGGACGGCACGGACAAGTTCTACGTCGGTGACACCGAGCAGTCCGACGCCACCAGCGTCACCCACACCCTGACGGCCCGCTCCGCCGCCGTGTGGGGCACCAAGGTGTGGAAGCCCGCCGCGACGGCGGGCAGCGTCGACTCGTACGACCTGAAGTCGAAGAAGACGGGCGCCGCGGTGAAGCTCGGCTCGGGCTGTGTGCCGAACGAACTGCAGGCGGTGGGGCGCTGGTTGTACTGGGCGTGCGGCGGCAAGGCCGGGGTGTGGGACCAGACGGCGAAGAAGAACATCGCCGTGCCCGCGGGCGGCCCCGTGCTGCTCGCCGACGGCTACCTCGTCCGCCAGAACGGCATCGACCTGGACCTCACCGACTTCCACAAGGGCGCCTCCGCCGCGGCGGTCACCACGACCGGCTTCGCGCGCGTCCCCTCGGGGGCGCGCGCCGGGGTCGACTGGACCGTCGACAAGTACGGCGGCCCGATCGCGTACGCCGACGCCGAGCGGCGCGTGCATGTGAAGCCGGTGTCCGTGCCGCGCTCGCCGATCACCTCGATCGAGTCGCGTGTCGGCAGCGACAACCTCTACATCGGCGGCAGCAGCAAGGAGAAGTGGAAGGGGAGTTGGCAGCTCTCCCGGCCCGCCACCGCCTGGAAGGTGACGTTCACCGACGGGGCGGGCAAGACGGCCGCGACGGTCGCCGGGTCCGCGCGCGGTGCCGCGTCCGTCTCCGCCGAGTGGAACGGACGTACCGCCGACGGCAAGAAGGCGGTCAGCGGAACGTACGCCTGGAAGGTGAGCGCGAAGGGCGCGGGGGACAGCGCGTACCGCTCGGTGAAGACGGGCACGCTGCGGCTGTCCGGCGGCACCGCCCCGTACCGCGACGCCCACACGGACGGCCGCGGCGACCTCTACACGGTCAATTCCAAGGGCGCGCTCACCGCGCACGACTTCGGCGGTGGCAGCCACACCAAGGCGTCCAAGGCGGGCTGGAACACCAAGTACACATACGTCCCGTTCGGCGACCTCAGCGGCAACGGCTGCAACGACCTCCTTGTGCGCAACACCGCGGGGACGCTCCACCGCTACAACGGTGCCTGCTCGGGCCCGCCCGCGCCGGGTGCGGCCAAGGTCTCGCTCGGCGGCGGCTGGGGCGCGTACAACGTCCTGACCTCGCCCGGCGACCTCAACGGCGACGGCATCCCGGACCTCATCGCCCGCAAGGCGGCGACCGGTGACATGTACGTGTTCCGCGGCACGAAGGCGGGCAAGCTGACGTCCGGCGTGCGGATCGGCACCAACTGGAAGGCGTATACCCACATCACCGGCGTGGGCGACGTGAACGGCGACGGCATCGGGGACGTGCTCGCCCGGCACAAGGACGGGACGCTCTTCCGTTTCGAGGGCGGTGGTGACGGCAAGCTGAAGGGACGGGTCACGGTCTTCAAGGGCTGGGGCGCTCCGTACACGCACGTCATCGGGTCCGGTGACGTGACCGGCGACGGCATTCCGGACCTGGTGGTGCGGGACAAGAAGGGTGACCTTTACCGCAACACCGGCAAGGGGAAGGGTGCCTTCTCGGGGCGCACGAAGATCGCCTCCGGCTGGCTGACGTACAAGGGCATTTTCTAGCCGGGCCGTAGCGGTCGGCTCATGGCCTTCCATGGCGCATGCCGTGCCCCCGGCGAGGGAATCGCTGGGGGCATGACAAGTGACCCGAGTGAACGGAAGCAGCCACCACCGACCACGACCCCGCCCGCGCCCGGCTCCGACGAGGAGCGGCTCGCGCAGCTCGGCTACACCCAGGTGCTCGCCCGCCGGATGTCGGCGTTCTCCAACTACGCGGTCTCGTTCACGATCATCTCGGTCCTCTCCGGGTGCCTGACCATGTACCTGTTCGGGATGAACACCGGCGGTCCCGCCCTGATCACCTGGGGTGGGTCGGGGTCGGACTGATGACGCTGTTCGTCGGCCTCGCGATGGCGGAGATCTGCTCCGCGTATCCGACGTCCGCGGGGCTCTACTTCTGGGCGCACCGGCTCGCGCCCGCGCGCACGGCGGCCGCGTGGGCGTGGTTCACGGGGTGGTTCAACGTGCTCGGGCAGGTCGCGGTGACCGCGGGAATCGACTTCGGCGCGGCGTCGTTCCTGGGCGCGTACCTCAACCTCCAGTTCGACTTCGCGGTCACCGAGGAGCGCACGATCCTGCTCTTCGCCGCGATCCTCGTGCTGCACGGACTGCTCAACACCTTCGGCGTACGCATCGTCGGGCTGCTCAACAGCGTCAGCGTGTGGTGGCACGTGCTCGGCGTCGCGGTCATCGTCGGCGCGCTCGCCTTCTCGCCCGACTCGCACCAGTCGGCGTCCTTCGTCTTCACCGAGTTCGTGAACAACACCGGGTGGGGCAGCGGCCTGTACGTCGTACTCATCGGCCTCCTCATGGCGCAGTACACCTTCACCGGCTACGACGCCTCCGCGCACATGACGGAGGAGACCCACGACGCCTCGACCGCGGGACCGAAGGGCATCGTCCGGTCCATCTGGACCTCCTGGATCGCGGGCTTCGTGCTGCTGCTCGGCTTCACCTTCGCCATCCAGTCGTACGACGGCGCCCGCGAATCGGCGACCGGCGCGCCGCCCGCGCAGATCCTCCTCGACGCCCTCGGCGCGACGGCGGGCAAGCTGCTCCTGCTCGTCGTGATCGGCGCGCAGCTCTTCTGCGGCATGGCGTCCGTGACCGCCAACTCCCGCATGATCTACGCCTTTTCGCGGGACGGGGCGCTGCCGTTCTCGCACATCTGGCATGCGGTGAGCCCGCGCACGAGGACCCCGGTCGCCGCCGTCTGGCTCGCCGCGCTCGGTGCGCTGGTGCTCGGCCTGCCGTATCTGATCAACGTCACGGCGTATGCGGCGGTGACCTCGATCGCCGTCATCGGGCTCTACATCGCGTACGTCATCCCGACCCTGCTGCGGCTGCGCAAGGGGGACGCCTTCGAACGCGGGCCCTGGCACCTGGGCCGCTGGTCCCGCCCGGTCGGTGTCGTCGCGGTCGCCTGGGTCGGCGTGATCACCGTCCTGTTCATGCTGCCGCAGGTCTCGCCGGTCACCTGGGAGACGTTCAACTACGCCCCGATCGCGGTGCTCGTCGTCCTCGGCTTCGCGGCGACCTGGTGGCTGATCTCGGCCAGGCACTGGTTCCTCGACCCGGCGCACGAGCGCACCCTGGCCCGCGAGGCGGCCCGCGCCGGACTGCCGGAACCCCGCGATCCGTAGCCCTTGGCGGCCCTCGACGGCGATACCCGATCGGACGGCGGAGTCCCTCCCGCTATGCTCGGGGGTGCACCGACGAGGACCGTTAGCTCAATTGGCAGAGCAGTGGACTTTTAATCCATTGGTTGTGGGTTCGAGTCCCACACGGTCTACCGAGCGAACCAGCCCCCTGACCTGCGGAGGAATCCGCGGGGACGGGGGCCGGTGCGTTCCCGCCGAAACGTGGTCGCGGGCGTTTGTGCCGGTCGGGTTCTGCCGAGGAATGCCTCATGGCTGACGACAATGCGGCCCGTGCCACCGATGTGGCACGCGCCTACTACAACACCGATGACGTCGACGGTTTCTACGCCCATGCCTGGGGCGGCGAGGACATCCATGTCGGGGTGTACGCGGACCCGGACGAAGCGATCGACGTGGCGTCCGGACGTACGGTCGAGCGGCTGGCCGCCAAGGTGGCCGACGTGCTCGGCGGCGGCAAGGTCCTCGACATGGGGTCCGGCTATGGAGGCGCGGCCCGCAGGCTGGCCGGAGGGTTCGACTGCCGGGTCACGGCCCTCAACATCAGCGAGGTGCAGAACCGCAGGCACCGCGAACTGAACGCCCGGTGCGGGCTCGACGGCCGTATCGACGTGGTGACCGGGTCCTTCCACGACATTCCCGCGCCCGACGGGACGTTCGACGTCGTCTGGTCGCAGGAGGCCCTGTGCCACAGCGGCGACCGGCCAAGGGCGCTGCGGGAGGCGCGACGCGTCCTGCGGCCCGGCGGGCGCCTCGTCTTCACCGACATCATGGCCGCCGACGACGCGGCGGAGAGCGACGTCCGCGCGCTCGCGGAGCGGCTGACCAACGAGGACTTCGCCACGCCGGGCTTCTACATCGAGCAGTTGCGGCTGCTCGGCCTCTCCGACGTGGTCTTCGAGGATCTCAGCGCACACATGCTGACCCACTACGAACGCCTCGTCGAGGAGGTCAGGACGCCGTCACCGGGACTCGTGGGCGCCGTCAGCGCGGAGTATCTGAAGGGCCTGGGGGAGAACCTGCCGCAGGTGGCGGACGCCTGCCGCGCGGGCCATCTCACCTGGGGGATCTTCCACGGCCGTCGCGGGTGAGGTGACGTCGGGTCACGGCGGCGAACTTGAGGAGCCGGGGCGGTAGTTGACGCCGTCCCGGCAGCTGTCCCGATAGCTGTCCCAGCAGCCGTCGACGGACCAGTGGGTCTCGATATGCGTATGACGTTCGCCTGTTGCGCACACCGTGCGCTGTGCGTACAGTGTTCGCAACGAGAGCACCCCGTACGCAGCGGGTGCGCCGCCCACGTCTTGAGGGGTCCCACGATGGAAGAGCGCCGTCATCCGCGCCGTTGGCTCATCCTGATCGTGCTCTGCCTGAGCACGCTGGTCCTGGTCATCGACAACATGGTCCTGACCGTCTCGGTCCCGCCGATCGCCGAGGACCTGAAGGCGGACGCCCAGGACATCCAGTGGATCATCGACTCGTACATCCTGGTCTTCGCCGGGCTGCTGCTCACCGCGGGCAGCCTCTCCGACCGGTTCGGGCGGCGGCGCGTGATGATCGTCGGGCTGACGATCTTCGGGGCCGCCTCACTGCTCGCCACCGTCGCCCAGAATCCCGAACAGCTCATCGCGGGACGGGTGTTGATGGGGGTGGGCGGCGCGCTGATCATGCCGAGCACCCTGTCGATCCTCATCACCGTCTTCGACGACGGGGAGCGACGCAAGGCGATCGGCGCCTGGAGCGCGGTGGCCGCGGTCGGCCTGGTCGGCGGGCCCGTGCTCGGCGGTGTCCTGATCGCGCACTTCTGGTGGGGCTCGGTCTTCCTGATGAACGTGCCGATCGCGCTCGTCGCCATCGTCGCCGCGCTCGTCCTGATGCCCGAGTCCAAGGGGCCCGCCCGCAAGGCCGACCCGCTCGGCATGGTCCTCTCGGTGGTCGGCATGACCGCACTGGTCTGGACGATCATCGAGTCCGCCGAGGCCGGTCTCGGTCAGCTGAGCACGCAGCTCTCGCTCGGTGTCGCCCTCGTCGCCCTGGCCGCCTTCGTCGTCTGGGAGCTCCGCACCGCATCGCCGATGGTCCCGCTCGGCCTCTTCCGCAACCGCGTCTTCAGCGGCGCCAGCTTCTCCCTGGTCCTGCTGACCTTCGCCAACGGCGGCCTGATGCTCGTCCTCACCCAGTACCTGCAGTTCGTGCTCGGCTACTCGCCCTCCAAGACCGGCATCGCCTTCGCCCCGATGGCCGTCGCCACACTGGTCTTCAACGGCATCGGCGCCACGCTCGGCAACAAGATCGGCAACCGTGCCATGACCGCGACGGGCCTGACCGTCATCGCCGCCGGGTTCGGCGCGCTCGCCTCGCTCCCCTCGGACGCCGGGTTCGGGATGGTCTCCGCGGCCATGGTCCTGATCGGCATCGGCGGCGGCCTTGCGATGCCCGCGGCCACCGCGGCCCTGATGAGCGCGGTCCCCGCCGAGCACGCCGGGGTCGGCTCCGCGCTCAACGACACCGTCCAGCAGGCCGGCGCGGCGCTCGGCGTCGCCGTGCTCGGCACGGTCCTCTCCAGCACCTACACCGGCTCGATGCCCGACTCGGCGCCCGCCGCGGCCGGCCACTCCGTCTCCGACGCGCTCGCCCTCGCCGCCTCCACCGGCGACGGCGCGCTCGCCACGGCGGCCCGTGAGGCCTTCACCGACGCGATGTCCGCGGCCTTCTGGGCGGGCGCCGCGGGCGTGCTCGCCGCCGCCGTCCTGGCCATCGTCCTCATCCGGGACCGCAAGGCCCCCGAGTCCTCCGAGTCCTCCGCGCAGCAGCAGCCCGAAGCCGCCCACAGCGGCGAGCTGACCACGGCGGCCTGACCCTCCGCGGTCCCTCCCGTACGACACCACGGCGCCCCGCCCGGCTTTGGCCCGGCGGGGCGCCGTGGTGTTGACTGGCCCGCTTCCCCGCGAACCCGGCCTCAGGGAGTGACACCGTGCCGCAGCCGCCGCGTCTGGGCGTCGTCGTCATCACGATGGGCAACCGCCCCAGAGAGCTGGACGCGCTGCTCGCGTCCGTCGCGATGCAGGACGTGCCCCCGGACCGGGTCGTCGTCGTGGGCAACGGCTCGCCGCTGCCCGAACTGCCCGCCCTGCCCGGCAAGTCGACGGTCATCGAGCTCGACGAGAACCTCGGCTGCCCCGGCGGGCGCAACGTGGCGATCGACCGGCTCATGGAGTACGGCGACGTGGACGTCGTCATCGAGCTGGACGACGACGGACTGCTCGTCGACGCAGACGTCTTCCGCACGGTGCGGGACCTGTTCGCCGCCGATCCGCGCCTGGGCATCGTGGGCTTCCGCATCGCCGACGAGACGGGTGAGACGCAGCGCCGCCACATCCCCCGGCTGCGCGCCACCGACCCGATGCGCAGGGGTCTGGTCACCGCGTTCCTCGGCGGCGGACACGCCTTCTCCGTGAACATGCTTGCCCGGACCGGGACTTGGCCTGCCCAGTTCTTCTTCGGACACGAGGAGACCGACCTGGCCTGGCGGGCCGTCGACGACGGCTGGAAGATCCTCTACGAACCCGCCCTGCTCCTCCAGCACCCCAAGACCTCCCCGGCCCGGCACGCCGTCTACTACCGCAACACCGCCCGCAACCGCGTCTGGCTGGCCCGCCGCCGCCTCCCGCTCCCGCTGATCCCGGTCCACCTGGGCGTCTGGACCCTCCTCACCCTCGTCCGCACCCGCTCCCTGCCCGGCCTGCGGGCCTGGGCGGGCGGCTTCGCCGAAGGGATCAGAACGCCCTGCGGCGAGCGCAGGCCGATGCGCTGGCGGACGGTGTGGCGGCTGGCGCGGCTCGGGCGGCCGCCGGTGATCTGACCTGCGTACGCCGGCGGTGAGCCGCCGCCCGTGATCTGACGGGCGTACGCCGCCGGGACCCGCGTCGCCCGAACGGAGCAGCCCTGCCGTGCGCGCGGCAGGAGGCCGGGCCACGCTGGACTGCCGGGCCAGTGGGGCCCGACCCGGAGGTGCAGCATGGCGGAAGGCGTACGCGGCAAGGGGCGGCGTTCGCTCGCCCTCCTCCTCACGGTCCTCCTCGTCGGCCTCGCCGCGGCCTGCGGCGGTGGCGGCGGCTCGGGCGGTCCGGACACCCGTACCGCCGCGGCCCGTCCCCATGACCTGCCCTTCGAGCACCCCGGCGTACTCGTCAGCAAGCAGCAGCTCGACCGGGTCAGGGCGCATGTCGAGGCCCGGGAGGAGCCCTGGCTGTCGGCGTTCGAGCAGATGCGGGACAGCAAGTACGCGGCGGACGACTATCAGGCGACGCCGTACGCCGTCGTGGAGTGCCCGCCCGACACCCGGCCGGGACAGGGCTGCGTCGAGGAGCGTGAGGACGCCCTGGCCGCGTACACCCAGGCGTTGCTCTGGAACATCACCAAGGACCGTGCGCACGCCGAGAAGGCCGTGGAGATCATGGACGCCTGGTCGAAGGTGATCACCGGGCACACGGAGGCCAACGCCGGGCTGCAGACCGCCTGGGCCGCGTCGTCCTGGGCACGTGCCGCCGAGGCCGTGCGCTATACGTACGACGGCTGGAGCGACGGGCAGCTGCTGCGCTTCGAGCGGATGCTGCGCAATGCCTATCTGCCTCAAGTGCGCGACGGGTCCGCCGACTTCAACGGGAACTGGGATCTCGTGATGGCCGACGCCACCATGGGCATGGCCGTCTTCCTGAACGACCACGCCACCTTCGAGAAGGCCGTGCACCACTTCCGGACGCGGGTGCCCGCGTACTTCTATCTGGAGTCGGACGGAAAGCTGCCGGTCTCCCCGGAGGGCAGTGGCATCGACACCGCCGCCGAGCTGAAGAAGTACTGGTTCGGGCAGGACACCTTCGCCGACGGGCTGTCCCAGGAGACCTGCCGCAACTTCAAGCACGCCAGCTACTCGCTCGCCGCCACCTCGCACATGGCGGAGACCGCCCACCACCAGGGCGTCGACCTGTACGGGGAGGCGAAGGACCGGCTGCGGGCCGCCTTCGAGTTCCACTCCAAGTACCAGCTGGGCGCGAAGGCGCCGGACTGGCTGTGCGGCGGCACGGTGCAGCGCGACATGGGGCCCGACACGGAGGTCGGCCTCAACCATCTGAAGGGGCGGCTCGGGATGGCGATGCCGCAGACCGAGAAGTACACGGAGCAGCGGCGGCCCGAGGGCACGGACGATCTCTTCGTGGCCTGGGAGACCCTCACGCACGCGGAAAACGCGTAGGCCGGACCCGCAGCAAACCCAAGTGGTTCGACGCACCCCTCCGGATGGCGTACTGTTGGGTTCACCGACGCGGGGTGGAGCAGCTCGGTAGCTCGCTGGGCTCATAACCCAGAGGTCGCAGGTTCAAATCCTGTCCCCGCTACTGAAGGCCGAAGGCCCGGAACCATGGAAATGGTTCCGGGCCTTCGGTGTTTTCAGTGCCCTTGGTGCCCTTGGTGCCCTTGGTGCCCTTGGTGCCCTTGGTGTTCTTGGTGTTCTTGGTGTTTTCGGGCGGATTTCTTTTGGCGCATTGCGGCTTTGCGCTGACACGTGTGCCGTGAGTAGTTTCATGCTCACTATGGGTCGCGTGGAAGCGGTGAGGCGGAGGCCGGGGCGAGGATTCGTCCTCGCGCTGCTGTTCGCCGTGTGCGCGCTCTTCCTCGGCGTCTGCCACGGCCATCTGAACGCCACCCCCGCGAGCGCCTCCGTCAGCGCCGTCGGCCAGCACGAGTGCCCGGGGACCGGGCACGGCGAGCACGCCGAGGCCGACCAGCAGGTCGCCGCGCAGCCCGCGGACCGCGCGGTGCCGCAAGGCGTGGGGGCGGGCCGCGTCGAGGCCGCGCCGGCCTCCGCGGGCGGCGGAAGGTTTCTGTGCGCGCCGACCAGGGCCGGGCCGCCGGTCGCGGGACATCACCTGCTCATCGCCATCGGGATCGACAGGAACTGAGGGCACACGGAGCCCGACCACTCCGTCAGTGCCCTCATTCGTGTACCCGAAGGACTTCACCTACATGATCAGCAACTTGCAGCCCGCGGCGGCCGCCGTGGGGAACACGCCCGTGCTCTGGATCGACGAGCCGTCGGACGACGGCGGCCGGGGCTTCTGGGCCAAGCTCGAAGGCTTCAACTTCGGCGGCATCAAGGACCGTGCCGCCCTCTACATGGTCGAACGGGCGCGGGCACGCGGTGAGTTGAGGCCCGGCGCGCCCATCGTCGAGTCGACGTCCGGCACGCTGGGGCTCGGTCTCGCGCTCGCCGGGGTGCAGTACGGCCACCCCGTGCACATCGTGACCGACCCCGGTCTGGAACCCATCGTGGAGCGCATGCTGACGGCCCACGGCGCGCGCATCCATCTCGTACGCGAACCGAGCGGCGAGGGCGGCTGGCAGCAGGCGCGGGTCGACCGGGTCGCCGAGCTGATGAGCGGGCGCGAACTGGGGGCCTCCGCATGGTGCCCGAACCAGTACCACAACCCGGACAACCCGGCCGCGTACAGCGGTCTCGCGAACGAACTCGTCGGACAGCTCGGCCAGTTCGACGTCCTGGTGTGCGCGGTGGGCACCGGCGGGCACTCGGCGGGCATCGCCCGTGCGCTGCGCGGCTCGGCGCTGCCCGGGCTCGAACTGGTCGGCGTGGACAGCGTCGCGTCGACCATCTTCGGCCTGACCGCGGGACCGCGCCTGATGCGCGGCCTCGGCTCCTCGATCCACCCCGGCAACGTCGACCACGACGCCTTCGACGAGGTGCACTGGGTCGGGCCCGCGGAGGCGGTGCGGTGCGCGCGGCGGCTCGCCGAGCGGCAGTTCGCCACCGGCGGCTGGAGCGTGGGCGCCGTGGCGCTCGTGGCCGGCTGGCTGGCCAGGACCCGGCCGCGCGGCACCCGTGTCGCCGCGGTCTTCCCCGACGGCCCGCAGCGCTACTTCGACACGGTCTTCAGCGACGAGTACTGCGCGGCGCAGGGCCTCATCGACGGTGCCGTGCCGGACAAGCCGCGCGAGGTGACGGGGCCCGAGCAGGGCATCACCGAGTGGTCCCGGTGGGCGTGCAGCGCCAAGGGTGCGGTGCTGTGACGGGGATCTGGCGCCGGGCGAGGGCCTTCGACCCCGCGGTGCAGCTGCTCTTCGTCAACCAGTTCACCATCAACCTCGGCTTCTACATGCTGATGCCGTACCTGGCGGCGCACCTCTCGGGCCAACTGGGGCTCGCCGCCTGGGCGGTGGGCCTGGTGCTCGGGGTCAGGAACCTGTCCCAGCAGGGCATGTTCCTGGTGGGCGGCGCGCTCGCCGACCGGCTGGGGTTCAAGCCGATGATCGTCGCGGGCTGTGCGCTGCGTACCGTCGGCTTCGGCGCGCTCGCCTTCGCCGACACCCTTCCCGTGCTGATCGCCGCCTCGGTGGCGACGGGGCTCGCGGGGGCGCTGTTCAACCCGGCGGTACGGGCGTACGTCGCAGCGGAGGCCGGGCCGCCCGAGCGCCGCGTGGAGGCGTTCGCGCTGTTCAACGTCTTCTACCAGACGGGCATCCTGCTCGGACCGCTCGTCGGACTCGCCCTGACCGGCTTCGACTTCCGGCTCACCTGCGCGGTGGCCGCCGTGCTGTTCGCGGGACTCTCGGTGGTGCAGGTGCTCCGGCTGCCCGCACGACGGGGAGGCGCGGCCGCGCAGGAGAGCGGGCAGTGGCGCGTGGTGCTCGGCAACCGGTCGTTCTGGCTCTTCTCGCTCGCCATGACCGGGTCGTACGTCCTGTCCTTCCAGGTCTATCTCGCGCTGCCGCTGTCCGTGGAGCGGCTGCTCGGCGAGGGCACCGCGGGCACCGTCGCGACCAGCTCGCTCTTCGTGGTGTCCGGACTCGTCGCGCTCCTCGGGCAGCTGCGCATCACCGACTGGTGCCGGCGCACCTGGAGCCGTGAGCAGTGCCTGGTCGCCGGGCTCGGGCTGATGGGCGCGGCGTTCCTGCCGCCCGCGCTCGGCGGCTCCGGGTACGTCGGGGTCGCCGGTCTGCTGCTGTGCGCGGCGGCGCTCGCCGCGGCGACCGCGGTGCTCTACCCCTTCGAGATGGACACCGTCGTCTCGCTCGCGGGGGACCGCTGGGTGGCCACGCACTACGGCCTCTACAACACCGTCTGCGGCATCGGCATCACCGCGGGGAACCTCGGCATGGGCGCCCTGCTCGACGCCACCCGCGAGCTGCCCGCGCTGCCCTGGGCGGTCCTCGCGGCGGTCGGCGTGTGCTGCGCCGCGGCGCTGCGCGGACTTGCCAGATCGGGGCGGCTCGCACCGGTGCCGGCCGCGACCGTGAGCTGATCCGCCGCGGCCGGGTGCGGGCCCCGGGTTAACCCGGTCGGCCCACACCAGGTCGCACCCGCACCGCGCTGCGGGAAGCCTGAGTGCAGCGCAGCGCGGTGTTGGGCGCGGAGTCGGCAGGAGAGCGAGCGGTGGGGCAGCGAGGAGGACGCGAGGACGGCCGTGGGGGGAAACGGGGCGAACGGGTCGACGACAACGGCACCACCGCGCACGAATGGGCCTTCGTCAGGGCGCTGCCCTTCCTGCTCCTGATCGCCGGGGTGGTGTACGACGCGTCGACGCCGCCCGAGTTCACCGCGGCCCCCCTGTTCACCGCCGCCCCGCTGATCGCGGCCCCCTTCTACTCGCTGCTCAACACCGTCCTGACCGGCGCCGCCGCCTCGGTCGCCGTCCTCGTCCTGCACTACGGCAACGCGTTCGACAGCCATGTCGAGGCCATCACCGAGCTGATCACCGTCATGACGGTCGCCGCCCTCGCGATCGTCATCAACCGCGTCGTGCGCCGCGGCAACGCCCGGCTCGCCACCGCGCGCTCCATCGCCGAGGCCACCCAGCGCGCCGTCCTGCCCGAACCCGATCCGCGCATCGGCGGGCTCGACATCGCGGCGCGGTACGAGGCCGCGCAGGCCGACGCGTTCATCGGCGGGGATCTGTACGCGGTGCAGGACACCCCGCACGGCGTACGGCTCATCGTCGGCGACGTACGCGGCAAGGGCATGGGCGCGGTGGCCGCCGTCGCCGTGGTCATCGGGTCCTTCCGGGAGGCCGCCGAGCAGGAGGCCACGCTGGAGGCGGTGGCGCAGCGCCTGGAGCGGGCGCTCGCCCGCGAGGGCACCCGGCGCGACGGGCTCGACGCGTTCGAGGGGTTCACCACCGCCGTCCTCGCGGAGATCCCGTACGGCGAGGGCGCCGTACGGCTCATCAACCGCGGGCACCCGGCGCCGCTGCTGCTGCGCGGGGACGGCCGCCTGTGGGTGCTCTCCGCGAGCGAGCCCGCGCTGCCGCTCGGCATGGGCGATCTGGGGGCCTGGCCGGACCGGGCGGACGAGACGGAGTTCCCGCCAGGGGCGACGCTGCTCTTCTACACGGACGGCCTGTCGGAGGCGCGCGATGTGGCGGGGGTCTTCTACGATCCCGCGGACCGGCTCGGCGGCCGGATCTTCCCGGGCAAGGACGGTCCGCACGCGCTGCTCGCCACGCTCGTGCAGGAGGTGCGGCGGCATACGGGGGGCGGGGCGACGGACGACATGGCGCTGCTCGCGGTGCGGCGGCCCGTCGTGCGGGAGCGGGATGTCACCGACGGTGAGTGAGGAACACCCCTCCGCATAGAAACTGACGTCCTGTCAAGGGAATGTGAAGCTCCGGTGTGCATGAATCCGGGGTCAACTCGCCCCGTTCCGAACCCGCGTGTCCCGTTAAGTACGGGCCAAGAGCGTTAACGATCAGTCGGAACGGCTTGGATTCCACCCCCGCCGTCTATTAACGTTCGATAACGCAGCGCGGTCGTCCCAGCCGTCACTAGAGGCGGCTCCGTGCGCACGCGCCTAATCCCGCAAGGGAGCCGGGGAACCACCAACTTGGGGTGAATCGGGCCTCTGCGCATCCGTGCCAGATGTCCGTAGGAGACCTTCCTGCTCCGAACCCGTCAGCTAACCCGGTAGGCGAGAAGGAAGGAAAGGAGTGCGCCCCAGTGGCGTCCAACCGGCCTGCCCCCCAAGCTCCGTACATACCGAATGACGACGACTTCGGTGGCTACGACCAGGAGACCTGGGAGGAGTGGAACCCCACCGAGGAGTCCATCCGTCCCGTCCGCGGCAGGCACCGTGTGCACAAGAAGAGCGGCGGCGGACTCGCCCGCAGCTCCACCGTCCTCGGCGTCGGCGTCATAGCCGCCGTCGGCGCGGGCGGCATCGCCACCGCGCAGGGCGGCAAGCCGCCGGTCTCCATATCCATGCCCGACCTGCCGGGCGTCGGCGCCGTCGCCGACTCGCTGCCGGAGGCCAAGTCCCTGCCGGGCGTGGGCTCCTTGATGTCCGACGACTCCGCGGACTCCGCCGACACGGACATCCGCACCGCCGCCGCGCCGCTCACCGCCGCCGGTGTCACCACCGCCGACGCCGAGCAGGGCACCACCGACGCGGGCGAGGCCCTGCGCAGCCGCATCATGCAGCAGGCCGAGAACCAGCAGCACCAGGCCGACGAGGCGGTACGCACCGCGGCCGAGGAGGCCGCGGGCAAGAAGGCCGCCGAAGAGGCCGCCGCCCAGCAGAAGGCCGCGGAGAAGGAGGCGGAGGCCAAGGCCGCCGCCAAGAAGAAGAAGGAAGAAGCGGCCAGGAAGGCCAAGGCCGAGGCCGAGCGCCTCGCGAAGCTCGCCAAGAGCTACGCCATCCCCACCTCCTCGTACACCCTGACCTCGCACTTCGGCGACGCGGGCGCCATGTGGTCCTCCGGGCACCACACCGGCCTCGACTTCGCCGCCCCGACGGGCACGCCGCTCAAGGCCGTGCACACCGGCACCGTCAAGGAGGCCGGCTGGGCGGGCGCGTACGGCTACCGCACCGTCCTGGAGCTCGAGGACGGCACGGAGATCTGGTACTGCCACCAGTCCTCGCTCAATGTCAGCGCGGGCCAGAAGGTCACCACCGGCGACGTCATCGGACGCGTCGGCGCGACCGGCAACGTCACGGGACCGCACCTCCACATGGAGGTCCACACGCCCGACGGCACCGGGATCGACCCGCTGGGCTGGCTGCAGAGCAAGGGCCTGAATCCCTGAGCCCGTTGAGCTCCTGAACCCCTGAGCCCGTTGAGCTCCTGAACCCCGGCGGTCCTGGCGACAACCCCCCGACGTCAGGGCTGCCGGTCCGGTGCTCCCTACACGGAATTCCGTTTCCGGCAGGCGCGTTGAGCACCACATGACTTCTCTTCGCACACTTGGCTCATCCGACCTCGAGGTCTTCCCGCTCTCCCTGGGCGGCAACGTCTTCGGCTGGACCGCGGACCGGGCCGCGTCCTTCGACGTCCTGGACGCCTACGCCGCCGCGGGCGGCAACTTCATCGACACCGCGGACGCCTACACGTTCTTTGTGGACGGCAACAAGGGCGGCGAGTCCGAGACCCTCATCGGCGAGTGGATCGCCGAGCGCGGCAACCGCTCCGACCTCGTCATCGCCACCAAGGTCGGCGCCCTCCCCGAGTACAAGGGCCTGTCCGCCGCCACCATCAAGGGCGCGGCCGACGCGTCCCTCCAGCGCCTCGGCACCGACTACATCGACCTCTACTACACGCACTACGACGACCCCTCGGTCCCCGTGGAAGAGTTCATCGGCGCCCTCGACGAGCTGGTGCGGGCGGGCAAGGTGCGTGCCATCGCCGCCTCCAACATCTCCCCCGAGCGGCTCCAGGAGGCCCTCGACTTCTCCGACCGCGAGGGCCTCGCGCGCTACGTCGCGCTGCAGCCGCACTACAACCTCGTCTCCCGCGACACCTACGAAGGCTCCCTCCAGCAGGTCGCGTCGCGCTCCGGCATCGCGGCCGTCCCGTACTTCGGGCTCGCGGCCGGCTTCCTCACCGGCAAGTACCGCCCGGGTACCCCCGTCGAGAGCGCGCGCAGCTCGCGGGCCGAGGAGTACGTGGGGACCGAGCGGGGCGACCGCGTCCTCGCCGCCCTCGACGAGATCGCCCAGGCGCACGACGCGCAGGTCGCCACCGTGGCGCTGGCCTGGCTCGCGGCACAGCCCACCGTGGCCGCGCCGATCGCCTCCGCGCGCACGGTCGAGCAGCTTCCCGCGCTCCTCGCGGTGGCGGACCTGGAACTGACGCCCGCCGAGATCTCGACGCTGAACGCGGCTTCGGCCTAGCGCTGCTTGGTGGTGCCCGGCGTTCAGGAGCGGTAGGGGTTGTACGCCGGGTTGTGTGCCGGGTAGCCGTACGCCGGGTGGGGCTGCGGCTGCCCGTACGGGACGTGGCCGTACGGGACGAAGCCGTACCCGGGATGTCCGTATCCGGCGTACGGCATCGGGGGCATGACCGGCGCCGTGGCCCGCGCGGCGTACGCGAGCGCGGGCCTGGACGGCTCGCGCCGCTCCCACAGCTCGTCGAGCAACTCCCGCTCGCGTACGACGAAGTCGGCCCCGGCCCGGCCGCTGCGGCCCCGGTGCCGCAGCAGCGCCAGTGACGTCGCGTACGCCTCGTACTCCCCGACCGCGCGGGCCGCGGCCTTCCCCCAGGTGTACGAGGCGTAGTCGCGGGCCAGCGCGCGGGCGCGCATCGAGCCGAGGGCGTACGGCTCCGGCGCGGTGAGCCAGCCCGCCCCCACATACACGGGCAGCTCGGCGCGGATCGTGCGCAGCTCGCGCTGCCGCGTCCAGATCGCCAGCCAGGTCAGCAGGCCGAACGACGGCAGCATGAAGACCGCGTACACGGTGAAGAAGCCGTACTGCCCGAAGACCGCCGAGCCGTTCCACAGCGCGTGCATGCCCATCGCGAGCAGCAGCCCGGCCAGCGGGAGCAGCACGCGGCGCAGCTGCTGACGGTCGGAGCTGAGCGCCGCGATGCCGAAGCCGATGCCGGTGAGGACCGTGAACAGCGGGTGCGCGAAGGGCGACATGACGACGCGTACGAAGAAGGTCGCGGCGGTCACCGATGCGAGGCCGCTCTCGCGGCTGAGCTGGTCGGTGACGAAGGCGTTGCCCAGATAGAGGATGTTCTCGGTGAACGCGAAGCCCGTCGCGGTCACCCCGGCGATGACGACGCCGTCGACGATCCCGGTGAAGTCCCGTCTGCGGAAGAGAAAGACGAGCAGCACGGCCGCCGCCTTCGCGCTCTCCTCGACGATCGGGGCGATCACGGTCGCGCCGAGGGTGTCCGCGCTGCTGGGGTCGGCGGTCGTCGTGGCTATCCAGCGGATCGCGAAGCTGTTCGCGACGATCGCGATGAGCGCGGCCGCACAGGCCCCCCAGGAGAAGGAGAAGAGGAGGTTCCGCCAGGGGCCCGGTGCCACTCGGTCCAGCCAGCGGAACGCGCCGACGAGCAGGGGCACGGGCACGACCGCGAGGCCCAGCCCCACGAGGAAGCCCTCCGTGCCGGTCTGCTCCCTGACCAGGGCGAGGATGACGAGGCCCGAGAGCGCGAGCAGCGTGACGAGCGCGGCCACGCGTATCGCGCGCCGCTGCCACCAGTGCGCACGGCGGAGCTCTCCCGGAGCGGGCGCCCCGGGAGGTATCGGATATGGAGGACTGGTGGCCACATCGTTGACCCTAACGAGGGATGCGGGTGGCCGCGACGGTGCCTCAGGCCTCCGGGGCGGACGGGCCGCTTCCGGTTGTCCCGCCCGTGGTCCTGCGGAACAGCAGGTCGTGGACGACGTGGCCCTTGTCGAGCCCCTGGCCCTCGAAGCGGGTGAGGGGCCGGAAGCCGGGGCGCGGGGCGTACCCGCCGTCGGCCTGGGTGTTCTCGAAGTCGGGGTGCGCGGTCAGCACCTCCAGCATCTGCTCCGCGTACGGCTCCCAGTCCGTCGCGCAGTGCAGGATCGCGCCGGGCTTGAGGGACGGCGCGGCCAGCGTCAGGAACTCCGGCTGGATCAGGCGGCGCTTGTTGTGGCGGGCCTTGGGCCAGGGGTCGGGGAAGTAGACGCGCAGGCCGTCGAGGGACGCGGGCGGCAGCATCTCGCGGAGCAGGATGATCGCGTCGCCGTTGGCCACGCGCACATTGGTCAGGCCGTTCCGCTCGGCGAGCCCGAGGAGGTTGCCCTGTCCCGGGGTGTGCACGTCGACCGCGAGGATTCCGGTGTCCGGGTCGGCCCCGGCCATCTGGGCCGTGGCCTCGCCCATGCCGAACCCGATCTCCAGGACGACGGGCTTCTCCGACGGCTTCCCGTCGTCCCCCGCGAACAGCTCCGCGAGATCCAGCGTGCGCAGCCCGTCGATGTCCAGCCCCCACTTCGGCCAGAGCCGCCGCAGCGCATCCCCCTGGCTGGTGGTCACCCGGCTCCGCCGGGGCTGAAAACTACGGATCCGCCGCTCATGATGCGACCCCGCGGGATCGGGCGACGGCCCCCCGGGAAACCGAGGCACGGCCTGCGGCCGGCCGGTCGACTGGGGAGCTTGGGGGGCGTTGGATGAGTCAGACACAGTGCGGCAATTTTACGGGGTACGAGCGATGGACGGCCCCGTACGGGCCCCGTAAGGGGCGCGGGGCTGTGACATGTGCGGCTCCGCCGCGCGGGCGCGACAAGCCCTCACGAACCCGCAGGGAGCACGCAACCTCACTCAACCACCCGCAGCGCCCCAAGCGCCCGGCGGGCAACCTCCCTGCCAATGGGGAGGGACGCCGTAGCCGCCGGGGACGGCGCGTTCAGCACATGAATGGCCCGCGCCCCCTCCCGTATCAAGAAGTCGTCCACCAGCGTCCCGTCCCGCAGAACGGCCTGCGCCCGCACCCCCGCGGGAGCGGCGACCAGATCCTCGGAACGCACCGCGGGCAGCAGCCTCCGCACCGCATCGGAGAACGCGGACTTGGAGAGGGATCGCCGCAGCTCACCCGCCCCGTACCGCCAGTGGCGCCGGGCTATGTGCCAGGAGCCGGGCCACGCGAGGGTCCCGGCGAGCTCGCGGGGACGCACGACCGGCCATGCGTACCCCTCGCGGGCGAGCGCGGGCACCGCGTTCGGCCCCACGTGGACGCCGCCGTCGATGCCCCGGGTGAGGTGCACGCCGAGGAAGGGGAAGGCCGGGTCGGGCACGGGATAGACGAGGCCGCGCACGAGTTCGGGCCTTGCCAGCTCGAAGTACTCACCGCGGAAGGGCACGATCCGCATCTCCGGGTCGTCCCCGGTGCGCCGCGCGATCTCGTCGCAGTGCAGCCCCGCGCAGTTCACCAGGACCTTGGCCCGCAGGACACCGCCGTCGGCCGTACGCACGGCGACGCCGAGGTCGGCGCGGCGGTCGATGTGGACGACCTCGCCGCCCGACCCGTAGCGAATCTCGGCCCCGGAGGCGTCGGCGAGGCGTTCCGCCACCGCGCCGTAGTCACAGATGCCGGTCGTGCCGACGTGGATGGCGGCGAGGCCGCGGACCTCCGGTTCGTACTCGCTGATCTGGGCGGGGCCCAGCTCGCGCACCGGAATGCCGTTCTCCCTGCCGCGCTGGACGAGGGCGTGCAGCCGGGGGAGCTCCGCGCGCTCCGTGGCGACGATCAGCTTGCCCGTGACCTCGTGCGCGATGCCGTACTCCGCGCAGAACTTGATCATCTCGGCGGCGCCACGGACCGCGTACCGCGCCTTGAGCGAGCCGGGGCGGTAGTAGATCCCGCTGTGGATCACCCCGCTGTTGCGCCCCGTCTGGTGCCGGGCCGGGGCCTGCTCCTTCTCCAGGACGGTCACGCGGGTGCCGGGGGCGGTGCGCGTGAGGGCATACGCCGTCGACAGGCCGACGATCCCGCCGCCGATCACCAGCACATCGCAGTCGTACGCGACCTTGTTCACCGCGCCTCACCTCCCACCACAGATATTGCCCTGCGCCACTGACAACGCCCTCAAACCTGGGACGTCGGATCCTCCCCGGCCGCTCCGCGCGGGTTAACCCGGGTCCACCCGCCCGTTCACGTGCGGACCCGTGCCTCCGCCGGGCGGATGGCGACGGTCCGCCGCCTGCCGGGAGGGCGGCCCGCGGCCCCTAGGCCGGGGCCATCAGCAACGGCCGTGCCCGCTCGCGCAGTTCGACCACGCGCGGCTCGTCCCCGTACGGCTCCAGGCGGTGCAGCAGGTCCCGCACGTACTCCGTGGTCCGCGCGGAGGAGATCCGCCCCGCGACCTCGAGCGCACGCGTCCCCTGCTCGCAGGCCGCGTCGAGGTTCCCGGACTCCAGCTCGGCGACCGCCGACACCACGAGCCGTAACCCGTGGGAGCGCACGAACTCCTCCGTGGGCCGGGACAGCGCCTGCTCCGTGAAGCGGCGGACCTGACGGGGTGCCTTCAGGTCGCGGTAGCACTCGGCGGCGTCGGCGGCGAAGCGGTCGTAGGAGTAGAAGCCGAGCCAGGACGGGTCGTTGTCCCCGTCGCGGGCCCGCTCCAGCCAGCCCTCGGCGGCCCGCAGCGCGGCCCCTGCGGCCTGTGCGTCATTGGCACGCGCGTGTGCCCGTGCCTCGACGAGACGGAAGAAGCTCATGGTCCGCGCAGTGGCCAGGCCGCGGTTGCGTTCCAGGGCGGCCTGCGCGAGGTCGACCCCTTCGTCGCCGAAGCCGCGGTAGGTCGCCTGGAGGGACATGGACGCCAGGACGTATCCCCCAAGGGGTACGTCCGCCGCCGCGCGCGCGAGCCGCAGCGCCTGGATGTAGTAGCGCTGGGCCGCTTCCTGCTGGCCGGTGTCGAACGCCATCCAGCCGGCCAGGCGCGTCAGTTCGGCGGACGCTCCGAAGAGGGCACGTCCGACCTCGTCCGAGTACGAGCCGAGCAGCAGGGGCGCGGCCTCGACCCGCAGACACTCGGGGACCATCGACGAACGCCAGTCGCCGCCGCCGTACTTGGAGTCCCAGCGCCGCGCGTCCTCGGCGGCCTCCCGCAGCTTCAGTACGTCGCTGTGCCCGACCTTCATGGGCGCGCCGCTGTCATCGGCGGGGACGGGGTCCCTGGAGACGTCGCGGGCGACCGAGCTGTCGGCCGGCGTTATCAGCCAGCGTGACGCGGGCGTCGCGTACGCGCTCACCGCGAAGGATCCGGCGAGGGACTGCCAGATGCCGCCGGTGCCCGCGCGGCGGCCCGCCAGGTCGAGGCGGTAGAGCTCGGTCGCCGACTTCACCGCGGCTCCCACGTCGCGCGGGAAGGCGAGGCCGACTTCGGGGGCGGGGTCCGCGTCCGCGAGGCCGATCTCGTGCAGCGGCACCGGGCGGCCGAGTTTCTGCCCGATGGCGGCCGCGATCAGGTGGGGCGCGGCGCCTTGGGGCACCATGCCCTTGGACACCCAGCGGGCCACGGATGTCTTGTCGTAACGAAGCGTCAACCCGCGTTGAGCGCCAAGGTCGTTGACCCTGCGCGCGAGTCCCGCATTGCTGATTCCCGCGAGGGCGAGAACGGTGCCGAGCTTTTCGTTCGGCCCGCGTTGCTCCCTGGACATGCGCCACCCCTCGACACAGACGGCTGCCGGGCAGTGGCTGGACCGCGCGGCATTCGTGCTGCGTTCCCCCGGTGGCAGCGGCACCCGCGGCCACGCGCACCGCGGCGTGAGCCCCGGTCGTCGTGGCCGGAATCCCGGCCGCAAGAGCGTTTGGCCGATCCTCCAGGTATATGCCTCCGCGAAAACATCAGCACACACAGCGTAGTTCGCCGCATCCCAAGCGTTAAGAGGCCCAGTTCCGTATGGCGAGATTGTTGTCCGTACGGAAGTGCGGCGTCGTCACTGCGTGCTCCCGGTGTGTGGCCGTGCGCCCGTGCGTGCGCTCTTCTCCGGCCATGGCGGGAGCGCTTCCATTGACGGTGCGTGGGTCGGCCCGCTGCGCTGGAGTCAGTGGGCTGGGGGACACCGCCGCCTCCATCCCCGCGGGCGGCGGACCGGTCCGGGAGGCGAACACCGCCTCCCGGACTGTGCGTTGCCTTCGAACGGTTCCGCGGTGGGCTCATCACAGGCCTATTTGGCCGAAAAGCGACTGTCGGAGGTAGCGGGCATTTCGCCCATGTGCGCGGAGAGGCCAAGGAGAGGGGCGTCGTTCTGCCCTTCAACTACCGCACTCCCAGGGCGTATTCATCGTCGCGCAAGCGGCCCCGTAGTCCCTCCCGCACGCCTCCTTCGTGGCAGCATGGGACCCCAGTTCTTCGGTGCACTGGTCGTCCTTGGCGCCGTCGGCGGCTTCGCAAGCCCCGCCGGTGGTTCGTCCACAGCCTGTGGAGGCAGCGATGCGGTGGTTGGTGGGGTGGAGCAGTACCGCCGCGAAGGCTTCGGTGGTGGGCTCGGCCGGGGCCACCGGCGACGACGGCGAGACCGTGCACCCGGTGGGCTCCCAACTCCTGTGGGGCGACCCGGATCCGCTCTGGGCCGTCGGCGACTGGCGCGCCGACGAAGTACGGACCGTGACGGCCGACGAACAGACCAGGATCGCGGTGCTCGGCACCTGCGGGGCCTCCGACGAGGAGCTGCGGGTCGGCCTCTTCGCCGCGCGCGGCGGCGCCCTGCGCCATCTCACGGCGTGGTCGGGCAGCTACACCGCGGTCGTCCAGGTCGGCCGCCGCGTCATGATCGCCGGTGATCTCGCGGGCGCCCGCCCCGTCTTCTACACCCCCTGGGCGGACGGCACGGCCTACGCCACCGCCGCACTGCCCCTGGCCGACCTCATCGAGGCCCACCTGGACATCGGCCACCTCGCGGCGCTGCTCGCCGCCCCCGACGTCCCCGAGGCGCTGCACGACTCGACGCCCTACCAGGGCGTGCGCCGCGTGCCCCCGGGGCACGCGCTGATCCTGCGCGCGGGCGCGCGGGAGATCGCCGGGTACGAACCCGTGGCCTCACTCGCCGTCGCGGCCCCGTCGGCCGACGCCACCAGTGCGGTGGACGGCGTCAGGGACGCCCTCATAGAGGCGGTGCGCGCCCGGCTCACCGCCCCGCGCCACGTGCCCGGCACGGACGTCGACCCGGGCCCGGTACCCGGCATGGGGCCCGCCGAGCGGCGCGCGGCCCGCGGCATGCCGGTGCCCGGCATCGGAGCCGACCTCTCCGGAGGACCCGCATCGGGAACCCTCGCCCTCCTTGCGGCCGGTCTGCCCGGCATGCCCGGCACGGTCCTCGGCCACGGCACGGGCGCGGGCGAGCGGCTCCTCGCCGTCACCTTCAACGACCTGGCCGTCAACGGCCGCGAGGCCGAACTGGAACGGGCCGGCGCCATCGCGGCCAACCCCCGCCTGCACCACGTCGTCGTCGCCGCGGGCGAGGAGGCCCTGCCCTACGCCGACCTGGACGGGCCCCTGACGGACGAGCCGAGCGCCGCCCTGGTGACCGCCCAGCGCCACCGCGCCCGCCTCTCGTCGGGCAGCGCGGACCACTTCACGGGCTACGGAGCCCGGCAGGTGCTCGACGCCCACCCGGCCCGCCTCGCCGACCTCCTGATGGACCGCAAACGCCGTCATCTGGTGCGCCCGGTGGCCGCGTTGGCGAAGGCGGACGGTTCGGTGATGGTCCCCGCGCGCGTGTACGGCGCGGCCCGCAAGCTCGCCCGCATGCCGCACCGCGCGGGCGTCGAGTCGCTCGCCGACCGCCTCCTGCAGCGCCGCTTCGACGAACCGGGAGGAGCAGTGGGGGCGTCCCTCGCCGCCCTCGCATGGGCCAGACCGGGACCCGCCGCGCGCTGGCTGACCGGCGAGGCCCTCGCTGAAGTATCGGTTCGCCTCCAGGACACGACGATGCGTCCTGGCGGCAACCCGGGACAGCGCCCCGGCGACTTCCGCGCGCGGGCGGCCCTCGCCCGGCACGCGGCCGACCTCCGCGTCCTGGAACAGGCCGCCGAGGTCCGCTTCCAGCGCCTGCACGCGCCCTTCCTGGACAACCAGGTCGTCCGCGCCTGCCGCGCGCTCCCCGAGGCCCTGCGCGTCCAGCCGGGGGCGCGGGCCGCGATCCTGCGCACGGTCCTCGAAGGCGCCGGAGTCGCCGATCTGCCGCCCGGCTGGGGCGCCCCGTCCCACGCGTCGAACGCGGCGGCGGCCCGCACCGGCCTGCGCGTGGCGGTGGACGACCTGATCGCCCTCTTCGACACCCCGCTGCTCGCCCAGGCGGGCCTGGTCGAGGCCCGTGTCGTACGCAAGGCCCTGCGCTCGGCGGCCGACGGCGAGCCGCTGCCGCTGGACGGCCTGGCCGACCTCGTCTCCACGGAGCTGTGGCTGCGCCGCCTCCTGTCGCGAAGAGGAACGTGCTGGACGGGGACTCCAGCACGGCAACGGGCAGTTCCTACGGGGACCGTGGTTCCGCAGAGGGGAGCGCTAGGAGCCGGGCGCTAGGGCCCCCTGCAGCCGGGCGCCCGGGCTCCCTGCGGCCCCACGCCACTCGGCCGGAAGGAAACCCCGCGCCCTCACGCACCGCGCCGGGGAGAATGAGCCGGTGCGGTACGGAATCCTGGGCGCCACCGAGGCGTACGACGAACAAGGCACGCCCCTGCCCGTGGGCGGCCCGCGGCTGCGCGCCCTGCTGGCCGCCCTCGCGCTGCGGGCCGACCGCACGACCGCGGTGCACGCCCTCATCGACGAGGTCTGGGCCGACGCCCCGCCCGCCGACGCCCCCGCCGCCCTGCAGGCCCTGGTCGGCCGGCTGCGCAGGGCCATCGGCAAGGACGCCGTCGCGTCGGACCCCGGCGGCTACCGCCTCGCCGTCGCCCCCGACGACGTCGACCTGCACCGTTTCGAACGCCTCGCGCGCGAGGGCAGGGCCGTGCTCGACCGCGGGGAACCGGAGACCGCGGCCCGCGTCCTGCGCGCGGCGCTCGCCCTGTGGCGCGGGCCCGCACTCGCCGACCTGCCCGACCGCTCCGCCGCCACCCGGCCCGAGGCCCGCCGCGCCGAGGCCGTCCGCGCGCGGATCGAGGCGGACCTGCTGCTCGGGCACGCCCCCGAGGTCGTACCGGAGTTGCGGGAGCTGACCACCGCCCAGCCGTACGACGAGTCGCTGCACGCCCTGCTGATCCGCGCCCTGCGCGACGCGGGCCGCGGAGCCGACGCGCTCGCCGCCTACGAGGACGCGCGCCGCACGCTCGCGGAGGGACTCGGCGCGGACCCCGGGCACGAACTGCGGGAATTGCACGCGGAGTTGTTGAGGCTGCCGGAGGAGGAGGTGCGGCGGTCGCCGCGGGCACAACGGCCGCAGCAGCAGCCACAGCAGCCTCAGAGGTCGGAAGGGTGGCAACGGCGGGAACAGCCGCAGCAGTCCGAGCGACCCGAGCAGCCAGAGCGACCCGAGCGCCCAGAACGCCGCGAGCGGCCCGAGTGGAACGGGAACATCCGCGCCCGCCTGACGTCTTTCGTCGGCCGGGAACCCGAACTCGCCGCCATCCGTTCAGACATGCACAGAGCCCGCCTGGTCACCCTCACCGGACCCGGCGGCTCCGGCAAGACCCGCCTCGCCGAGGAAGCCGCCGCCGGGCAGCCGAGCGCCTGGCTGGCCGAGCTCGCCCCGCTCGACCACCCCGAGGCGGTGCCCGGCGCTGTCGTCAGTGCGCTCCGACTGCGCGAAACCGTCCTGATGACCAGCGAGTTGACGGCCCCGCAGGACGACCCGGTCGCCCTGCTCGTCGAGTACTGCGCACCCCGCAGCCTCGTCCTGATCCTTGACAACTGCGAACACGTGATCGGCGCCGCCGCCGAACTCGCCGAGACCCTCCTCACCCACTGCCCCGACCTCACCATCGTCGCCACCAGCCGCGAACCCCTGGGCGTGCCCGGTGAGTCCGTGCGCCCCGTCGAGCCGCTCCCGCCCGACCCGGCGCACCGCCTGTTCACCGAGCGGGCCATGGCGGTGCGGCCCGGCTTCGACCCCGGGCAGGACGCCGAAGCCGTCGCCGAGATCTGCCGCCGCCTGGACGGTCTGCCGCTCGCCATCGAACTGGCCGCCGCCCGGCTGCGGTTGCTCACCCCGCGCCAGATTGCCGACCGCCTCGATGACCGCTTCCGCCTCCTCACCAGCGGCGCCCGCACGGTGCTGCCCCGCCAGCAGACCCTGCGTGCCGTCGTCGACTGGTCCTGGGACCTGCTCGGCGAGGCCGAGCGGACGGTGCTGCGCGAGGTGTCCGTCTTCGCCGGAGGATGGGACCTGGAGGCCGCCGAGGCGGTCTGCACCGGGCCCGCCACGGACTTGATCGGCGCGCTCGTCGACAAGTCCCTGATCGTCGCCACCCCCGGCGACGGGACCGAGGACGGCGGCATGCGCTATCGCATGCTGGAGACCATCCACGAGTACGCGACGGAGCGCGCCGCCGAGGCCCCCGAACTGCACGCCGCCGCCCAGGCCCGGCACCGTGCGTACTTCGGCGCGCTCGTCGCCAAGGCCGAGCCCCTGCTCCGCTCCGCCGAGCAACTGCCGTGGATCGAGCGCCTGGAGACCGAGCTCGACAACATCCGCGCGGCCATCCTGCGCACCATCGAGGCCGGTGACATCGGACAGGCCATCGCGATGGCGCTGAACACCGCCTGGTTCTGGTGGCTGCGCAACTACCGCAGGGAGGGCGTCGAGTGGCTGACCCGGATCCTGCGCCTGGCCCCGCCGATCACCGACGTCACCGAGGACGATCCGCTCTACTGGCCGTGGATGAACCTGCGCCTCCTCCATCTGTTCCTGGTCGAGGAGGCCAGGACGACCGGGTCGCTGCTCGCCGCGGACGAGGACCAGAAGACGTACGTCGAGCGGGTGCGGCACGCCTTCGACCGGCCGGTCCCCGAGTCCGCCCGCTTCCCCGGCATCATCTGGCCGTTCACCATCTTCTTCACCGGCGGCCTGCCGAAGGACGCCCGCCCCGCCCTGGAGCGCTCCATGGCCAACTGCCGTAGGTACGGCGGGGACTGGGAGCTCAGCGTCGTCCTGATGTTCCGTACGCACATGGCCGTCGACACACCGGGCAACCTCTCGGGCGTCGACGAGGACATCGAGGAACTCCGGATCCTGAGCCACCGCGTCGGCGACCGCTGGCTGCGCGCCCAGGTGAGCAGTGTGACGGGCGAGGCGGCGCTGGCCCGCAGCCACTACGCGGAGGCCCGCCTCGCCTACGAGGAAGGGCTGCGGCTCGCCTACGAAGTGGGTGCCTATGCCGAGACGTCCTTCCTGATGGCCCGGCTCGCCGAGAGCGCCTACCACGAGGGCAGCACGGCCGTCGCGGAGAAGATCCTGGACGAGGCGAGCACGGAGGCCGAGCGGTACGGGGTGATGGAGTCACGCGCCTTCGTACGGCTGCTGCGGGCGATGATGGCCCTGGACGAGGGCGACTCCACGCTGGCAAGGGAGCTGTGCGACGAGGCCCGCCGCGATTCCGCGGTCGGTACCCCGCCGCCGCAGTTCGCCGCGGCCCTGAGCGGTCTCGAGGCCCAGGTCCTCGCCCTCACCCGCGGCCCGGAAGCGGGCCTGCCGGTCCTGGCGGAGGCGCTGCGGGACGCCGTGGCCAGCCAGTGCTCCGAGATGATCATGGCCTCGCTCACGGACAGCGCCGCCACGCTCCTGAGCGATCTCGGCCAGCACGCGCGCGCGGTCCGCGTACTGGCCGCGGGCACACGCCTGCGCAGCGGCTACCGGCGCCCGGCGCGAGCGGCGGCCGAAGCGAAGAGGGTCGAACGGGAGGCCCGCACCGCCCTCGGCGCCCATCGCTACGACACCGAGTCCACCGCGGGCAGCACACTGACGACCGACGACGTCTTCGCGGAACTGGCCGCGGCGCTGCCCTAGGGCCCGGATCCGCCGGACAGGCCCTAGCCGCAGTGCAGCCGGGACTGTGCCCAGTCCGCGAGCGCCACCGAGTCGAAGGGCGTGTGCGGCTCCACGACCAGGCGGATCGTCTTGCGCCCGGTCAGGCTCACCTGCACCGGCACCGCGGGGTCGCCGCCCTTCATCAGCGGCGACTGCCACAGCCGCGCCCCGTCCGCGTACACGGAGAAGCGCAGCGCGCCGAGCCCCATCGTCATGTCGTCGACACCGACGAGCGCGTCGTACGTCGAACAGCTGCGGTTCAGGTCGATCGTGACGGAGGACTCGCCGTGCACGGTCACCCCGTGCCCGTACTGCTTGTCGGCGATCGACATGCCCCAGCGCTGCCACACCCAGCTGCTCTCGCCGAGCCGCATCTCAGGCTTGGTGCCGTCACCCATGGCGCCGTACTCCAGCTCGTTCCACTGGTAGACCTTCGGCGCCGGTGTGGGGGTCGGCGTCGGTGTCGGAGTAGGGGTGGGCTTCGGCGGGGTCGGCTTGGGCTTGGGCGGCGCGGGGGGCGGCGGCTTCGGCTTGGGCTTCTCCTTGACGGGCGGCTTCGGCTTCGGCGTGGGGGTGGGCTTCGGGGCCGGCTTCGGCGCGGGGGGCGGCGGAGTCGGCTTGGGCTTCGGCTTCGGGGGCGGCGGCTTCTGCGGCACGATCGACTCGGACACCACCGGCTCCTTCGGCGGCGGATCCGCCTTGGACTTGCCGCCGCCACCGGTCAGCGCGATCGCCGCGGCGACCCCGGCCGCCACGACGACGCTCGCCGCGATACCGGCCTTCGCCGGGGCCCCGAGCCCTTCGGACGCGGCGGCACCGCCACCGGCGGCACCCCCGGACGACCCGCTCGCGGCGGCCGCGCCCGCGGCTCCCGCGGCACCGGCTCCGGCCGCGCCGCCACCGATGAGCGCGGCCACCTTCGCGTACCCGGCGGCACCGAACCAGCCGATGACCGCGATCGGCACGACCGCGGGGATGCCGCTGGCGACTTCCTTGATCTGGCCTGCCGCGAGGCGGCACTTGGCGCACTCCTCCAAGTGCTTGCGCAGGCCCCGCTCGGCACGGGTGCGCAGACCGCCGCGGGCATAGGCGCCGAGCCGGTCGGCGTAGCGCGCGCACTCCTCGCTCTCGGTGAGCGTGGCGCTCACATGCGCCTGCAGATAGGCCTGCTTGAGGCCCTCGCGGGCACGGCTCGCAAGGACCCGCGTGCCGTTCGCGTCGAGACCGAAGAGCGTGGCGACGTCGCTCGGCGACTCGTCCTCGATCTCCGTGTGCCACAGCACGGCCTGCCAGCGCTCCGGCAGACTCCGGAACGCCTGCATGGCCATGGACTGCTCGGCCTCGTGCATCGCACGGACGTCCGCGCCCAGGTCGAGCGTGTCGTCGTCGGACACCTCGGCGCTGCGCGACGCCTGCGCGGCGAACACCGCGAAGTCGTCGACCAGCTGCTCGCGCTTCGCCGACTTCGTCCACCCGGCGGCGACGCGCCGCACCGTGGTCAGCAGATAGGCGCGGACCGCGTGCTCGGGCCCGCTGCCGCCGCGCACCGCCTGCAGCATGCGGGCGAAGACCTCGGCGGTCAGGTCGTCGGCGGTGTGCGCGTCCCGGCAGCAGGTGCGGGAGTAGCGCCGGACGGCCTCGGCATGCCTGCGGTACAACTCCTCGTACGCCGAGTCGTCGCCCGCGCGCATGCCCGCGATCAAGTCGGCGTCGGAGAGCGGCGCCTCACCGCTCGCGGGCGGCACCGCACCCACGCCGCCCTCACGCTGCGAGGGCACACTGGGATCGCCGCCCGACACCGGAGTCCCCGCACTGCCGCCGGGACCGCCCTGACTCGGCACCTGCCGCGACGGCAGCCCACCGGTCTCCGTGCCGCCGCTTCCCGAGGGGGATTCCTCGCCGAAGCCGCCGGACGGCTCGTCCCGACCGTCAACACTCATCGCGGAACGCCCCCGGTTGCACACTCAGACCCGACACCGGGAAAGAGTGCCATACAGCCGCGCTCAGGCCGACAGTGAAGACGGGCAACCACCCATCCGGGGCGACTTCCCGAAATCGAGCACTACCGTTCACTCATTCGGGGAAGGCTCAACAACCTTTGTCGTACGGGGAGTTGAGCCCCCCCACCGGATGAGATGACCGCACGGGCGCCCCGATCCGCTACGCGGGCCGCGACCGCAGCCCTTCGAGCAGGATGTCGAGCAGCCGCGAAGAGGCCGCGGCCTGCTGCGCCGCATCCGGCAGCGAAGGCGCCGCCGTCGCTATCACCAGCAGCACGTCCGACACCGTCACGTCCGGCCGCAGCTCGCCCGCGGCACGGGCCCGCTCGACGAGGCGTCCGACGACGTCGAGCAGCGTCGCCGCCCCCGCGTCGTCACCCGCGGCGGCCGCCGCGGAGGTCGACTCCTCGACGGGCGCCTGGCGCTGTTCGATCAGGCGCAGCTCGGGCGAGTCCGGGGTCGACTGCCGCTGCTGCGGCACCCGCACCTCGTCCTCCTGGGCGGCGCCGTCCTCGACGCTCACCCGCAGCACCTGGGGCGGCAGCAGCCGGCCCGCACCCGATGCCACGGACGTCCGCAGGAAGCGCGAGAGCGCCGACCACGGCTCGTCCTCCTGCCCGAGCGCCGCACGCGCCTGGTCGGTCAGCCGGGAGGTCTCCTCCTCGGCTATGCGCCGGACCAGCACGTCCTTGCTCGGGAAGCGTCGGTAGACAGTGCCGACGCCGACCCGCGCGCGGCGCGCGACATCTTCCATCGGCGCGCCGTAACCCAGCTCGCCGAAGACTTCGCGTGCCGCTCGAAGTACATGTTCGAGATTGCGCTGTGCGTCGACACGCAAAGGTGTCGTGCGCGCTCCTTCCCCCATGTCACGTCCGTTCCCGCTCGGGCCGACGGCAGATGCCGATGCGGCAGCGGAAGTCCAGTGGGTCTCCTGAATGTGCATACACGTTCCCCCGGTAATGACGTCTCCCCCCGGAGACACTCCCCGCCATTGGCAACCGGCGTGTGAGGAGCGAGCCCTTCCGCGAGCCCGGATTCTCGGCTCGACGAGCGCATCCCCCGACACCCCGACGTCACACGAACATAGTTGAGCCAGAGTCAATTCAGAAGAGGTGGGTTCCGCACGGAGCGCCCCCCGATCGGAGTACGCACCTTTTCAGGCCGTATTACACCCCACCCCCGTACCCTCCCCGCACCCGCTGACCTGCACACCTTTCATGCCGCACGACAAGCGGCCGACCGCCCGCCGCGCGGCACGTCCGGTCACACAAATTGCCGGGCCTGTGGACAAACTCCGAAGCCGGGTGCGTCATGGGATGGTGAAGGCTGCGATCTCCCGGGGGACGACCCCCGTATCCCCGGAACCTGTGCGCATTCTCGTCGTCGGCGGCGGCTACGTCGGCATGTACACCGCCCTGCGCCTTCAGCGGAAGCTGAAGCCGGAGCTCAAGCGGGGTGAGGCCGAGATCGTCGTGATCACGCCCGAGCCGTACATGACGTATCAGCCTTTCCTGCCCGAGGCGGCGGCCGGATCCATCTCGCCGCGCCACGTCGTCGTCCCGCTGCGCCGCGTCCTCGACAAATGCCGCATCGTCATCGGCGAGGTCAGCTCGGTCGACCACGCCAAGCGCACCGCGACCTTCACCACGCTCGCCACCGAGGAGGAAGGCACGGGCGCCGTCGACATCGCGTACGACGAGATCGTCCTGGCACCCGGCTCCATCGCGCGCACCCTGCCCGTGCCCGGCCTCGCCGACTACGCCATCGGCTTCAAGACCGTCGAAGAGGCCATCGGCCTGCGCAACCACGTCATCGAGCAGATGGACATCGCCTCGTCGACCCGCGACCCCGCGGTCCGCGACGCCGCCCTGACCTTCGTCTTCGTGGGCGGCGGCTACGCGGGCGTCGAGGCACTCGGCGAGCTGGAGGACATGGCGCGCTACGCCGCGCGGTACTACCACAACGTCAAGGCCGAGGACATGAAGTGGATCCTCGTCGAGGCCTCCGACCGGATCCTGCCCGAAGTCGGCGAGGCGATGGGCAAGTACACCGTGCGCGAGCTGCGACGGCGCAATATCGACGTACGCCTGGAGACCCGCCTTGACTCGTGCGAGGACCGGGTGGCGGTGCTCAGCGACGGCGCACGCTTCCCCACCAGGACCGTCGTGTGGACCGCCGGGGTCAAACCGCACCCCGTCCTCGCCGCGGCCGGACTGCCGCTGAACGAACGCGGCCGCCTCAAGTGCACCGCGCAGCTGACCGTCGACGGCGCCACGCACGCGTGGGGAGCGGGAGACGCCGCCGCCGTCCCCGACGTCACCGCCGACGAACCCGGCAAGGAGTGCGCGCCCAACGCCCAGCACGCGGTACGCCAGGCCAAGACCCTCGGCGACAACATCACCGCGTCCCTGCGCAAGCAGCCCCTTCAGGACTACACGCACAAATACGTCGGCTCGGTGGCGTCCCTGGGACTGCACAAAGGTGTCGCGCACGTCTACGGACGCAAGCTGAAGGGCTACCCTGCCTGGTTCATGCACCGCGTCTACCACTTGAGCAGAGTGCCGACCATCAACCGCAAGTCCCGTGTGCTCGCCGAATGGACCCTGTCCGGCCTGTTCAAACGCGAGATCGTCTCCCTGGGGTCGCTCGAACATCCCCGTGCGGAGTTCGAACTCGCGGCCGGGGGCGAGCGCCCGAAGGAGTCCTCCTGACCGGAGTCAGGAACTCCCCGTACAGGACCGGCGTCTGACGGATGTCAGTCCGGTCGGCCAGACTGTTCGTGTGACCATGGGCGGGCCGTCAGGCCGACACCGGGGCCGTGCGCCCCTCGACATGCTGTGTTTCCGATCCAGAAGCGACACCACGAGGCCTACCGCAGTGAACTTCACGCGCTGGAGCGCCCGGCTCCCCGGAACGCAGCGCCGCGCAGCCGCGCGGACCGAACAGGGAACCTCCCCGGCACAGCGGGGCGAGAGCTCCGTCCCGGCGGCCCGCGCCGAGCGGCCCGCCGACGGAGCGGATCCCCTGCCCGTCGGCGAGATCGACGAACTGCCCGCCCGCGACGTCCTCGACCACATCCCGGCCCTCGTCGCCCTCGTGCACGGCGCCGACCACCGCATCGCGTACGTCAATGACGCCTACGTGGCCGCCTTCGGCCCCCGCCCCGTCGGCGAACCCGCGCGCGACGCGCTGCCCGAGCTGGACGAACTGGGCCTGCTGCCGCTCCTGGACCAGGTCCTGCGCAGCTCCAAGCCACGCACCGTCAAGTCCCGCAAGGCGCCCGGCGGCCGCTCGTACACCTTCACGTGCACCCCCGTGACGCTGCCGCTCGGCGGCTCCGCCGCGGGCCCCGAAGAGGGCGGCGGCGTCCTGGTGTTCGCCGCCGACGTCACCGACCACGCCGAGGCCGCCGAGCGCCTGCGCACCAGCGAGCGCGCCCAGCGCGAGACGGCCGTCACCCTCCAGAAGTCCCTCCTGCCCCAGGAGCTGGAGCAGCCCGACGACCTGCGCATCGCCGCCACGTACCAGCCGGGCGGCACCGAGGCCGCGGTCGGCGGCGACTGGTACGACGTGATCACGCTCGGCGGCGGCCGCACCGCCCTCGTCATCGGCGACGTGATGGGACGCGGCGTGCGCGCGGCGGCCGTCATGGGCCAGCTCCGCACGGCCGTCCGCGCCTACGCCCGGCTCGACCTGCCCCCGCACGAGGTCCTCCAGCTCCTGGACGGCCTCGCCGCCGAGATCGACGCGAGCCAGATCGCCACCTGTGTCTACGCGGTGCACGACCCGAACGAAGGAAGCCTCGTCTACGCGTCCGCGGGGCACCTGCCCATCCTCGTCCGCGACGAGAACGGCGTGATCCACCGCGCCGAGGAGCCCACAGGACCCCCGCTCGGCACCGGCGGCTGGATGCACACCTCGGGCTCCGTGCCGCTCAGCCCCGGCTCCACCGCCGTCCTCTACACCGACGGCCTGGTCGAGCGGCGCAGCGAGGACATCGACGAAGGAGTGGCCTCCCTGGAGCGCGCCCTCGCCGGCGCGACCGGCACCCCCCAAGTGGTGTGCGACCGGCTGATCCGCGCCCTGGGAGTGACCGCCGACCATGACGACGACGTCGCCGTCCTGGTCCTCCAGCACCCGGCCCGCACGGGCTCGGACGCGGAGCTCTTCCGCAACGCCGCCCTGGAGCTGCTCGGCGGCGTGGAGGCGGCACCACGCGCGCGTGCCTTCGCCACGGGAGTCCTCGCCAGCTGGCGCTTCTCCCCGGAGCTGCACGACCTGGGCGTCCTGGCGGCCAGCGAACTGGTCGCCAACTCCCTCCAGCACGGCACCCCGCCGATGCGGCTCCGGCTGCGCCGCACCGATCGCCGCCTGATCATCGAGGTCACCGACGGCGACGACCACCTGCCGCGCCGCCGCCGCGCCGAACCGGCCGACGAGGCGGGACGCGGCATCGCCATCGTCGCCACGATCGCCTCCAGCTGGGGCTCGCGCCGCACACCGGGCGGCGGCAAGGCGGTCTGGTGCGAATTCGCCCTCCCACGCGCGTAGGCCCCGGTTCGAAAACCGGGGCCTACGGAGGGGCGCTTTTCGGGATCGACCCGCTCAGGAACTCGTGGTGACCGGCTCAGGAGTGCCCTGCGCGACGACCTTGCTGCTCTCCTTGTACGGGTGGTTCTGCAGGGGCGTCAGCTGGCGCCCGAGCCGCAGCGCGAGCACGGTGATGCCCAGCGAGAACAGCAGGAACATCACGATGTACGGCGCGTGCAGCGTGGCACCCATCGGCCCGCCCACGGCCGGTCCCACCGCCAGGGCCAGCTGCTTGACCAGGGCGAAGGCCGAGTTGTAGCGCCCGACCATCGACTCCGGCGCGAGATCGGCGACCAGCGGGGCGACGGTCGGCGCGAGCATCGTCTCGCCGAGACCGAACAGGGCGTACGTCGAGATGAACGCGGCGGTGGCCATGGCCTGGCTGCCGTGTCCCATCCCCGCGTAGCCCGCGGCGATCCACGCCACGGCCCAGATGAGCCCGACGGACGCGATGACCTGGGAGCGCTTGCGCCGCTCGACGAACCGCAGGACCGCGAACTGCGCGATCACGATGGCGCCGGTGTTCGCGGCGAGGGCGATGCCGAGCGTCGAGGGCGAGATGCCCGCGGCCTCCACGCCGTACGCCGAAAGGCCCGACTCGAACTGTCCGTAGCAGGCGAAGAAGACCACGAAGCCCAGGACGCACAGCTGCACCATGACGCGGTTGCGGAAGACGTCCTTCATGCTGCCCCGCGCCTGCGGGGTGGCATCGGCGATCCGCGCGGAGCGGGGCATGCGCGCGGTCAGCATCACGGCGATGAGCACCAGGAAGATGACCGTCTCGATGGCGAAGAGCAGCGTGAAGTCGCCGGGCCGCTCGTGCTTCACGATCTGGCCGCCGATGAGACCGCCGACGCCGAGTCCCAGGTTCTGCAGGAAGAACTGCGTGGCGAAGGCGCGCGTGCGGGTGTCCGGGGTGGAGCACTCCACGATCATCGTGGCGAGCGCGGGCTGCATCACGGCCTGACCGGCCCCGAGCAGACCGGCCGAGACGAGGACGAACTCCGGGCTGCTCGAGAGCCCGAGGCTCATCGCACCCACGGCGGCGGAGAACAGCGCGACGATCAGTACGGGCAGCGGCCCCCGTCGGTCGATGGCCCGACCGGAGAACGGCAGCACGATCAGAGCGGCCACGGCGAAGGCGGCGAGCACAAGACCCGCCGTCACCGCACCGAGATCCCGCACCTGCGCCACGTAGACGTACAGGAAGGGGACGGTAAAGCCGAGACCGAACGCACTCAGTGCGTTGCCCACATGGATCCGGCGCATCTGTGCGCCCATCGCCCTGGTCACTTTCACCTGCCTTAGGAGTTAGACGTGAAGACTTCGAAGCTAAAGTTAGGGTCTAAACAATACACACTGAAGGACTTCAATGCCAAGCAGGGCCGTGCCATACTCGGCCCATGGGTGACACCCCCGGCCCAAGTGAGCCGACACTTGAAGAGCAGATCGCCGCGTACCAGCGGGAGTTCCAGGACCTCGACCCCCAGGTCGAGGAGATCGTCTCGGCCCTCGGCCGCCTGAACCGCCGCATGAACGTCGCCTACGGCCGCCAGACCGCGACCCTCGGCATCAGCAACGCCGAGTGGGAGGTCCTCAAGGCCCTGGTCCTCTCCGGAGCCCCGTACCAAATGGGCCCCGGGGACCTGGCCAAGCGCCTCGGCCTCACGCCGGCCGCCATGACCCACCGCATCGACCGCATGGTGGGGGAGGGCCTGGTCACCAGGGACCGCGACGAGTCCAACCGTGTCCGCGTGATCGTCGAGCTGACCGCGGAGGGCCGCGAGAAGTGGCTGGAGGCGATGCGCCTGGCCACGGTCTTCGAGGAGGACCTCCTCCAGGACCTGTCGCAGGAGGAGCGCGGCGTCCTGGGTGAAGTACTGACCCGTCTTCTACGTCGGGTGGAGCACGCCCAGCCGGACGCCGGCGGACGCCTCAGCGACCTGGACTGAAGGGTCCCCGGTGGGGCTTGACAGTCACCTGCCCGATCCGTAAGGTTCTTCGGGTTGCCACGGAGCCGTAACGGTTCTGCGACAGCCACTCCCGCCGCGGAAAGCGGCACATCAAACTCTGCACGACCTCCCAACGGAACCCATTCGGCATGCCCGAATTCAATTCCAAGGCTCGATTATGAGTCGCCGGGAAAACCCGCTAGAGTTTGAGACGTCGGAACGGCCCAACAGCCGGGAAGACAACCCCACTTCGACTGGGAATCGGGC
>NZ_JBHYJI010000044.1:75713-79473 GCF_042740435.1 Streptomyces sp. NPDC059002 | reverse complement strand
GACCGCTGGTTCTGTGTAGGGCTTGATTCGTGCCGCCCCTTCACTGCCCATTAGGCAGTTGTGGACCGCTCGCTGACAAGCCGCTTCAGACGTACGACCCTTGCCCTCGCCGCGGCCCTCGCGCTCACCGCGCCCGCGGTGACCTCGGCGACCGCCCAGGCCACCGACGCCACGCCACAGGCGTCCGCCGACCACACCCTCGTCGGCTATCTGCACACCAGCTTCGCCAACGGCTCGGGCTACACCCGGCTCGCGGACACCCCCGACAGCTGGGACATCATCGACCTCGCCTTCGGCGAACCGACATCGGCGACCTCCGGCGACATCCGCTTCGGCCTCTGCCCCAAGACCGAGTGCCCGAACGTCGAGACCAAGGACGAGTTCAAGGCCGCGGTCAAGGCCAAACAGGCGGCCGGCAAGAAGGTCCTGATCTCCATCGGCGGCCAGAACGGCCAGGTGCAGCTCACCACCACCCAGGCCCGCGACACCTTCGTCTCCTCCGTCTCCGCGATCATCGACGAGTACGGACTCGACGGCCTGGACATCGACTTCGAGGGCCACTCCCTCTCACTGAACGCCGACGACACGGACTTCAAGAACCCGAAGACCCCGTCGATCGTGAACCTCATCACGGCGGTGAAGACCCTCAAGGCCAAGTACGGCAGCGGCTTCACGCTCACGATGGCCCCGGAGACCTTCTTCGTGCAGCTCGGCTACCAGTTCTACGGCACCGGCAAATGGGGCGGCCAGGACCCGCGCGCGGGCGCCTATCTGCCGGTCATCCACGCCCTGCGCGACGACCTCACGCTGCTGCACGTCCAGGACTACAACTCCGGGCCGATCATGGGCCTGGACAACCAGTACCACTCCATGGGCGGCGCGGACTTCCACATCGCGATGACGGACATGCTCCTGACCGGCTTCCCGGTGGCCGGAAACACGAACAACGTCTTCCCCGCCCTGCCCCCGGAAAAAGTCGCCATCGGCATGCCCGCCTCCGTCAACGCGGGCAACGGCCACGTCCCCACGACCGAGGTCAACAAGGCCCTCGACTGCCTGACGAAGAAGACCAACTGCGGCTCCTACCAGACCCACGGCACCTGGCCCACCCTGCGCGGCCTGATGACCTGGTCCATCAACTGGGACCGCTTCAACAACTGGGAGTTCTCCAAGAACTTCGACGCGTATTTCGGGTGACGCGCGCGACGACCAGCACCATGCCCTGCAGCAACATCCCCGAAAGCAGCCAGGACGCCACCACGTCCAGCGGCCAGTGATACCCCTGCCGCACGAGTCCGAAGCCGATCGCGACGTTCAACAGGGCGCAGCCGATGACCAGTTCACGGCGTCCGTAGGCGCCGCGCAGGAGCGGAAGGAGCAGGAGCACCGCCGCCCCGTAGGCGACCGTGGCGGTCGCCGCGTGGCCCGAGGGGTAGAAGCCGCCTGTGCCGTCCATGCCGGGCGGGCCGGGGCGGTCGACGGCTGCCTTGAGCGGGGCGATCAGGGCGGGGACCACGGCCATCGTGACGGCGGCGGCGAGCCCCGGCAGCCACCAGCGGAACGCATCGGCCCGGTGGCGGTGCCAGGACGTGCAGGCGATGGCGGCCGCGAGCAGGGGAACGGCGACCGTGATGTTGCCGAGGTCCGCGAAGAACTCGGCGGCGGCGTCCGGCAGGCGACTGTCGGCGAGGGCGCGGCCCGCGCGTTCGTCGGCGCGGCGCAGGGGCCCGTCGGCGACGACCTGCCAGGTGAGGAGCGCGAAGAGCAGCGCGCACAGGGAGAGGACAAGAGTCGGCCGCCCGGGAACAGGGGGGGGGTGGTTCCCGGGCGGCCGAGTCGACCGGGTTGCCGCGCGCCCCGGGGGGTTTGGGGCGGGCGGCCATCCGATCGGTGAGGAGTTCCGGAGCCTGAAGCTCCGGGTGTGTGCGCGAGGGCACGACCAAGACGGGGCTGGGGAGGCTCCGCCGTGGTGTCGCCCACAGTCCCCTGTGGGCGGGGTGTTTCTCTCATCTGCAGAAACCGTACGTCAGGTGATTGCGGGCCGACAGGCGGAACGACATCCCGTCATGGGGCCCGCACACGTTCTTCACAGGCCCCGACGCTCACCCCAGGTCACGGCGGGTCCACCGCGCGGGGTCCACACACGTCAGGGCGGGTTCCGCCGATGCGGAGCCCGCCCTGACGGTGGCCGGTCGGTCAGACGCCGGCGAACGCGCCCTCGATGATGTCCAGGCCCTCGGCCAGCAGGTCGTCGCCGATGACCAGCGGCGGCAGGAAGCGCAGGACGTTGCCGTAGGTGCCGCAGGTCAGGACGAGCAGGCCCTCCGCGTGGCAGGCCTTCGCCAGGGCGGCGGTGGCCTCCGGGTTCGGCTCCTTGGTCGTACGGTCCTTGACCAGCTCGATGGCGATCATCGCGCCGCGGCCGCGGATGTCGCCGATGATGTCGAACTTCTCGGCCATCGCGGTCAGGCGGGCCTTCATCGTCGACTCGATCGCCTTCGCCTTGGCGTTGAGGTCGAGCTCCTTCATCGTCTCGATGGCGCCGAGCGCACCGGCGCAGGCCACCGGGTTGCCGCCGTAGGTGCCGCCGAGGCCGCCCGCGTGCGCGGCGTCCATGATCTCGGCGCGGCCCGTGACGGCGGCGAGCGGCAGGCCGCCCGCGATGCCCTTGGCGGTGGTGATCAGGTCGGGGACGATGCCCTCGTCCTCGCAGGCGAACCACTGGCCGGTGCGGCAGAAGCCGGACTGGATCTCGTCGGCGACGAAGACGATGCCGTTGTCGTTGGCGTACTTCACGATCTCCGGCAGGAAGCCCTTGGCGGGCTCGATGAAGCCGCCCTCGCCGAGCACCGGCTCGATGATGATCGCGGCGACGTTGTCGGCGCCGACCTGCTTGGAGATCATGTCGATGGCCTGCTTGGCGGCCTCGGGCCCGGCGTTCTCGGCGCCGGTCGGCCAGCGGTAGCCGTAGGCGACCGGGACGCGGTAGACCTCGGGCGCGAACGGGCCGAAGCCGTGCTTGTACGGCATGTTCTTGGCGGTCAGCGCCATCGTGAGGTTGGTGCGGCCGTGGTAGCCGTGGTCGAAGACGACGACGGCCTGGCGCTTGGTGTACGCACGGGCGATCTTGACGGCGTTCTCGACGGCCTCGGCACCGGAGTTGAACAGCGCCGACTTCTTCTCGTGGTCACCCGGCGTGAGCTCCGCGAGCGCCTCGGCGACGGCCACGTACCCCTCGTACGGCGTGACCATGAAACAGGTGTGGGTGAAGTCCTGCAGCTGCGCGCTCGCCCGGCGCACCACGGCCTCGGCGGAGGCGCCGACGGACGTCACGGCGATGCCGGAACCGAAGTCGATCAGACGGTTGCCGTCGACGTCCTCGATGATGCCGCCGCCCGCGCGCGCGGCGAACACGGGAAGGACCGAGCCCACGCCACCGGCGACCACGGCGGTGCGGCGGGCCTGCAGCTCCTGCGACTTCGGACCGGGGATGGCGGTGACGACGCGACGCTCCTGCGGAAGGGCAGTCATGGGGGGCTCCTGGGGGTGGGGCGACGATACGGACGCTCTACTGCTTTCTTCGCAGGTTAGGGGCGCGGCCAAGGGGTGGGCATGCTCCATGGGGGAGTCGTTGGCCGTGGCGGTTGTCCGTCGTGGACATAGCGGCGGGTCCGCCCCGCACGGCTCGGAGGGTCCGCCTCGTACGGCTCGGAGGGTCCGCCTCGTACGGCTCGGCGGGTCCGCCCCGCACGGCTCGGCG
>NZ_JBHYJI010000044.1:71205-75615 GCF_042740435.1 Streptomyces sp. NPDC059002 | reverse complement strand
ACGGCTCGGAGGGTCCGCCTCGTACGGCTCGGCGGGTCCGCCCCGCACGGCTCGGCGGCGCCGGATCGCACGGCTCGGCGGCGCCGGATCGCCGCAGGCCCGGGCGCGTATCCGGCGAACTCCCCCTGCCGGGGCACTAGATTGACCCGCGAAACAACAGATCGGCTGGTCAGGGGGCAAGGGGCATGGACTCCGACGGCACGCACGACGCACGCGGCACACACGCCACACCGGTGCCGCGCCCGGCGGCGCCTCCGCCCGGGGCCGTGGCACCGCAGTCAGGGGTGCCCGCACCCGGACTTCCGCCGCGTCCCGCGCGGGCCCCGGGCGCCCCGCCGCTGCCCGAGGGGGCCGCCTTCCTCGCCTGGCTGCGGGCGCCGCGGCCGGCCGCGGCGCCCGGCATCTGGCGCTTCGCGCACCAGCCGCGGCCCGCGCAGGAACCCGAGGTCGTACCGACCCGGCAGCTGCTCAGCGGGGCGCTGATCTCCTTCCTCGTGGGATGGCTGATCTGGTCCCTGCTGTGGAACGGCTACCTCGGCGGCTGGTGGGTCCTGCCGCTCGAACTCTTCCTGCCCGACGCCTGGATCTACGCGCACAACAAGGTCGGCAACGCGTTCGTCTGGTACAGCTACTACACCCTCATCGCCTTCGTCATCATGATCGGCGTCGGCAAGATCGGCCGCTGGGGCGAGGTCTGGCGGCGCTTCGTCGCCCCCCATCTGCGCCGCCGCGAGGCCCCCGCACCGCTGCCCGCACCCGAGGAGGACCCCGCCCGCTGGCCCCAGCTGCGGGCGGCGGGCGCCGAGGCCGCCGCCGACCGGCTCGCCGCCGACGCGGGGGCCGGTCTGATGCGGGACGTGGACCACGCCAGGATCGCGCGGGCCTGGCGGTCCGTGCGCGCCGGACGCAGTCCGCTGACCGCCTTCACCGACGCCGTCGTACGCGACGGTGCCCGCGCCTGTCCGCACCCCTCGGGCGACCGAGACCTGCCCGCCAGGGCCGCCCGGCACGACCTCGCCACCGCGCAGGTGCGGATCGGCACGACCGCCGACGACGCGCGCAACCCCTACGCCTACCGCGGCACCGGCCTCGCCCTCGGACCCGACCTGCTCGGCACCTCGCTGCTCGCCGTCGGACCCGGCGGCTCCGGCAAGACCGCCCGCGTGGTGTGGCCGCTCGCCGAGTCGCTCTGCCTCGGGGCGCTCGCCGGGCGGGCCGCCGTGGTGGTCGTCGGGGCGGCGGGCGCGGGGCTCGGGCCCACCGAGGACTACGACGTGGTGGTGCGCGTCGGCCACCCCGACTCCGCGTACGACCTGGATCTGTACGGCGGCACCAGCGACCCCGACGAGGCGGCCGCCGTGCTCGCCGAAGCGCTCGTCGGCGACCTCGTCGACCCGCACCCCAGCGGGGACAGCCGCCGCTCCACGACCTGCCTGGCCCAGCTCCTCGGCCCCTACGCCGCCGTCCACCGGCGCTTCCCCTCCGTGCCGGAGCTGCGCGCCCTGCTCGACGGTTCCCCCGGCCCGCTCGGCGCCCTGCGCAAGGCGCTCCAGGAGGTGGGGCAGGACGCGATGATCCGCGAACTCGACGCCCGGGAGCGGCAGTTGGGCCACCCCGGCGACCCGGGCGCGGTCCTCGCCGACCGCATCGCCCTGCTCGACCGGCCCGCCTTCGCCGCCTTCTTCGACACGACGGGCCAGAGCTCGCCCTTCTCGCTGCGGGCCCTCGACCACCCCGTCCGCGTCCGCATCGACCTGCCCGAGCGCGGCCACGCCGACGCCTCGCGGATCCTGGCCCGCCTCGTGCTCGCCCAGTTCACCGCGAGCGCCGCCGTGCGCGAGGACCGCTCGCTCTTCGCCTGCCTCGTCCTCGACGACGCGTCGGGCACGGTCACCCCGGAATCCGTACGCCGCATCCAGCGCCTGCGGTCCGCCAACGCGGGCGTCGTCATGACCTTGCGTACGCTCGACGACGTACCCAGGCCGCTGCGCACCCCGCTGCTCGGCGCGATCGGCTGCCGCATGGCGCTCGCCGGGCTCACCCCGTGGGACGGGCAGGACTTCGCGGAGGTCTGGGGCAAGGAGTGGACCGAGGCACGCGATGTCACCGACCGGCAGATCATCGCCGAGACCCCGCTGGGCAAGACCGTGCACATGCTGCGCCGTGTCATCACGGGCAACGCCCCGACCGCCCGCGCCGTCACCGTCCGCCAGGTCGAACGCGAGCGCTGGTCGGCCTCCGAGCTGGCGCACGGGGTGCCGCCCGGGCACGCGGTGCTGTCGCTGACCGATGTACGGGGGGAGTACGCGCCGCCGCTGCTCGTGGACCTGCGGGCCTGAAGCGGCGGGCGCGGGGCACCCGGGCCGTCCACGGAGGGCGGGTTTCCGCCTCGCACGTACGAGGTGTTCGGTCTCGGGCGCACCGTACGGTGAGGCAGAATCGACACAGGTCGTTCATACGGACCGGCCAAAAGATCCACATCCCGGCGCCCGCACCCCGGGGGCCGGGAACCCGCCCGCCCCGCCTGCCGCAGACCTGAAGGTCCCATGCCGCCCACGCTCGCCTCGCTCGTCCACCACTCCGCGCTCAAGCTGACCGTGCGCGCGGGCGAGGAACGCCTGGACACCCCCGTGCGCTGGGCGCACGCCAGCGAACTCGCCGACCCTGTGCCCTACATGGAGGGCGGCGAACTGCTCCTGATCACCGCGCTCAAGCTGGACGCGGAGGACCCGGACGTCATGCGGCGCTATGTGAAGCGGCTCGCGGGCGCCGGTGTCGTCGGGCTCGGCTTCGCCGTCGGCGTCCACTACCCCGACATCCCCAAGGCCCTGCTCGACGCCGCGACCGAGGCGGACCTGCCGCTCATCGAGGTCCCGCGGCGCACCCCGTTCCTCGCCATCAGCAAGGCCGTGTCCGCCTCCATCGCCGCCGAGCAGTACCGCGCGGTGACCGCGGGCTTCGCCGCCCAGCGCGAGCTGACCAAGCAGGCACTGAGCGACGGCCCCGAAGGGCTCCTGCTCGCCCTCGCCGGACAGGTCGACGGCTGGGCCGCGCTGTACGACGCGTCCGGCGCCGTCGTCGCCACCGCACCGGAGTGGGCCTCGCGCAGGGCGGGTCGCCTGACCGCCGACGTCGAACGCCTGCGGGAGCGGCCCGCGCCCGCCAGCTCCGTCGTCGCGGGCGCCGAGGACCGGGTCGAACTCCACTCCCTCGGCACGGGCCGCAGACCGCGCGCCGCGCTCGCCGTCGGCACGGCGTCCACCCTCGGCACCGCCGAGCGGTACGCGGTGCACTCCGCCATCGCCCTGCTCACCCTGACCACCGAACGCTCCCGCTCGCTGCACGCCGCCGAGCAGCGGATCGGCGCGGCCGTGCTGCGGATGCTGCTCGCGGGAGAGCCCGACCACGCACGCACCGTCGCGGGCGACCTGTACGGCGGGCTCCTCGACGCCCCCTTCCGGCTCGTCGTCGCCGAGGTGGCGTCCGCGTCGGCCGCGCGGGTGCGGGCCGGGGCCGAGGGCGCCGCGGGGGCGGGGGCCACCGGGACCGCGGGCGACGGCGAGACGCAGGACGAGGGCGCACGCCCCGTCGCCCCGCCGCCCGCTGCCGTCCTCGCGGCCGCGGAGGCGCACGGCACCGACCCGCTCGCCGCGCTCGTCGACGTCGTCGAGGCCGCGGCCGCCCGCGCGGGCGAGGCCCTGCTCGTCGTCCCGTACGGCGAACGCCTCGTGCTCCTCGCCGTGGACGGCGGCGCCGGAGTGCGGGCCTGCGCCGCGTACGCGGCGGCCCTGGAAGCGGGCCGCGTCGGCACACCCGCCGAGTCCCCGGCCGCGTCCGGCGAGGAGGCCGAACTGGTGATGGGCCTGTCCGCACCGGCAGGACCGATCGCCGCCGCCAGCGCCTACAAGCAGGCCGAACAGGCCCTGTCCGTCGCCCGCAGACGCGGCCGCGCCCTCGTCGAACACGAGGAACTGGCCGCCGGATCCGTCCTGCCGCTGCTCGCCGACGACGCGGTGCGGGCCTTCGCCGACGGACTGCTCCGCGCCCTGCACGAACACGACGCGACCGGCCGCGGCGACCTGGTCGCCTCCCTCCGCGCCTGGCTCTCCCGCCACGGCCAGTGGGACGCCGCCGCCGCCGACCTCGGCGTCCACCGCCACACCCTCCGCTACCGCATGCGCCGCGTAGAAGAAATCCTCGGCCGCTCCCTGGACGACCCCGACGTCCGCATGGAGCTCTGGCTCTCCCTAAAAGCAACCTCAATGGGCTCAGACTGACGCCCCCACACGGCGCGCCCCGCAAGGGACGCGGGGAACGACGCACCAAGCCCTCACCAGCCCCGTAAGGGGCGCGGGGAACGACGCGCCAGGCCCCCACCAGCCCCGTAAGGGGCGCGGGGAACGGCGCGCG
>NZ_JBHYJI010000044.1:0-71107 GCF_042740435.1 Streptomyces sp. NPDC059002 | reverse complement strand
CGCAACCCCCGAGCTCCCGCAGCCAAAAGCCCCCACTGGCCCCGTAAGGGGCGCGGGCAACGACGCACCAAGCCCTCACCAGCCCCGTAAGGGGCGCGGGGAACGGCGTGTGCAACCCCCGAGCTCCCGCAGCCAAAAGCCCCCACTGGCCCCGTAAGGGGCGCGGGGAACTGCGCGACAAGCCCCCACCCACCCGCAGCAAAAGAACAAGCCCCCCCAAGCCCCCCCAAGCCCAAGGCCCAGGGGCCAGAACCAGCACACATACAAACCGGTGCAGGCCCACGCCCCAGTACTCCGCGCAGGACAAACGCCCCCACCACCCCCAACCCCTACGGTGAGGCACGTACCCCCAGACACACCTCCGCGGAAGGGCCGGGACTCGACATGACTTCCATCCACGCCTTCTGGCTCGCCGGTCGCCAGACCACCGGCGAGACCACCCTCGACGTCACCTCGCCCTGGGACGGGCGCCTCGTCGGCAAGGCAGCCGTCCCGACCGACGCCCAGGTGGAGGAGGCCGTCGCCGCCGCCTACGCCGTGCGCGACGAGTTCGCCGCGACCCCGGCCCACGTCCGCGCGGCGGCCCTCACGCATGTGTCGAACCGCCTGGTCGAGCGCACCGAGGAGATCGCCCAGCTGATCTCCGCCGAGAACGGCAAGCCGATCAAGTGGGCCCGCGGCGAGCTGGGCCGCGCGATCTCCGTCTTCCGGTTCGCCGCGGAGGAGGCCCGCCGCTTCAACGGGGGCGAGGCCCAGCGTCTGGACACCGACGCGGGCGGCCAGGGCCGGCTCGCGCTGACCCGCCGCTTCCCGAAGGGCGTCGTCCTCGGCATCGCGCCGTTCAACTTCCCGCTGAACCTCTGCGCGCACAAGATCGCCCCGGCCATCGCGGTCGGCGCGCCGATCATCCTGAAGCCCGCGCCCGCGACCCCGCTCTCCGGCCTGATCCTCGGCGAGCTGCTGGCCGAGACCGAGCTGCCCGCCGGTTCGTGGAGCATCCTGCCGGTCGCCAACGACAAGATGCCCGCCCTGGTCCAGGACGAGCGGATGCCGGTGATCTCCTTCACCGGTTCCGACAAGGTCGGTTACGCGATCATGGACTCGGTGCCGCGCAAGCACTGCACCCTGGAGCTGGGCGGCAACGGCGCGGCCGTGGTCCTCGGCGACTTCTCCTCGGACGAGGACCTGGACTGGGCCGCCTCGCGCATCGCGACCTTCTCCAACTACCAGGGCGGCCAGTCCTGCATCTCCGTGCAGCGGGTCATCGCGGACGCCTCCGTGTACGACCGCCTGGTGCCGCGCGTGGTCAAGGCCGTCGAGGCGCAGGTCACCGGCGACCCGTCCGACCCGGCGACCGAGGTCGGCCCGCTGGTCAGCGAGGACGCCGCCCAGCGCGTGGAGTCCTGGGTCGACGAGGCGGCGCAGGCGGGTGCCACGATCCTCACCGGCGGCAAGCGCGACGGCGCCAGCTACGCGCCGACCGTGCTCGCCGACGTACCGGCCGACGTCACGATCGCCTGCGAGGAGGTCTTCGGCCCGGTCCTCACGCTCAAGAAGGTGAACGGCGAGGAGGAGGCGTTCGCCGCCGTCAACGACTCCAAGTACGGCCTCCAGGCAGGTGTGTTCACGCACGACCTGCAGACCGCCTTCCGCGCCCACCGCGCCCTCGAGGTCGGCGGCGTCGTCATCGGCGACGCCCCGTCGTACCGCGCCGACCAGATGCCGTACGGCGGCGTCAAGCAGTCCGGCGTGGGCCGTGAGGGCGTCCGGTTCGCGATGGACGACTACACGTACGAGCGGGTCATGGTCCTGACGGGCCTCGCCCTCTAGGGAGCGCGTCCTCAGGCCGACGGCCGGAGCCCACTGTGCGGGGGCTCCGGCCGTTTCCCGTGCGAGTGCGAGTGCGAGTGCGAGTGCGAGTGCGAGTACGAGGGCGAGGGGGCCGAACGCGCCAAGCCTGGTGGTGGTGGCGCCGACACCAGGCTTGGCGCGCTCTCCCCAGCCGCGGCCCGGCACCGCCAGAGTCATGGCCATGGACACCCGCACGATTCTGATCACCGGCGCGACCCAGGGCCTGGGCCGCGGCATCGCCCTCGACCTGGCCGCGCGCGGCCACACCCTCCTGCTGCACGGCCGCGACCGAGGCCGCCTCGACGCCGTCGTGGCCGAGGCGCGCGTCCTAGGCCCTGTCGTCCGCGGCTACCTCGCCGACCTGGCCGACCTGGACCAGGTGCGCGCCCTCGCGGCCCGGGTCCGTGCCGCCGAGCCCCGGCTCGACGCGCTGGTCAACAACGCGGTGGCGGGCGGCGGCGCCGAACCGCTGCGGCGGGAGCTGAGCGCGCAGGGCCACGAGCTGCGGTTCGCCGTGAACCACCTCGCCCCCTACGCCCTCGTCCGCGGCCTGCTGCCCCTGCTCACCGCCTCCGCGCCCGCCCGCGTGGTCAATGTGGCCTCGATCGGGCAGGAGGAGATCGACTTCGACGACGTCATGCTGGAGCGGGGGTACGAGGGGCTGCGTGCCTACTGCCGCAGCAAGCTCGCGATGATCATGGCGACCTTCGAGCTGGCCGCCGCGCTCGACGGCACCGGCGTCACGGTGAACACCCTGCACCCGGCGCACCTCATGGACACCGAAGGGGTGCGCAGCTACGGCCTGACCCCGGCCGTCGGGGTCGAGGAGGGCGTACGGCCCACCGTGCGGCTGCTCGTCGACCCGGACCTCGAAGGCACCACGGGCCGCTACTTCGACCGGTTCACCGACACACGGGCCCACGACCAGGCGTACGACACCGGGGCCAGGGCCCGCCTGATGGCCCTGACCCACCGCCTGCTCGAGCTGCCCGGCCTCCCGTAGGGACCGAACGCTGCGCGAGGACTGGTGGGGCCGGGACGAATCGGGTACCAACGATCCAGTAGCACCAGTCAGTAACCGACCGGGTCAAGATCGGGCCCAGCGGGCCCGGCGGACCCCACTCCGCGGCGAGGTGAGCTCCTCATGTCCGCACCAACCACACCCCCGGGACGGCCGTCCGTCAGCGAGCGCGAGGCACGGCAGGTCGCCGAGGCCGCCCGCGAGCAGGACTGGCGCAAGCCCAGCTTCGCCAAGGAACTCTTCCTCGGCCGCTTCCGGCTGGACCTGATCCATCCGCACCCGTTGCCGCCCGACGAGGACGCCAAGCGCGGCGAGGAGTTCCTCGCCAAGCTCCGCGACTTCTGCGAGACGAAGATCGACTCGGCCCGCATCGAGCGCGAGGCGCAGATCCCCGACGAGGTCATCAACGGCCTCAAGGAGCTCGGCGCGCTCGGCATGAAGATCGACACGAAGTACGGCGGGCTCGGCCTCACCCAGGTGTACTACAACAAGGCCCTCGCCCTGGTGGGCTCCGCGAACCCGGCGATCGGCGCGCTGCTCTCCGCGCACCAGTCGATCGGCGTGCCGCAGCCCCTGAAGATCTTCGGCACGCAGGAGCAGAAGGACACCTTCCTGCCCCGCTGTGCCCGCACCGACATCACCGCGTTCCTGCTCACCGAGCCGGACGTCGGCTCGGACCCGGCGCGGATGGCGATGTCGGCGGTCCCCGACGGCGACGACTACGTACTGGACGGCGTGAAGCTCTGGACGACCAACGGCGTCGTCGCCGACCTGCTCGTCGTCATGGCGCGGGTGCCGGAGTCCGAAGGCCACAAGGGCGGCATCACCGCCTTCGTGGTGGAGGCGGCGTCCGAGGGCATCACGGTCGAGAACCGCAACGCGTTCATGGGCCTGCGCGGCCTGGAGAACGGCGTGACCCGTTTCCACCAGGTCCGCGTCCCGGCCGCGAACCGCATTGGACCCGAGGGCGCGGGCCTGAAGATCGCCCTGACCACCCTCAACACCGGCCGCCTCTCGCTGCCCGCGATGTGCGTCGGCGCGGGCAAGTGGTGTCTGAAGATCGCCCGCGAGTGGTCGGGCGCCCGTGAGCAGTGGGGCAAGCCGGTCGCGTTCCACGAGGCGGTCGGCGCGAAGATCTCCTTCATCGCGGCGACGACCTTCGCGCTCGAAGCCGTCCTCGACCTGTCCTCGCAGATGGCCGACGAGGACCGCAACGACATCCGCATCGAGGCCGCACTCGCCAAGCTGTACGGCTCCGAGATGGCCTGCCTGATGGCCGACGAACTCGTCCAGATCCGCGGCGGCCGCGGCTTCGAGACGGCCGCCTCGCTCAAGGCCCGCGGCGAACGCGGCGTCCCCGCCGAACAGGTCCTGCGCGACCTGCGCATCAACCGCATCTTCGAGGGCTCCACGGAGATCATGCACCTGCTGATCGCCCGGGAGGCCGTGGACGCCCACCTCAAGGTCGCGGGCGACCTCATCGACCCGGACAAGTCCCTGTCAGACAAGGCGAGGGCGGGCGCGAAGGCGGGCGGCTTCTACGCCCGCTGGCTGCCGAAGCTGGTCGCCGGGCCCGGTCAGCTCCCGAGCTCGTACGCCGAGTTCCACCCGGCCGGGCATCCCGACCTCTCCGGCCATCTGCGCTACGTCGAGCGCGGCGCCCGCAAGCTGGCCCGCTCCACCTTCTACGCCATGTCCCGCTGGCAGGGAAAGATGGAGACCAAGCAGGGCTTCCTCGGCCGGATCGTCGACATCGGCGCCGAACTCTTCGCGATGAGCGCGGCCTGCGTGCGCGCCGAACTCCTGCGCACCACCGAGGAATACGGCCGCGAGGCCTACCAACTGGCCGACGCCTTCTGCCGGCAGTCCCGCATCCGCGTCGACGAACTCTTCGACCGGCTGTGGACCAACACCGACGACCTCGACCGCAAGGTCGTCAAGGGCGTCCTTTCCGGAACGTACACCTGGCTCGAATCAGGAATTGTCGATCCCTCCGGAGAAGGCCCCTGGATCGCTGACGCCACACCCGGACCCACCACACACGAAAACGTCCACCGACCCATTCGCTGACATTCGTTTCCCCCGCCCCTTCGGCCACCCGACTGCTTGCTGTGCGGATCGAGCGCGACAACAATGAGCGGACCGGTGTCTGTGAGGGGTGGGGGATTTCCGTGTCCGTCCTCAAACTGGAGCGCCTCACCGGAAAGATCATGCGTGCGGGCGAGGGCAGAATGCTGCGCAGGCTGCAGCACATCGCGGCCCAGGTCAACTCCATCGAGGCGGACTTCGAGGACCTCTCGGACACCGAACTGCGGGCGCTCACCGATGAGTTCAAGGAGCGGTACGCCGACGGCGAGAGCCTCGACGACCTGCTCCCCGAAGCCTTCGCCACCGTCCGTGAGGCGGCCAGGCGCACACTCGGCATGCGCCACTTCGACGTACAGATCATGGGCGGAGCGGCACTCCACCTCGGCAATATCGCCGAGATGCAGACCGGTGAGGGAAAGACCCTCTCCGCGACGCTGCCCGCCTATCTGAACGCCCTCGCGGGCAAGGGCGTCCACCTCGTCACGGTCAACGACTACCTCGCCGAGCGCGACGCCCAGTGGATGGGCCGCGCCTACCGCTTCCTCGGCCTGACCGTGGGCGTCATCAAGTCCGAGATGCCCCCTGCGGTGCGCCGCGAGCAGTACGCCTGCGACATCACGTACGGCACGAACAACGAATTCGGCTTCGACTATCTGCGCGACAACATGGCCTGGTCGAAGTCCGAACTGGTGCAGCGCGGCCACTACTTCGCGATCGTCGACGAGGCGGACTCCATCCTCATCGACGAGGCCCGCACCCCCCTGATCATTTCGGGACCCGCCGACCAGCCGACCCATTGGTACGGCTACTTCGCCGATGCCGTGCGCAGGCTGAAGGGCGTCGCGATCCAGGAGGAGAAGTTCACCACCCCGGTGCGCAAGCTCGAACTGGCGGAGCTGCGGGCCGCGTACGACTACGAGTACGACCCGAAGAAGCGCACCGTCGCGATCCTCGACCGCGGCGTGGAATTCCTCGAGGACCAGCTCGGCATCGACAACTTCTACGACTCCGCGAACACCTCCCTCATCGGCCAGCTGAACAACGCCCTCAAGGCCAAGGAGCACTTCAAGAAGGACAAGGACTACGTCGTCACCGACGGCGAAGTCCTGATCGTCGACGAGCACACCGGACGCATTCTCGCCGGACGCCGCTACAACGAAGGCGTCCACCAGGCAATCGAGGCGAAGGAAGGCGTGACGATCAAGGACGAGAACCAGACGCTCGCCACGATCACCCTGCAGAACTTCTTCCGCCTCTACGGAAAACTCTCCGGAATGACCGGAACGGCCATGACGGAGGCCGCCGAATTCCACCAGATCTACAAACTCCACGTGGTCCCCATCCCCACCAACAAACCGATGGTCCGCGCGGACAACCCCGATGTGATCTACCGCGAGGAGTCCGTGAAGTTCGGCGCCGTCGTCGCCGACATCATCGAGCGGCACCGCCTCGGCCAGCCGATCCTCGTCGGCACCGTCTCCGTCGAGAAGTCCGAGCACCTCTCCGCGCTGCTCACCCGGCGCGGCATCCGGCACGAGGTGCTCAACGCCAAGAACCACCAGCGAGAGGCGCGGATCGTCGCCCAGGCGGGCCGCAAGGGCGCCGTCACCGTCGCCACGAACATGGCGGGCCGCGGCACTGACATCATGCTCGGCGGCAACCCCGAAGCCATGGCCAAGGCCGAGCTGACGGACGAAGGGCTCGACCCCGATGAGGCCCCCGAGCGGTACCGCGAGGTCCTCGACCGCATCGAGACCGAGGCCACCGCCGAACACGACGAGGTCAAGGATCTTGGCGGCCTCTACGTCCTCGGCACCGAACGGCACGAGTCGCGGCGCATCGACAACCAGCTGCGCGGCCGCAGCGGCCGCCAGGGCGACCCCGGCCAGTCCCGCTTCTACCTCTCGCTCGGCGACGACCTGATGCGGCTGTTCCGCGCCGAACTCGTCGAGCGGGTCATGCTCATGGCCAACGTCCCCGACGACGTCCCCATCGAGAACAAGATGGTGACCCGCGCCATCGCCTCCGCACAGTCCCAGGTCGAGCAGCAGCACTTCGAGACCCGCAAGAACGTCCTCAAGTACGACGAGGTCCTCAACCGCCAGCGCGGCCTCATCTACGCCGAGCGCCGCCGCGTCCTGGAGGGCGAGAACCTCCGCGAGCAGATCCACCACTTCATGGACGACACCGTCGAGGCGTACGTGGCGGCGGCCACCGCCGAAGGATTCGCCGAGGAGTGGGACCTGGACCGGCTGTGGAGCGCCTGCCGCGAGCTGTACCCGATGCGCGTCACCGTCGACGACCTCGACGAGGACGCGGGCGCCCGCTCGGAGGTGACCGCCGAGCTGGTCGCCGAGGCGCTGACCGACGACATCCACGCGCGCTACGAGGAACGCGAGCGCGAGCTGGGCGAGGACGCCATGCGCGAGCTGGAGCGCCGCGTCGTGCTCTCCGTCCTGGACCGCAAATGGCGCGAACACCTCTACGAGATGGACTACCTCCAGGAAGGCATCTGGATGCGGTCCTACCTCGGCAGGGACCCCTTGTTCGAATTCCAGCGCGAGGGCTACGACATGTTCACGGCCATGATGGACGCCATCAAGGAGGAGTCCGTCGGCTTCCTCTTCAACCTGGAGGTCCAGGTCGAGCGGCCTGTCGCCGATGTCGATGCGGTGGACGCCGTCGAGGACGCGGTCGCGATCAGCGCGAAGGGCCTCGAAGCACGCAAGGCCGCGGGCCAACTCCGGTTCAGCGCGCCCACGATGGACACCGTCGACGGCATCGTCGAGGGCGACTTCGAGCCGTCCGAAGACGCCCGCGAGGAAACCCCCGAGGACGCCGCCGAGAACCCCGCGGAGCCCGGCTCGCGGCCCGAGGGCAGGAGCCGCCGCAAGGAGCAGTGACCCCCGGGCCGCCCGCCGGGCGGCCCCCGCCCGACGCCACGTGCGCCACATCGGGGCCCGCGCTGTCCGGGCCGACAGGAGTTGCGGCCACAATGGAGGGATGAGCGACAGTCCATCCCCCCTCGCGGACCCGCATCTCGTCTTCGCCCCGGTCACCCTCCAGGACTCGGCAGGCCCGCGGGACATCGTCATCCTCGGCTCCACGGGCTCGATCGGCACCCAGGCCATCGACCTCGTGCTGCGCCACCCCGACCGCTTCCGCGTCACGGCGCTCTCCGCCGCGGGCGGCCGCGTGGGGCTCCTCGCCGAGCAGGCGCGCCGGCTGCGGGTGAAGACCGTCGCGGTCGCCCGCGAGGACGTCGTACCGGCACTGCGGGAAGCGCTCCAGGGGCAGTACGCCGCCGGGGAGCCGCTCCCCGAGATCCTGGCGGGACCCGACGCGGCCACCGAGCTCGCCGCGTCCGACTGCCACACGGTCCTCAACGGCATCACCGGATCCATCGGCCTCGCCCCGACGCTCGCCGCCCTCGAAGCGGGCCGCACCCTGGCGCTCGCCAACAAGGAATCCCTGATCGTCGGCGGCCCCCTGGTCAAGGCGATCGCCAAGCCCGGCCAGATCATCCCGGTCGACTCCGAGCACGCGGCGCTCTTCCAGGCGCTGGCCGCGGGCACGCGCGCGGACGTGCGCAAGCTGGTCGTCACCGCGTCCGGCGGGCCCTTCCGCGGACGCACGAAGGCCGACCTGGCGAACGTCACCCCCGAGGACGCGCTCGCGCACCCCACCTGGGCGATGGGCCCGGTGATCACGATCAACTCCGCGACCCTCGTCAACAAGGGCCTCGAGGTCATCGAGGCGCACCTCCTCTACGACATCCCCTTCGACCGCATCGAGGTCGTCGTCCACCCGCAGTCCTACGTGCACTCCATGGTCGAGTTCACCGACGGCTCGACCCTCGCCCAGGCGACCCCGCCCGACATGCGCGGCCCGATCGCCATCGGCATCGGCTGGCCCGAGCGCGTGCCCGACGCGGCACCCGCCTTCGACTGGACCAAGGCGTCGAGCTGGGAGTTCTTCCCCCTCGACAACGACGCGTTCCCGTCGGTCGGGCTCGCCAGGCACGTCGGGCAGCTCGCGGGCACGGCCCCGGCGGTGTTCAATGCCGCCAACGAGGAGTGCGTCGACGCGTTCCTGAAGGGCGCGCTGCCCTTCAACGGCATCATGGAGACGGTGACGGACGTCGTGACGGAACACGGCACACCGCCCCTGGGAACCTCCCTGACCGTCGCGGACGTCCTCGAAGCGGAGACCTGGGCGCGTGCTCGGGCACGCGAACTGGCAGGCAAGACGACCGCGGAGGCTCGTGCATGACGACCTTGATGATGATCCTCGGGATAGTCGTCTTCGTGATCGGGCTGCTCTTCTCGATCGCCTGGCACGAGCTGGGGCACCTGTCGACCGCGAAGATGTTCGGCATCCGCGTGCCGCAGTACATGGTCGGCTTCGGCCCGACCCTGTTCTCGCGCAAGAAGGGCGACACCGAGTACGGCATCAAGGCCATTCCCCTCGGCGGCTACATCCGCATGATCGGCATGTTCCCGCCGGGCCCCGACGGCCGCATAGAGGCACGCTCCACGTCCCCCTGGCGCGGCATGATCGAGGACGCCCGCTCGGCCGCCTTCGAGGAACTCCAGCCCGGCGACGAGACCCGCCTCTTCTACACGCGCAAGCCGTGGAAGCGCGTGATCGTGATGTTCGCGGGCCCCTTCATGAACCTGATCCTCGCCGTGGCGATCTTCCTCGGCGTGATGATGACGTTCGGCATCAACACCCAGACGACCTCCGTCGGCAAGGTCTCGGACTGCGTCATCCAGCAGAGCGAGGACCGCTCCAAGTGCGAGAAGGGCGACAAGGCCGCGCCCGCCAAGGCGGCGGGCCTCAAGCCCGGCGACAAGATCGTCGCCTTCAAGGGGCAGCAGGTCGACGACTGGTCCGCGCTCCAGGCGAAGATCCGCGAGACCATCGGCCCGGCCACCATCACGGTCGAGCGCGACGGCAAGAAGCTGGACCTGCACGCCAACCTGATCAAGAACCAGGTCACCAAGACCGACGGCGACGGCGCCTACGTCGAGGGCAAGTACGTCTACGCCGGCTTCCTCGGCTTCACCCCCGCCAGCGGCATCGTCCAGCAGTCCTTCGGCGACTCCGTGGACCGCATGGGCGACATGATGGAGAACGGCGTCGAGTCGATCATCGCCCTGCCGTCCAAGATCCCCGACCTGTGGAACGCGGCCTTCGGCGACGGCGAACGCAAGCAGGACTCCCCGATGGGCGTGGTCGGCGCCGCCCGCGTCGGCGGCGACGTGTTCACCCTGGACATCCCGCCGGAGAACCAGATCGCGATGATGCTGTTCCTCATCGCGGGCTTCAACCTCTCGCTGTTCCTGTTCAACATGCTGCCGCTGCTCCCGCTCGACGGCGGCCACATCGCGGGCGCCCTGTGGGAGTCCGTGCGCCGCAAGACGGCGCGGGTCATGCGCCGCCCCGACCCGGGCCCCTTCGACGTCGCGAAGCTGATGCCGGTCGCCTATGTGGTGGCGGGAATCTTCATCTGCTTCACGATCCTGGTGCTCATCGCCGACGTGGTGAACCCGGTCAGAATTTCCTGATTACGAGAAGTTTGCGGCGGCCCGGCACTCTATGTGTCGGGCCGCCCACCATTGGGTGGACTTCAGGGCGTGGTGTGCTCCGGCGCACCGGGGTGCCGTAATCTCGAAGCCCGGAGCCCGCCGATCTCGGGACCTTGATCCACACCTTGTGATCCACACTCTTGGGGATGCTCGCCAGATGACTGCCGTTTCTCTCGGAATCCCGTCCGTTCCGACCAAGCTCGCCGACCGCAGGGTCAGCCGCAAGATCCAGGTCGGTTCCGTGGCTGTGGGCGGAGACGCACCGGTCTCGGTCCAGTCGATGACGACGACGCGTACGTCCGACATCGGCGCGACCCTGCAGCAGATCGCGGAACTGACGGCCTCCGGCTGCCAGATCGTGCGCGTGGCCTGCCCCACGCAGGACGACGCGGACGCGCTCGCCACCATTGCCAAGAAGTCCCAGATCCCGGTGATCGCCGACATCCACTTCCAGCCGAAGTACGTCTTCGCGGCGATCGACGCGGGCTGCGCCGCGGTCCGGGTGAACCCCGGCAACATCAAGCAGTTCGACGACAAGGTCAAGGAGATCGCGAAGGCCGCGAACGACGCGGGCACCCCGATCCGCATCGGCGTCAACGCGGGCTCCCTGGACGCCCGGCTCCTGAAGAAGTACGGCAAGGCGACCCCCGAGGCCCTCGTCGAGTCGGCCCTCTGGGAGGCGTCCCTCTTCGAGGAGCACGGCTTCCGCGACATCAAGATCTCCGTCAAGCACAACGACCCGGTGGTCATGGTCAACGCCTACCGCCAGCTCGCCGCCGCCTGCGACTACCCCCTCCACCTCGGCGTCACCGAGGCGGGCCCCGCCTTCCAGGGCACGATCAAGTCGGCGGTCGCCTTCGGCGCGCTGCTCTCCGAGGGCATCGGCGACACGATCCGCGTCTCCCTCTCCGCGCCCCCCGCGGAGGAGGTCAAGGTCGGCATGCAGATCCTGGAGTCCCTGAACCTCAAGCAGCGCCGCCTGGAGATCGTCTCCTGCCCGTCCTGCGGCCGCGCCCAGGTCGACGTCTACAAGCTGGCCGAAGAGGTCACCGCGGGCCTGGACGGCATGGAGGTCCCGCTCCGCGTCGCCGTCATGGGCTGCGTCGTGAACGGCCCCGGCGAGGCCCGCGAGGCCGACCTCGGCGTCGCCTCCGGCAACGGCAAGGGGCAGATCTTCGTCAAGGGCGAGGTCATCAAGACCGTCCCCGAGTCGAAGATCGTCGAGACGCTCATCGAAGAGGCTCTGAAGATCGCCGAGCAGATGGAGAAGGACGGGGTCGCCTCCGGCGAGCCGACGGTGGCCGTCGCGGGCTGACCCACGCCCGCCCTCTCCCCCTTCCTCTCCTCTTCCCTGTGCCCCGCCGCTGCAGAGCGCCGGGGCACAGCCCTGTCTGCACAGGCCCGCCTCATCGCTCCGCGCCGGATCATTCCCGCCCGCCCGTAGCTCTGCACCGGCCTGCCCCTGTAGGAGCCCCAACCCCGCCGCTCCGCGGCGGATCATTCCCACCCGCCCACCCATAGCTCTGCACCGCCCCGCCCCGTAGGAGCCCCACCCCTTGCGGGAGCCCCACCCCCGCCCCTACGCCCACATCCCTACGCCCACGTCACAGGTAGGTGGGTGGGAACCCCGCCGCGGAGCGGCGAAGAGCCCCCGCCCCCCCGCCGAGGGGCAGAGCACCCCCACCCCCGCCCCCACGGACAAACGCCTCCCCCCGCACAAGGCGCCCCCGCCAGGTACAGTGCGGAGATCAGCAGACCGTATGGTGAGGCCCCCGCACGTGTTGACTCAGACCACTACCCGGGTCCTCGAACCGAGTGACCTCGACGCCGCGCTCGCCGTGCTCGACCGCGAGCCGGTCGCGAACGCCTTCGTGACCGCCCGTGTCCAGATCGCGGGCCTCGACCCCTGGCGGCTCGGCGGCGAGATGTGGGGCTGGTACGAGGACGGCATGCTGGAGTCCCTCTGCTACGCGGGCGCCAATCTCGTCCCGATCTGCGCGACCCCGCGAGCCGTCCGCGGCTTCGCCGACCGCGCCCGCAGGGCGGGACGCCGCTGTTCCTCCATCGTCGGCCCCGCGGCCTCCACGGCCCAGCTGTGGCGGCTCCTGGAACCGTCCTGGGGCCCCGCCCGCGAGGTCCGCTCCCAGCAGCCCCTGATGGTCACGGACCGGCTGCCGGACGACATCGCCCCCGACCCGTACGTCCGTCGCGTCCGCAAGGACGAGATGGAGACGATCATGCCGGCGTGCGTGGCGATGTTCACCGAGGAGGTCGGGGTGTCCCCGATGGCGGGTGACGGCGGCCTGCTCTATCAGGCGCGGGTGGCCGAACTGGTCGGCTCCGGGCGTTCGTTCGCCCGCCTCGACGAGCACGGCAAGGTGGTCTTCAAGGCGGAGATCGGCGCCGCAACGCCGCAGGCCTGCCAGGTGCAGGGCGTGTGGGTGGCCCCGGAGTACCGCGGCCGCGGGCTCGCCGCCCCCGGCATGGCGGCCGTCCTGCGCTACGCCCTCGCGGACGTCGCCCCGGTCGTCAGCCTGTACGTGAACGACTTCAACACCGCGGCGAGGGCGGCCTACCGAAGGGTGGGCTTCCAGGAGGTCGGCGCGTTCATGAGCGTGCTGTTCTGAGCGTGCCCTTCCGGCACGTCCACCGCACGCATCCCGCTCCGAGCGCCCTGTTCAGAAGCCGGGTGGTGCGAAGTAGGGTCGGCCCATGACAGACGACGTCGTGATCGGCCCGCTCGACCTCGGCGCGCGCGTGGACGAGGCGCTGCGCGTCCAGGCCCACGCCTTCGGGCTGAGCGACGACGAGGTGGCCGTGCGGCGGCAGATCGTGCTGCGCCATCTCACCTACCCCCGGGCCCGCGCGTTCGGCGCGACCACCCCGGACGACCGGCTCGTCGGCTTCGTCTACGGCATGCCCAACGACCGCGCCCACTGGTGGTCCACGGTCGTCGAGCCGTATCTGCGCAGCAAGGACCTCGACGGCTGGCTCGACCACTCCTTCGTGATCACCGAGCTGCATGTGCATCCCGGCTACCAGAACCGCGGCATCGGACGCGCGCTCATCACCACCATCACCGACGGCGTCCCCGAGCCCCGCTCGATCCTCTCCGCGATCGACGTCGAGAGCCCGGCCCGCGGCCTGTACCGCTCCCTGGGATACGCGGATCTGGCCCGCCGCGTCCTCTTCCCCAGCGCCCCCAAGCCGTACGCCGTGATGGGCGCCCCACTGCCCCTGCCGCGAAGGCCCTGACCCTTAACCGATTTCCGCCCACCCAGGGCCCCCGGCTAACCTCCTGACACCACCCTCCCCCAAGCTCTCGGCTTCGCTCGAGCAGGGGGACCCCCTTGCAGCAGGAGTTCACCATGGCCCAGGTCCAGCGCATGTCCCGATTGATGGCGAAGACCTTGCGCGACGACCCGGCGGACGCCGAGGTGCTGAGCCACAAACTCCTCGTCCGCGCCGGTTACGTGCGCCGCACCGCCGCCGGTGTCTGGTCCTGGCTGCCGCTGGGCAAGAAGGTCCTCGCCAACGTCGAGCGCGTGGTCCGCGAGGAGATGGACGCCATGGGCGGCCAGGAGGTCTCCCTCCCGGCCCTGCTGCCCAAGGAGCCCTACGAGGCGACGGGACGCTGGACCGAGTACGGCGCCGAGCTGTTCCGCCTCAACGACCGCAAGGGCGGCGACTACCTCCTCGGCCCCACCCACGAGGAGATCTTCACCCTCCTGGTCAAGGACCAGTGCACGTCCTACAAGGACCTGCCGGTGATCCTCTACCAGATCCAGACCAAGTACCGCGACGAGGCCCGCCCCCGCGCCGGCATCCTGCGCGGCCGCGAGTTCCTGATGAAGGACTCGTACTCCTTCGACCTGGAGGACGAGGGCCTCGCCCAGTCGTACGCCCTGCACCGCGCCGCGTACCAGAAGATCTTCCAGCGCCTCGGCCTCGACTACCGCATCTGCGCCGCCACCGCGGGCGCCATGGGCGGTTCGAAGTCCGAGGAGTTCCTGGCCCCGGCCGCGGCCGGCGAGGACACCTTCGCCGACTGCCCGAGCTGCGACTACGCGGCGAACACGGAGGCGGTCTCCTTCGCCCTGAAGCCGGTGGACGCCGCCGACGTCCCCGCGCTCGAGGAGATCCCGACCCCGGACACCCCCACCATCGAGACGCTCGCCGCGCACCTCGGCGTCCCGGCGTCGGCGACCCTCAAGAACCTCCTCGTGAAGGTCGACGGCGAGATCGTCGCCGTCGGCGTCCCCGGCGACCGCGAGGTCGACATGGACAAGGTCGAGGCCCACTTCGCCCCGGCCGCCGTCGAGCTGGTCACGGCCGAGGACTTCGAGGGCCGCGACGATCTCGTACGCGGTTATGTCGGCCCGCAGGGCCTGGAGAAGGTCCAGTACCTCGCCGACCCGCGCGTCGCCCCCGGCACCGCCTGGATCACCGGCGCCAACAAGGACGGCGTGCACGCCAAGAACGTCGTCGCGGGCCGTGACTTCGAGGTCGACGCGTACGTCGACGTCGTGGTCGTCCAGGAGGGCGACCCCTGCCCGAACTGCGGCACCGGCCTCAAGCTGGACCGCGCCATCGAGATCGGCCACATCTTCCAGCTGGGCCGCAAGTACGCCGACGCCTTCCAGCTCGACGTCCTCGGCAAGGAGGGCAAGCCGGTCCGCGTGACCATGGGCTCGTACGGCATCGGCGTCTCGCGCGCCGTCGCCGCGCTCGCCGAGCAGCACGCCGACGACAAGGGCCTGATCTGGCCCGAGGAGATCGCCCCGGCCGACGTCCACGTGGTGGCGGCGGGCAAGGCACTGCAGACCGAGCTGGCCCTCGAGGTCTCGGACAAGCTGGCCGCCGCCGGTGTCCGCGTCCTGGTCGACGACCGTCCCGGCGTCTCCCCGGGCGTGAAGTTCACCGACTCCGAGCTGATGGGCGTCCCGAAGATCCTGGTCGCGGGCCGCCGCTCGGCCGACGGCATCGTCGAGCTCAAGGACCGCCGCACCGGCGAGCGCGAGGAGCTCCCGGTCGACGAGGCGATCGCCCGCCTGACGGCCTAGTGCCCCGCAGGGGCGCGGGGGAACTGCGCGACCAGCCACCTATGGTCCGCAGTTTCCCGCCCCGCCGGTCAGAGCCAGCCCGCAAACTCCAAAAGCAGCTCCGCGTCCTGCACGCGGCCCACCCGCAGGGCCCGGACACCGGACTCCACCGCACGGAACAGGGTCCACCCCCGCAGCCGTTCCTGATCCACTTCGAGGGACTCGGCCAGCTTCTTCACGCGCCGCCGCGTGATCGACGCACCGGACGGCGAGGCGATCAGGTCCTCCACCCGGTCACGGACCAGGCGGGCCAGATCGAAGGCGGGCTCACCGACCACCGGGTCGGGCCCCACCGCAAGCCACGGCATCCGGTCCCCGGCGAGCACCTTGCTCTGCCGGAACGTGCCGTGCAGCAGCCGCGGCTCCGGCCCGGCGGCAAGGAGTTCGTTCCGCGCGGTGAGTGCCGCGTCGACCAGCGGACCGAGTTCGGCGTCCGCGTCGGCGGAACCCCGCATCGCCTCGGCCTGCCGCCCGGTCCGCTCGGCGACCGTCTCGAAGCGGTGGCCGGACGGCGGCTCCACCCACAGCTTGCGCAGCGTTCCCGCCGCCTCCAGGAGGGCCTTGGCCTCGGGCAGCGACCGCACGGACACGTCACGGTGCAGCCGCTCGACGAGCAGCGCCCCGTCGGAGGCGGCGGGGTCGAGGAGCCGTGCGGCGCCGAGCCCGTTCCAGTGCGCGAGCGCGGCCCGCTCGCTCTCGGGCCGCGACCGCGGCGGCACCAGCTTCAGGACGGCGGGGGTGTCGTCGGCCTGCCGTACGAGCAGGACGAGGCTGCTGCGCCCGCCGGGCACCTGCACCCGCTCGACGGTCAACTCGCGTAGAGCGACGGCCTGTTCGGCCGCCATCGGCAGCTTCTCCAGCCAGTCGTCGCCGTCCTGCGCCGTCTCGCCGAGTGCGGTGACGAGGCGCTGCGGCGGTTCGAAAGCCATGCGCGAGTCGTTCCCTTCCTGAACTTCCTGTACGGGTTACGCCTGGGGCGTCGCCGGTGCCGACGCGTCGGATCCGGCGGACCGCTCGGCGAGCCCAGGGAAGGCTACGCTCCCGCCCCGCCACCGTGCCGCCCGCACCGCCGCCTCGCGCAGCGCGAGGGCCGCGGTGCCGCGCCGGGTGCCCGACGATGCGCGGACGAGGTCGGAGTAGACGCCCGCGACCCGCTCCTCGATCTCCGTGGCGAGCCGCACGGCCGACGCGGAGTCCGGCACCGGGAACGGCAGCGCGTAGGCGGGGTCCGCGGGCTGCGGCTCGCCGCCGAGGTCGCGGACCGCCCGCTGCAGCTCGTCGCGCCGGGCGCGGTGGGCGTCGTAGGCGGTGCGCGCCTCGTCCCTGCGCTCCTCGCCGACGCGGCCGCCGACGACCCCGTAGCCGTACACCGCCGCGTGCTCGGCGGCGAGGGCCGCCTGCACGGCCTTCAGCTCCTCGTCCTTCGAGGTGTCCTGCACGCTCACTTGTCGCCCTCCGTCAGCAGATACGCGTGTGCCGCCCCTGCGGCGGCCACCGAGGCGAGCAGCCTGGCCTGCTCCGCCGGGGCGTCGAGCAGGGCCTTGGCCCGCCGGTCCGCCAACGTCCGCTCGGCCTTGGCGAGTTCACGCACGGCCTCCTTCGGGTCCTCGGCCACGGAGGGCGCGGCGGAGGCGGAGGGAGCGGCAGAAGCGGTGGGGGAGCCGGAGGGTGCGGCGGAAGCCGGAGCGCGGTCGTCCGCGAACGCCTCCACATGCCGCCGCACCTCGGTCCGCAGCGGCCGCAGCCGTGCGTCGAGCGAGGGGTGCGCGGCGAGCACGGCGTCGTACCGCCCGAGCAGCTCCGTGCTGTCCGCGGCCGCACGCGCGCGCAGCCGCCGGGCGGCGGACGGGCGCTCGTCGGCGTCGGTACCCGACGAGTCCGTGCAGCCCGTGAGCAGCGCGGCTCCTGCGACACCGGCGGCCCCGGTGAGCAGGCTCCTTCGGCGCGGTCCCGAAGGGGACCGTGGGGCGGTGAGATACGACGGCACGACAGACGTCCTCGGAAGGAAGGCCAGAAAGGCGTGAGCGAGCAGGGAGTGAGCAGGAGGCGGGCAGGCGGGGAAACGAGAGGGGGTGGCGCGGGTCCGTGATCACCGTACCTGCGGGCCGCTCCCGTACTCGCGAGCGGCTCGGCACAGAGGGGCGCATCGCCCCGCCCGTGGGCGGCAACACCCCTCGGGACCGGATACCCTTTGACCTGACACGCGACGATCCCACAACAGCACACGCGGCCGAGGAGTCACCCGGATGAGCACCACCCAGAGCGAGAGGCTGCGGCAACTACTGGAACCGCTCGTCAGCTCCCAGGACCTGGATCTCGAAGAGATCGAAGTGGCCTCGGTCGGACGCAAGCGAGTGCTGCGAGTCGTCATCGACTCCGAGGACGGCGTGGACCTCGACACGATCGCGGAAGTGAGCCGCCTGCTCTCCGCGAAGCTCGACGAGAGCGACGCCATGGGCGAGGGGGAGTACGACCTGGAGGTCGGTTCCCCCGGTGCCGAGCGCGCCCTGACCGAGCACCGCCACTACGTGCGCGCCGTGGACCGCCTGGTGAAGTTCCAGCTGACGGAGGGCGGCGAGCTCGTCGCCCGGATCCTCACGGTGGACGACGAGGGACTCGACCTCGAGGTGCCGGGAGTGAAGGGCCGCAAGCCCACGTCCCGCCGCGTCGCCTTCGCCGACATCGACAAGGCGCGCGTGCAGGTCGAGTTCAACCGCAAGGACAAGAAGGACATGAAGGAAGAGGAGGAGGCGTAGCCGTGGACATCGACATGAGTGCCCTGCGGGGTCTGGTACGGGAGAAGGAGATCTCCTTCGACCTGCTCGTCGAGGCGATCGAGTCGGCCCTCCTCATCGCCTATCACCGCACCGAGGGAAGCCGCCGCCACGCGCGCGTGAAGCTCGACCGTGACAGCGGGCATGTGACGGTCTGGGCGAAGGAGGAGCCGGAGGACCTCGAAGAGGGCCAGGAGGCCCGCGAGTTCGACGACACCCCGTCCGACTTCGGCCGCATCGCCGCGACGACGGCCAAGCAGGTCATCCTGCAGCGCCTGCGCGACGCCGAGGACGACGCGACGCTCGGTGAGTACGCCGGGCGCGAGGGCGACATCGTCACCGGCGTGGTCCAGCAGGGCCGCGACCCGAAGAACGTGCTGGTCGACATCGGCAAGCTGGAGGCCATCCTGCCGGTGCAGGAGCAGGTGCCCGGCGAGGAGTACCCGCACGGGATGCGCCTTCGCTCGTACGTCGTACGCGTGGCGAAGGGTGTCCGCGGCCCGTCCGTGACGCTGTCGCGCACCCACCCGAACCTGGTGAAGAAGCTCTTCGCGCTCGAGGTGCCCGAGATCGCCGACGGTTCCGTCGAGATCTCGGCCATCGCCCGCGAGGCCGGCCACCGCACCAAGATCGCGGTCCGCTCGACCCGCTCGGGGCTCAACGCCAAGGGCGCCTGCATCGGCCCGATGGGCAGCCGCGTGCGCAATGTCATGGGCGAGCTGAACGGCGAGAAGATCGACATCGTCGACTGGTCCGACGACCCGGCCGAGATGGTCGCCCACGCGCTCTCCCCGGCCCGCGTCAGCAAGGTCGAGATCGTCGACCTCGCCGCCCGCTCGGCCCGGGTGACGGTGCCGGACTACCAGCTGTCGCTCGCCATCGGCAAGGAGGGGCAGAACGCCCGCCTCGCCGCGCGGCTCACGGGCTGGCGCATCGACATCAGGCCGGACACCGAGCAGCCCGCCGACCAGTAGCGGACCGGCCGCGGCAAGATCGCCGGGAATAAATTCCGGGCGGTCACCGCTGGGATCACGACAGTATGTGGCGAGTAGCCGTTCGATTGTTGCCCCAAAGGGGTGAGGTCGGTGCGGGGAGGTAGACTTAAGCGTGTCTGGCCGGACGCATGCCCGCGCATGCCCTGAGCGCACCTGTGTGGGGTGCCGGGAGCGAGCGGCCAAGAGCGATCTGCTGCGCATCGTGGCGAAAGAGGGCGCCTGCGTCCCCGATCCAAGCGGTACGCTGCCCGGCCGGGGTGCGTATGTACACCCCGCCCTGGTCTGTCTAGACCTGGCGGTCCGCCGCCGGGCGTTCCCACGGGCCTTTCGCGCCCAGGGGCCGCTCGACACGGAGGCGTTGCGCCGGGCTGTCGAGACAGTTGCCCAGTAGGCAACACCGTAAGACGTGGTCACACGGAACCCCGTGCGGCCCTGGTACCCCGCGAGTTGGAAGTAGGTCGAGATTGCGATGAGCACTCGATGAGCACGCGATGAGTACGCCCATGAAGTAGCGACGGTCCGGCGTAACCCGGACCTAAAAGGAGCGAAGTGGCTAAGGTCCGGGTATACGAGCTCGCCAAGGAGTTCGGCGTAGAGAGCAAGGTCGTCATGGCCAAGCTCCAAGAACTCGGTGAATTCGTACGTTCGGCGTCCTCGACGATCGAGGCGCCGGTGGTACGCAAACTGACTGACGCATTGAACCAGGGCGGTGGCAACGGCAAGTCCGCCGCCAAGCCCGGGGCGCCGCGCAAGCAGGCCGCCCCCAAGCCGGCGACGCCGTCGGCCCCCTCTCCCGCGCAGGCCGCCCGTCCGGGTCCGGCCGCGCCCAAGCCGCCGGCGCCCAAGCCCGCCGCGGCCGAGAAGCCCGCGGCCGCTCCGGCGACGCCGGGCCCGCGCCCGACGCCCGGCCCCAAGCCGCCGGCCCCCAAGCCCGCGCCGGCCTCGCCGGCTCCGGCTGCCCCGGAGTTCACCGCTCCGCCGGCCGCGCCCGCCGCTCCCGCGGCGCCGCAGGCCCCCCGTCCGGGCGCTCGCCCGGGTGCCCCGAAGCCCGGTGGCCGTCCGGCCCCCGGTCAGGGTCAGGGTGGTCAGGGCCAGGGCGGTCGTGGTGACCGTCAGGGTGGTGCCCCGCGCCCCGGTGGCCAGGGTGCTCCCCGTCCCGGCGGTGCCCGTCCCGCGGGTCCGCGTCCGGGCAACAACCCCTTCACCTCTGGTGGCTCCACCGGCATGGCGCGCCCGCAGGCGCCCCGTCCGGGCGGCGCCCCGCGTCCCGGCGGCGGCCCCGGTGGTCCCGGCGGCGCCCCGCGTCCGCAGGGCCAGGGCGGCCAGGGTGCGCCCCGTCCGCAGGGTCAGGGCGGCGCCCGTCCGACTCCGGGCGGCATGCCTCGTCCGCAGGCCCCGCGTCCCGGCGGCGGTCCCGCCGGCAACCGTCCGAACCCGGGCATGATGCCGCAGCGTCCCGCCGCGGGCCCGCGTCCCGGTGGTGGCCCCGGCGGTGGCCGTGGTCCCGGCGGCGGCGGTCGTCCGGGTGGCGGCGGCGGTCGTCCCGGTGGCGGCGGCTTCGCCGGTCGTCCCGGTGGCGGTGGCGGCGGCTTCGCCGGTCGTCCCGGTGGTCCGGGTGGCGGCGGCGGTGCCGGTCGTCCCGGTGGTGGCGGCGGCTTCGGCGGTCGTCCCGGCTTCGGTGGCCGTCCCGGTGGTCCGGGTGGCCGTGGTGGCACGCAGGGCGCCTTCGGCCGTCCCGGCGGTCCCGCGCGTCGCGGTCGCAAGTCGAAGCGGCAGAGGCGCCAGGAGTACGAGGCCATGCAGGCCCCGTCGGTCGGCGGCGTGATGCTGCCTCGCGGCAACGGCGAGACCGTTCGCCTGTCGCGCGGTGCGTCGCTCACCGACTTCGCGGAGAAGATCAACGCCAACCCGGCGTCGCTCGTCGCGGTCATGATGAACCTCGGCGAAATGGTCACCGCGACCCAGTCCGTCTCGGACGACACGCTGGAAATGCTGGCGTCGGAGATGAACTACACGGTCCAGATCGTCAGCCCGGAGGAGGAGGACCGCGAGCTTCTCGAGTCCTTCGACATCGAGTTCGGCGAGGACGAGGGCGGCGAGGAGTACCTCGCGCCGCGTCCGCCGGTCGTGACCGTCATGGGTCACGTCGACCACGGTAAGACCCGCCTGCTCGACGCCATCCGCAAGACGAACGTCGTCGCGGGCGAGGCCGGTGGCATCACCCAGCACATCGGTGCCTACCAGGTCGCGACCGAGGTGAACGGCGAAGAGCGCGCCATCACCTTCATCGACACCCCCGGTCACGAGGCGTTCACCGCCATGCGTGCCCGTGGTGCGAAGTCCACCGACATCGCGATCCTCGTGGTCGCGGCCAACGACGGTGTGATGCCGCAGACGATCGAGGCGCTGAACCACGCCAAGGCGGCCGACGTGCCGATCGTGGTCGCGGTCAACAAGATCGACGTCGAGGGTGCCGACCCGACCAAGGTGCGCGGTCAGCTCACCGAGTTCGGTCTGGTGGCCGAGGAGTACGGCGGCGACACGATGTTCGTCGACATCTCCGCGCGCCAGGGTCTCAACATCGACCAGCTGCTCGAGGCCGTGGTCCTGACCGCGGACGCCTCGCTCGACCTGCGGGCCAACCCGGAGCAGGACGCGCAGGGTATTGCGATCGAGGCCCACCTCGACAAGGGCCGCGGCGCCGTCGCGACCGTCCTCGTCCAGCGCGGTACCCTCCGCGTCGGCGACACGATGGTCGCCGGTGACGCCTACGGCCGAGTCCGCGCGATGCTCGACGACAAGGGCGAGAACGTCGAGGAGGCGGGTCCCTCGACCCCCGTCCTCGTGCTCGGTCTCACCAACGTCCCGGGCGCCGGCGACAACTTCCTGGTCGTCGACGAGGACCGTACGGCCCGTCAGATCGCCGAGAAGCGTGCCGCCCGTGAGCGCAACGCCGCGTTCGCCAAGCGCGTGCGCCGTGTCTCGCTCGAGGACCTGGACAAGGTGCTCAAGGCCGGCGAGATCCAGCAGCTCAACCTCATCATCAAGGGTGACGCTTCTGGTTCCGTCGAGGCCCTCGAGTCCTCCCTGCTCCAGCTGGACGTCGGCGAAGAGGTCGACATCCGCGTCCTGCACCGCGGTGTGGGTGCGGTCACCGAGTCGGACATCGACCTGGCGATGGGCTCCGACGCCATCGTCATCGGCTTCAACGTCCGTGCGGCCGGTCGTGCCGCGCAGATGGCGGAGCGCGAGGGCGTCGACGTCCGCTACTACTCGGTGATCTACCAGGCCATCGAGGAGATCGAGGCGGCCCTCAAGGGCATGCTCAAGCCGGAGTACGAGGAGGTCGAGCTCGGCACCGCGGAGATCCGCGAGGTCTTCCGCTCGTCCAAGCTCGGCAACATCGCGGGTGTGCTCATCCGCTCCGGCGAGGTCAAGCGCAACACCAAGGCCCGCCTCATCCGCGACGGCAAGGTCGTCGCGGAGGACCTCAACATCCAGGGTCTGCGCCGCTTCAAGGACGACGTCACCGAGATCCGTGAAGGCTTCGAGGGCGGTATCAACCTCGGCAACTTCAACGACATCAAGGTCGACGACGTCATCGCGACGTACGAGATGCGCGAGAAGCCGCGCGCCTGATCAGCTCGCTGATCTGCGCGGTCAGTGTCGGGGCCGGTCGGCGGGAGAAATCCCGTCGATCGGCCCCGGCCGTTCCGTGTACGGTTCTTGTGTCCCTGCCAAGCGGTTGGCGGGGCCTCGAACCCGTACCGGCGGGACATCCGGATACACATGTATGTGGGGACTCTGTCCTTCGATCTGCTCCTCGGCGACGTACATTCGCTGAAGGAGAAACGCTCCGTCGTCCGCCCGATCGTCGCCGAACTCCAGCGCAAATACGCGGTGAGCGCGGCGGAAGTGGGCGGTCAGAACCTGCACCGAAGGGCCGAGATCGGCCTCGCCGCGGTGTCCGGTGACGCGGGCCATCTCACGGACGTACTGGACCGGTGCGAGCGCCTCGTCGCGGGCCGGCCCGAAGTGGAGCTGCTGTCCGTCAGGCGGCGGCTGCACGGCGACGACGATTGAATGAAGCAAGACTGGCCCGGGGCCCAATCCCCGGGAATGTGGCAAAAAGGGAGACGGAGCAGTGGCCGACAACGCGCGGGCGAAAAGGCTGGCGGACCTCATCCGAGAGGTGGTTGCCCAGAAGCTGCAGCGCGGGATCAAGGACCCGCGGCTCGGTACGCATGTGACCATCACGGACACCCGGGTCACGGGTGACCTGCGGGAGGCGACCGTCTTCTACACGGTCTACGGCGACGACGAGGACCGCGCGGCCGCGGCCGCGGGCCTGGAGAGCGCCAAGGGCGTGCTCCGGTCGGCGGTCGGCCAGGCCGCGGGCGTGAAGTTCACGCCGACGCTTGCCTTCGTCGCGGACGCCCTGCCGGACAACGCCAGGGCCATCGAGGACCTGCTCGACAAGGCGCGGATGTCCGACGCCAAGGTGCGGGAGGTCTCCGCGGGCGCCGAGTTCGCGGGCGACGCGGACCCGTACAAGAAGCCCGAGGACGAAGAGACGGACGGCGACGCCCCCGCATGAGCAAGAGCAGCACCACGCCGGACGGACTTGTCATCGTCGACAAGCCGTCCGGCTTCACTTCGCACGACGTGGTGGCCAAGATGCGCGGGATCGCCAAGACCCGCCGCGTCGGGCACGCGGGCACCCTCGACCCCATGGCGACCGGTGTCCTGGTGCTCGGCGTGGAGCGCGCCACCAAGCTCCTCGGTCATCTGGCGCTGACCGAGAAGGAGTACCTGGGCACCATCCGCCTCGGGCAGAACACGATCACCGACGACGCCGAGGGCGAGATCACCTCGTCCGCGGACGCGTCGGGGATCGCCCGCGAGGCCATCGACGCGGGCATCGCCAAGCTCTCCGGCGACATCATGCAGGTGCCGTCGAAGGTCAGCGCCATCAAGATCGACGGAAAGCGGTCGTACGCGCGGGCGCGCAAGGGCGAGGACTTCGAGATCCCCGCCCGGCCGGTGACGGTCTCCGCCTTCACGGTGTACGACGTCCGCGAGGCCGTGGCCGAGGACGGCACCCCCGTACTCGACCTGGTCGTCTCGGTCGTCTGCTCGTCGGGGACGTACATCCGGGCGCTCGCCCGCGACCTCGGTGCGGACCTCGGCGTCGGCGGGCATCTGACCGCGCTGCGCCGCACCCGCGTCGGCCCGTACAAGCTGGACGCCGCCAAGACCCTCGACCAGCTCCAGGAGGAGCTGACGGTGATGCCGGTGGCCGAGGCCGCGGGCCGGGCGTTCCCGCGCTGGGACGTGGACGAGAAGCGCGGCAAGCTGCTGCTCAACGGCGTCCGGATCGACATGCCCGGTGAGTACGCGGGTGTGGGCGCCGTCGCCGTCTTCGACCCCGAGGGCCGCTTCCTGGTGCTCGCGGAGGAGTCGCGGGGCAAGGCCAAGAGCCTGGCGGTCTTCGCCTAGGGCTCCTCTCCGCCCGGGGTTTTCCCGGTCCGAGGGCTCTTCTTCGCCGTGGAGCGGCGGACTCTCCAGCACGCCGCTCCACGGTCCCCCCACCCCCCACCAAGGGTGTTTCCACCGGCCCGCGCCGATTCACCCCATCGGGCAGGCGCTCGGAGTGAACCAGGGGAGCGGAAGGGGGCGCGTTCACGCCGCGTTCTGTCCCGCTGATCACCGCCGACCTACGGTCGGAAGGACGGGGAGCGGCGGGGAGGTTCGGTCATGGGGGGACGGGGCCCGCGGGCCAGGGGGGCGGGGAACGCCCGGGGTGCGGGGGACACCGGGGGCGGTGGCGCGGAGCACGGCACCGCGGTGCTCGACCGGGCCCTGGTGCGGATATGCGACCTCGCGGGACGCCCGCGGGGCACCGGATTCGCCGCCGACGAGCACGGCACGGTCATCACCAGCCACGAAGCGGTCGACGGCCTGGCGCGGGTCGTCCTGCACGGACCCGGCGAGCGCACCTGCGTCGTGCCCGCCGACGCCGTGGTGCCGCTGCCCCACGTCGATCTGGCGCTGATCCGCACGGAGGGGCTCGGTCTGCGGCCGCTGCCGGTCACCGTGCGGGAGTCCGTGGCGACCGGGACCTACGTGCGGATCGCCGCCTGCGGATGGCGCGAGGCACGGGTCCTCGGCACCTCCGCGGTGACGTACACGGCGACGGACCGCTTCCATCTGGTGGGCGCCGCCCTGGAGTTGGCGATCGGCACGCAGGGTGCGGACGCGCTGCGGCTCGGCGGCGGGGCGGCCGGAGGCCCGGTCGTCGACGCCTCGTCGGGCGCGGTGCTCGCCGTCCTCGGGACCGCGCTGCTGCCCCAGGCCCCCGACCGCACCCCGGAAGGGGAGCCCCTCTTTGCGCACCGCCCCGCGGGCTTCGCGGTGCCGCTCGTCGACGCCGCCGCGGCCGACCCCGGCGGGCCCCTCGCCGAGCTCCTCGCGCGCAACGCGGCGACCGTCCCCGCGTACGGCCGCGACCTCAACCCGGCAGGCGCGCTGCATCTGACGGCCACGTCCCTCGGCTCCGACGGGCCGTGCGCCGCCGTGCTCGAACCGGTCGAACGGCCCGATACGACACGGGAGTTCACCGTGTTCACCACGGGCCACGCGCGCGTGCTCGCACTGGTCGGAGACCCCGGCACCGGACGTACGACCGAGCTGGCCGCCCTCGCCGCGCGCCGGGCCAGGGGCGCCGAGCCCGCCCCCACGCTCTGGCTGCGCGGCGCCGACCTGCGGGCCACGGACGAGTCCGTCGCCGACGCGGTGGAGCGTGCCCTGGACCGCGCGGGCCGGATCCTGGCGGCCTCGGAGGAGGCGCTGTCCGGCGGCGGGCCCGGGGACATCTCGGCGGGGCGGGTGGCCCGCGTCGCGCGGGACGCGGGGCGGCCCCTCCTGCTGCTCCTCGACGGGCCCGAGGAGATGCCGCCCGTGCTCGCGCACCGCCTCGCCGGATGGAGCGACGGCACGGCGGCATGGCTGCGGGACACCGGGGCGCGCCTCGTCGTGGCCTGCCGCGCGGAGTACTGGGAGCAGGCGGGGGCGCACTTCGACGCGATGTCGCTGCACGGTGCGGGACCCGGCGGCGGCCTGCCCGGCTGCGTACGCCTGGGTGATCTGCCGGAGCCGCAGGCGCGGCGGGCCCGGGTGCGGTACGGCATCCCGGACGGCGCGCTCGCCGCCGCCGACGCGCGGCATCCGCTCGCGCTGCGGCTGCTCTCCGAGGTGCGGGCCGCGCTGCCGGACGCGCCGCCGCAGGGCAGGCCGGACCGGGAGGAGATCTTCGCGGCCTATCTGGACCTGCAGTGCCTGCGGGTCGCGGTGCGGCTCGCGGCGGCGAACGGACTGCGGGGGACCGCCGTGCGGCGCCTGGCGGCGAGGGTGTCGGGGCAGCTCCACGAGGCGGCGCGGCGCTGTCTCGGCCCCGGCCAGGGCGAGCTGGACCGGGCCGCGTTCGAGGAGGTCTTCCCGTGGGGGACGCTGCCCGGCAAGGGGTTCGACACCTGCACCGGATGGGCCTCCGCGGTCCTCACCGAGGGGGTGCTGGTGCCGGCGGGATCCGGCTACCGCTTCGCGCACGAGGAACTCGCCGACTGGATCCAGGGCCTCCACCTCGACGTGGACGGCGCCCTGTCCTCCCTGGTGCACCGCCACCGCACCATCCCCCGCCGGCGCCCCCACGCCCCGGCCCCGGACGCGGCGCGCCCGCTGCCGGTGCCCCGGCACCGGGTGGGGCCGGTGATCCAGGCGCTGCTGTCGCTGGGGCGGCAGCGGGGGGTCGCGGAACTGGCCTCGCGGCTGGGGGAGTTGGTGGACGCGATGGCGGAGTTCGGGGGGCAGGCGCCGGGTGCGGAGGGGGGCGGTGGGCACGACGGGGAGTGGTGGGCCGGGCGGCTGCTGGGGGAGGTGCTGTCGCGGGTGGCGGACGCGACGCCGTATCTCGGGGTGCTTGGGGTGCTCGCCGAGCGGGGCGAGTTCGGCATGGGCTTCTGGCTGGGCCTGCCGCTGGGGGAGACCGAGCGGTTCGACCTGCTGCGGCGGCTCGTCGTGCGGGACGGTCCGCCGGGCGCGCCGGACCGCTGCCTCGACGCCGTCGCCGAGCTGCTCGCCGCCGACCCCGCGGGCGTACAGCCGCATCTCGCACGGTGGTTCGCCGACGAGCGGCCGCTGGACGCCGCGCCCGACGCCACCGTCGCCTCCGCCGCGCAGGCGCTGCTGCACACCCACCGGCACCGCGCCATCGACGACCTGATCGAGGCCCTGGTCAGCTGCGCCAACGCCCGCGCCGACGAGCTGCTCGGTGCCCTCGCCGAGGAGGAGCCGTCCGCCGTCTGCCGCGCCGTCGACCGCTGGGCCCACGACGACCGGCCCGCACGCCGCGTGGCCGCCGTCGCGTACGGCCTGCGGGCCGCGCCGCACACCGTCACCGAGGCCGACAGGGAACTGCTCAGGTACGCCGCGTTCGCGCTGCTCGCCCGGCCCGCCGACGACACCCTGCACGGCGCCGCCCTCGCCCTCCTCGTCCGCGACCCGCACACCCGGTCGCGGCATCTGCCCCGGGCCCTGCGGCACTTCGCGGCCGGTGACCCGCAGCTGCCCGCGAGCGCGCTGGCCGCCGCCCTCTCCACCCATCCCGAGCCGGTGCTCGCCGCGTTCCGGGCCCGGCTGCACGCGCCGGGGCGGGCCGCGGACGACGTCCTGTGCAGCCTCGCCGACGTCACGACGCCGACCCTCGCGCGCCGCGTCGCCACGCTCGTGCACGACCTCCTCGAGGCCCGCCCCGAGGCGGCGGGGCCCGCCGCCGCGTACATCGACCGGCGTCTGGAACAGGGCCCTGGCGTCCGCGCCGTGCTCTTCCCGCTGGTGGCGGGGCTGCTGCACAGCCGCCCCGCCCAGGTGCGGGCCGCCCTCGCGCCCGTGCTCGCCGCCCCCGGCACCGACGCGTCGCGGGAGCTGCGGGGCGAGCTGCTCGACGTACTCCTGAGCCAGGAGCGGGACTCCGCCGTCCTGGAGAGCGTCCTGCGGTCCGTGGTCCACGGCCTGCCCGGGTGCGGGGAGGCCCGCACCCGCGAGCGTGTGCACCGCACCGCGCTGCTCCTGGTGCGCACCCCGGAGGGCGCCGCCTGCTTCGACCGCCGTCTGGTGGAACTGGCCCGCTCCGAGCCGGGCTTCGCCGCGCTCGTCGCCCGCTGGATCGCCGAGGCCCCGCAGGAGTGGGCCGCACTGGTCGGCCCGAGCGCACGCCGCACACTCGGCGGCCTCGCGGGCGGCGTACGGGTCCCGGCATAGGCCGCAGTGACCCCCGCCACCCTCTTCGAGGAGATACCGATGCGAGCCGGGACCCGTCGGCATGGCAGTCTTAGACCTGCGCAATCGGCAATGGGAACGTACAGACGTACGTGACATACACGGGTTCGGCGAGGAGCAAAGAAGTGCAGCGCTGGCGTGGCTTGGAGGACATCCCCCAGGACTGGGGGCGCAGCGTCGTCACCATCGGTTCCTACGACGGCGTGCACCGCGGGCACCAGCTGATCATCGGCCGTGCCGTGCAGCGCGCCCGTGAGCTGGGCGTGCCCGCCGTGGTCGTCACCTTCGACCCGCACCCCAGCGAGGTCGTGCGCCCCGGCAGCCACCCGCCGCTGCTCGCCCCGCACCACCGGCGCGCCGAGCTGATGGCGGAGCTCGGCGTGGACGCGCTGCTGATCCTTCCCTTCACCGCGGAGTTCTCGAAGCTGTCGCCCGCCGACTTCGTCGTGAAGGTCCTCGTCGACAAGCTGCACGCGCGCGTGGTCGTCGAGGGCCCCAACTTCCGCTTCGGGCACAAGGCCGCGGGCAATGTCGCCTTCCTGACCGAGCTCGGCACGACGTACGACTACGAAGTCGATGTCGTCGACCTGTACGTCAGCGGCGCGGCGGGCGGCGGCGAGCCGTTCTCCTCCACCCTGACGCGGCGCCTGGTCGCCGAGGGCGATGTCACGGGCGCCGCGGAGATCCTCGGCCGCCCGCACCGCGTCGAGGGCATCGTCGTGCGCGGCGCCCAGCGCGGTCGCGAGCTCGGCTTCCCCACCGCCAACGTGGAGACGCTGCCGCACACGGCGATCCCCGCCGACGGCGTGTACGCCGGTTGGCTGCATGTCGAGGGCGAGGCGATGCCCGCGGCGATCTCGGTCGGCACGAACCCGACGTTCGACGGGACCGAGCGGACCGTCGAGGCGTACGCGATCGACCGCGTCGGACTCGATCTGTACGGGCTGCACGTGGCCGTGGACTTCCTCGCGTTCGTGCGGGGGATGGCGAAGTTCGACACCATCGAGTCACTCCTCGTCGCCATGGCGGACGACGTGAAGACCGCCAGGGAGCTGATCGAGGCGCACGACGCCTCCTAGCGGTCGCCCGCCCACAGGCACAGCCGCTGGCTCAGTTCGTCGGCTCCCCGGCGAGCAGGCGGCTGCCGAGTGGGGTGAGTGTGTGGTGCACGTGGTGGCGTTGTCTGGTGCTGGAGACGAGTCCGGCGCGGCGCAGTACGGACGCGTGCTCGCTGGCGGAGGACAGGGAGACTCCGGCCCAGCGTGCCAACTCGCTGGTGGTGCAGGGCCTTTGGAGCGCCTGGAGGACCGCGGCGCGGGTGTGGCCGAGCAGCGGGGCGAGCCGGGCGCCCGGGGCGGTGGGCGCCTGGGGGCACGGTGGTTTCGCCGGATAGACCAGGACCGGCCACAGGGTCTCGTCCAGGAGGGCGACCGGGGTGCGGCGGCAGAAGTAGGAGGGCACGAGCAGCAGTCCGCGGCCGTGCAGATGGACGTCCCGTTCGACGGGGTAGTCGGCGCACAGGACCGGCGACTGCCAGCACAGCGTGGGTGCGAAGGTGCGCAGCATCTCCTCGGTGCCGAGGCGGCCCTGGGTGCCGGTCCGGTGGCGCCGGTCGTCCTCGACGCGGGCGGTGATGTCCCGCCAGGCGGGTTCGAGGACGGACGCGTGGTACTGGCGCAGGGCCCGGCCCAGGCGGCGCACGGTGCTCACCTCGCCGTCGGCCAGCTGTCCCACCCAGCCGGGCAGTGTGGTGCGGGCCGACAACAGCCGCAGTTCGGTGCGGAGTTGGCGGCGCGGTGTGGTCAGCACCGCGTCGATGCCGCACTCCAGTCCGCCCGATGCGGCGGCCGGGGTGAGGAAGTCCGGGAAGTAGCCGCGCGGCGGCATCAGCGGCGACAGCATGCGCAGCGCGCGCGCCCCGCGCGGGCAGGTGCGCCGCCGCCAGGCGTCGAGGACCGGGTCCCGGCGCCGCTCGTGGATCTGGTGCAGGCTGAGGACGGTCTCCCATAAGGGATCCGGGTCTTCGGCGATCCTGGTACGGGCCAGATCTCCGGCACTGAAGTGGATGCGCAGCACGGCTTTCCCCCGATAGTCCGCTACGGCGTCGCGGTGGCTCACGCGCGCTCCGGACCGTCCGGCGGGCCGGAGCGGCACTGCCCCCTGTAAAGACCGTAGTGACGAGAATGCCAATTCTCAAGGCGGTGCGAGGGGCGTGGCGGATACCGATGTCGCTTTTGGTGCAGGGGAGTTGGACCAGCGCAGGGGAGTCGGGCTAGGGCGCCCCCTCCGCGACCCGCGCCTGCGCCCAGTGGCACGCCACCTGTGTCGCGCTCGCGCCCGAGAGGACCGGCAGGTCCTCGCCCCGGCACCGCCCCGCGACCCCCACCCGCTCCGCCTCGCCCGAGGCGAGCACCTGGCAGCGGGCGTGGAAGCGGCAGCCGCCGGGGATGCGGGAGGGGTCGGGGGGCTCGCCGGTGAGGACCACCGGATCGCCGGGCGCCTCCGGAAGGACCGACAACAGGGCCTGGGTGTACGGATGCTGAGGCGACGTCAGGACTTCCTCGACCGTGCCCGTCTCCACGATCCGGCCCAGGTACATCACCGCCACGCGGTCCGCGATGTTCCAGGCGAGGCCCAGGTCGTGCGTCACCACGAGCGCGGAAAGGCCGAGTTCGTCGCGCAGCCGCAGGAGCAGGGCGAGGATCTCGCCGCGTACGGAGGCGTCGAGGGAGGCCACCGGCTCGTCGGCGACGATGAGTTCGGGTTCGAGGACAAGGGCGCCCGCGATGACCACGCGCTGGCGCTGGCCGCCGGACAGTTCGTGCGGGTAGCGCAGGAAGAACCGCTCGGGCGGGCGCAGTCCCGCCCGGGAGAGGGCGTCGGCGACCGCGGCCCGCTCGTCGCCCGTGGCGCCGTGGATGCGCAGCCCCTCGGCCACCGCGTCGTACACCGTGTGCCGGGGATTGAGCGATCCGCTGGGGTCCTGGAGGACCAGCTGGACCCGCTTGCGGTATGCCTTGAGGGCGCGGCCCGAGTAGTTCAGCGGCTTCCCCGCGAACGTCACCTTGCCGGACGTCGGCGGCACCAGGCCGAGCAGGGAGCGGGCCAGTGTCGTCTTGCCGCAGCCCGACTCGCCGACCAGGGCGACGATCTCGCCGGCCTTGATGTCGAGGTCGACGCCGTCCACGGCGCGCGCGGTCGGTGCGCCGCGGCGGCCGGGGAAGGCGATGTGCAGGTCGGCGGCCGACAGAAGAGGGCCACCGGGTGCGGACGTGGTCATGCGTGGCTCCTCGTCGTGGGGGCTCTCGGTCACGGCGTGCGCTCCGCGGTCGCCGGTGCGGAGGTGGGCTGGGCCGGGAGCTGCGAGCCCGCGTGGACGCATGCCGCGCGGTGCTGCGGGCCCGCGTCCCGCAGGGCCTGGTCCTCGGTGGTGCAGGAGTCGAGGGCGACCGGGCAGCGCGGATGGAACGTACAGCCGGTGGGCAGCGCGGACGGGTCGGGCGGGTCGCCGGGCAGGCCGCGCGGGGCGAACCGCGACGCCGTGTCGCCGATCCGCGGGAAGGCGGCCGAGAGGGCCTTTCCGTACGGATGCCGGGCGTTCTCGTAGACCTCGGAGGCGGGGCCCTCCTCGACGACGCGGCCCGCGTACATCACCGCGAGCCGGTCGCAGGTGTCGGAGAGCACCGCGAGGTCATGGCTGATCATCATCAGGCCGAGGTCCTGCTCGGCCACCAACTGCTCGATCAGGCGCAGGATCTGAGCCTGGATCATCACGTCGAGCGCGGTGGTCGGCTCGTCCGCGATGATCAGGCGCGGGTCGCAGGCGAGGGCCATCGCGATCATCACGCGCTGGCGCTGGCCGCCGGACAGCTCGTGCGGATAGGCGTCCGCGCGGGCGGCGGGCAGCCCCACGTGCTCCAGAAGCTCGCCGACCTTCTTCTTCGCGCCCGTCTGCGTCGCCTTCTTGTGCAGCAGGATCGGCTCGGCGATCTGGTCGCCGATGCGGTGCACCGCGTTCAGCGAGTGCATGGCGCCCTGGAAGACGATGGAGGCGCCCGCCCAGCGCACCGCGCGGACCCGCCCCCACTTCATGGTGAGGACGTCCTCGCCGTCGAGCAGGATCTCGCCGGACACCTTGGTGCCCGCCGGGAGCAGCCGCAGCAGGGCGAGCGCCAGCGTCGACTTGCCGCAGCCGGACTCGCCCGCGACGCCGAGCTTCTGGCCCGCGCCGACGGAGAGGTTCACGCCACGGACGGCGGCGGCGCCGTTCGCGTACGTCACTTCGAGGTTCTTGACGTCGAGGAGGCGCTGCTCGGTCGGGCGCGCGCCGCCCGCTGTCACGTCGGCCTTGCTCACATCGTTCAACGGGAGGCCCCCAGCCTGGGGTTGAGCACGGATTCCACGGCGCGGCCGCACAGCGTGAACGCCAGCGCGACGATCGCGATGGCGAGGCCGGGCGGGGCGAGGTACCACCAGTGGCCCGCGCTGACCGCGCCCGCCTCGCGCGCGTCCTGCAGGAGGCCGCCCCACGAGACGTTCGTCGGGTCGCCGAGGCCGAGGAAGGCGAGCGTCGCCTCGGTGAGGATGGCGCCGGAGATGACGAGGGTGGTCTGCGCGAGGACGAGCGGCATGACGTTCGGCAGGACGTGCCGGGCCATGATGTGGCCGTGGCCGCCGCCGAGAGCCCGGGCGCGCTCGATGTACGGCCGCGACTCCACCGCGAGGGTTTGCGCGCGGACCAGACGGGCCGTCGTCGGCCAGGTGGTCACGCCGATCGCCAGGATGATCGTCCAGATCGTGCCGGACATCACCGCGGCGAGCGCGATGGCGAGGACGAGCGTCGGCATCACCAGGAACCAGTCGGTGACGCGCATGATGACGGTCGCGTACCAGCCCTTGAAGTGTCCCGCCGTGATCCCCACCAGTGTGCCGATGGCCACCGAGAGGAACGCGGCGAGCAGCCCCACGGACAGCGACATGCGCGCGCCCCATACGAGCAGGCCGAGCAGATCGCGCCCGAACTGGTCGGTGCCCAGCGGGAATTCACCGCTCGGCGACTCCATCGGCTGGCCCGGCGCGTCCGTCACGCTCTGCGCGTCCGAGCCGACGAGCAGCGGCGCGAAGACGGCGGCGAGGGCGATCAGGACGAGCACGGCGAGGCCGAAGAGCCCGGCCTTGTGCGTGCGGTACTCCCGCCAGAAGCGCGCCGCCGAATGCCTGCGGCGGGTCCAGGCGAGCGACCGGGCGCTCTTGGCGGCGGGCGCCGCCGGGGTGGTCGGTGCGGATTCGGTCGTCATCGGCCCACCCGGGGATCGAGCAGCGGATAGATCACGTCGGCCAGGGTGTTCATCAGGATCACCGCGACGGAGAAGACGAAGAACAGCCCCTGCACCAGCGGCAGATCGGGCACGCTCAGCGCCTGGTAGAACAGTCCGCCGAGGCCCGGCCAGGAGAAGACGGTCTCGACGAGGATCGCGCCCGCCACCACCGTGCCGAGATTGACGAACATCAGCGTGACGGTCGGCAGCATCGCGTTCGGGACGGCGTGCCGTCGGCGTACGAGATCGTCCCTGAGCCCCTTGGCGCGCGCGGTCGTCAGATAGTCGCTGCCCATCTCGTCGAGCAGCGACGACCGCATGACGAGCAGGGTCTGCGCGTATCCGACGGCGACCAGCGTGATGACGGGAAGCACCATGTGGTGCGCGACATCGATGACGTACGCGATCCCCGTCTCGCCGCCCGACTCCAGACCGCCGGTCGGGAACATCCCGGGAATCGGCCCGATCCCCACCGCGAAGGTGATGATCAGCAGCAGCCCGAGCCAGAACGACGGCACCGAGTACAGCGTCAGCGCGAGCCCGGTGTTGAACCGGTCGCCGAGCCTGCCGTTGCGCCAGGCGGAGCGCGTGCCGAGCCAGATGCCGATGAGCGTGTAGAGGACGTACGCCGTTCCGGTGAGCAGGAGCGTCGCGGGCAGAGCCTCGGTGATCTTGTCCATCACAGGGGCGTGGAACTGGTACGACGTGCCGAAGTCGCCGGTCAGGACGTTCCCCGTGTAGTCCCAGAACTGGGCCATCACCGGCTTGTCGAGGCCGAACTCCTTGCGCATCGCGGCCAGTTGCTCCGCCGAGACGCGCTTGCCGCCGGTCATCTGCTTGACCGGGTCACCGGGGATGAGCCGGAACAGGAAGAAGCTGGTGACGAGCACGGCGAACAGCGACACGACCGCGCCGCCGAGCTTGCCCGTCACATAGAGGAGATAGGCGCGGGTGTTGCGGGCGCGCGGCCCGCGGGCCGACGACAGCCCGGCAGCGGCCGGGTCGCCGTCGGCCCCTGGACCCAGGGGGCCCTCGGTGTCGAGCAGTGCGGGATTGCTGTCAGCGGTCATGCGTTACTCGCGGTCCTCTGCGGTCGAACGGCGGCGCAGGGCGAACAGGACTCCGCCGCCCACGAGCACCACCGCGGCAGCGGCGATACCGATGATGACACCGGTCGAGCTGCCGTCCTTGGAGGAACTCTTCCCATCCGCGGGAACGGCCGACCACCAGCTCCAATATCCGTCCTGGCCGTAGATGTTGCCCGCGGCGGTCGGCATGGTGGTGATGGACTTGATCTGGTCGGTGCGGTAGGCCTCGACGGCGTTCGGGTACGCGAGGACGTTCATGTACCCGGAGTCGTACAGCCACGATTCCATCTGCTTGACGATGTCGGCGCGCTTGGCCGGGTCGTACTCGGCGAGCTGCTTCTCGTAGAGCTCGTCGTACTTCTTGTCGCAGATGAAGTTGTCGGTGGCCGCGCTCTCCTTGGCCTTCTTCGGCAGCGCGGCACAGGTGTGGATGCCCAGCACGAAGTCCGGGTCGGGGTTGACGGACCAGCCGTCGAAGGCGAGGTCGTACTCGCCCGCGTACCAGGGCACGGAGACGTCGTCGAGACAGTTGACGTCGAGCCCGATGCCGAGGTCGCCCCACCACTCCTTGAGGTACTTCCCCACGGCCTTGTCGTTGGGGTCGGTGGCGTGGCACAGGATGCGGAAGTTCAGCGGCTTGCCGTCCTTGCCGACGCGCTTGCCGTCGCTGTTCTTCTTGTAGCCCGCCTCGTCGAGGAGCGCGGCCGCCCGCTTCGGGTCGTACGTCAGCTCCTGCTCGGCGGACGGCTTCCAGCTGTACTCGGAGAAGCGCGGCGGAATGTAGCCCGCACCCTCGACGGCGTGCCCCTGGAAGACCTTGTCGACGATCGCCTGGCGGTCGACGGAGAGGAAGAGCGCCTGACGGACCTTCTTGTCGAGCAGCGCCGGGTGGCCGTCGCCGAACTTCTTGCCGTCCAGCGTCTTGGCGCCCGGGTTGGTGGCGAGCGCGAAGAAGCGCCGCCCCGGTCCCTCGTTGACCTTGATGTTGTCTTCGTTCTTCAGGGACGCGGCCTGTGCGGGAGTGAGGGCGGGCTGCCCCGCGACGAAGGAGACCTCACCCTTCCTCAGCGCGGAGACCGCCGCGTCCTGGTCCTTGTACGTCTTGAAGACCAGCTCGTCGAACTTGGGCGACCCACGCCAGAAGTCCTTGTTGGCCCGCAGCTTCACGTACTGGTCGACCTTGTAGTCCGTCAGGACGAACGGGCCGTTGCCGACGACGGGAAGGTCCTTGTCGTTGTTGAACTTCGAGATGTCGTCGACCTTCTCCCAGACGTGCTTGGGAACGATCGGCACATCCAGCGCGGCCATCGTGGCCTGCGGCTTCTTCAGCTCGATGACCAGCTTCGTGGGGCTCGGCGCGGTCACCTTCTTGAAGTTGGTGACGAAGTTGGAGTTCGAGGTGGCGGTGCCCTCCTTGGACATCACCTTGTTGAACGTCCACGCCGCGTCCTCGGCGGTCGCCTGCTTCCCGTCCGACCACTTGGAGTCGTCCCGGATGGTGTACGTCCAGGTCAGCTTGTCGGCGGAGGGCTCCCACTTGGTGGCGAAGCCCGGGATCGCCTTGTTGTCCTTCGCGTCGTAGTTCGTCAGGTACTCGTACGTGAGGCGGTGGATGCTGGTGCTGAGCAGCCGCTGGGCGAGGAACGGACTGAGCGAGTCGACGCTCTGCGCCACGGCGACGGTGAGCACCTTCTTGCCGCCGTCCTTCGCCTCCGCCTGCTGCGGGGCGGGGTTGAGCGGCGTGGCGAGACCGGCCGTCAGGGTGAACGCGGCGGCGCCCCCGGCGAGCACGAACCGGAGGCGGGGCCGGGGCACGGGCCGGGGGAGGGGCCGACGGAGGATCCGAAGGAGGGGGCGGCGCGGTGGTGACTTCTTCGCTGCTGTTCTGCCGTACTGATCTTGTGTGTCCATGGGTCGGTGACCTCGCGTCATCGCTCGCACAGGGATGGCTGGTTGAACGCTGGTTGCACGTTGGTTGCACGTCGGGTGATCAAGGAACGTCAGCTGGCTGATGTGAGTGTCTACCAGCGCCGGTCAGCACGAGTCAACGGCACGTGAACCCCATGTGGCCTGCGGAAATAACGAGTTGACCGGGATTTCATCCGCATTGGTCAAGACCTATGACGCGTGGCTGGTGAGGGGGTGACGGTGGGGGCGGCGTGGCTGTGGGCTGGCGTTCTGCGGTGCGTCGGGGGTGGGGAGGCGTTCCGGGGTGCGGGGTGCGGGGTGCGGGGTGCGGGGTGCCGGGTGCCGGGTGGGCTCTGCTGTGGGCAGGCGTTCCGCAGGGCGGAACGGGTGGGCACAGCCCACGGTGCAGGTCGCGCTGAACGGTGGCAGAAGCACGGGTGGGCCCGCACCGAGAACGGTGCGGGCCCACAGGGGAGTTGACGGCGCCTACTGCTGCGGCGCCTGCGGCGGCTGCGGCGCCTGCTGAGCCTCCTGAGGCGGAAGCCCACCCGGCGGCACGGGCTGCCCCGGCTGGAAGGGCGCCCCCGGCTGGAACGGCGCCCCGGGCTGCACGGCCTGAGGCTGCCCGGGGGCCTGAGGCTGCCCCGGGGCCTGCGGGGCCTGCGGGGCCTGCGGGGCCTGCGGCATCTGCCCGGGCAAAGGCACACCCCCTGCCCCGGACTGAGCCTGCGACGGCCCAGTCGGCTGCCACCCCTGAGCCCCTCCGGGCTGCCCCGGATACCCACCCTGCCCGGGCTGCCCGGGCTGCCCCGGGTACGGCTGAGGCACCTGCGGCTGAGGCTGCACAGGCGCGTACGGCTGAGGCTGCTGCCCCCCATACGCCGAAGGCACTTGCTGCCCCGGCAACGGCGGAGCCATATGCGGCGGCGGATTCCCGTCCGACGTCCACAGCCCCTGCTGCTGCTGGGCCCGCACGAAGTCCTCCGCCACCAGCGCGGAGAGGTTGAAGTACGCCTCCCGCACCTTGGGCCGCATCATGTCGAGGTCGACCTCGGCACCGGCCGCGAGGTGCTCGTCGAAGGGGATGACGACGACGCCGCGGCACCGCGTCTCGAAGTGCGACACGATGTCATCGACCTTGATCATCTTCCCGGTCTCGCGTACGCCGGAGATGACGGTGAGCGACCGCGAGACAAGGTCCGCGTACCCGTGCGCGGACAGCCAGTCCAGCGTCGTGGACGCACTGCTCGCACCGTCCACGGACGGCGTCGAGATGATGATGAGCTGGTCGGCGAGGTCGAGCACGCCGCGCATGGCGCTGTAGAGCAGCCCCGTACCCGAGTCGGTCAGGATGATCGGGTACTGCTTCCCGAGTACGTCGATCGCGCGCCGGTAGTCCTCGTCGTTGAACGTCGTCGAGACGGCCGGGTCCACGTCGTTGGCGATGATCTCGAGCCCGGACGCCGCCTGCGAGGTGAAGCGCCGGATGTCCATGTACGAGTTGAGGTACGGGATGGCCTGCACGAGGTCACGGATGGTGGCCCCGGTCTCGCGGCGCACGCGGCGCCCGAGCGTACCGGCGTCCGGGTTGGCGTCGATCGCGAGGATCTTGTCCTGCCGCTCGGTGGCGAGCGTCGAGCCGAGCGCCGTGGTGGTGGTCGTCTTGCCGACGCCGCCCTTGAGGCTGATGACGGCGATCCGGTAGCAGGAGAGCACCGGGGTCCGGATCAGCTCCAACTTCCGCTGCCGCTCGGCCTCTTCCTTCTTGCCACCGATCTTGAACCGCGAACCGCCGCCCACGGGTCGGCTGCTCTTCGCCTTCGGCTTGGTGTTGCGAAGCAGCCGGTCGGAGGAGAGCTCGACGGCGGCGGTGTAGCCGAGCGGGGCACCGGGGTTGGTCCGCTCCCGCTGATCGTGCTGCACGGCCTGCGGCCAGGCGGCGCCGGTGCGGGGGTCGATGGGGGGTTGCCCCGGCTGCCCCGGCTGACCGGGCTGTACCTGCGGGCCCGGCTGCTGGACCTGCGGCTGCGGCTGCGGCTGCGGCGGCTGCGCCTGCTGCGGCGGTTGCTGCTGAGCCGGGACCGGGGGCTGCTGCTGCGCGGGTACGGGAGGCTGCGGGGCCTCATGCGGTACGGGGAGGTGGGTGCCTGCCACCGGGGGAGCGAGGTGCGGGGCGGGGGCCTGCGGCTGGGGAACCTGCGGAGCCTGCGCCTGGACGGGCGGCTGCGGGAATCCATAACCGGCCTGCGGCGGAGCGACGGGCGTCGGCTGCGGGAACCCGTAACTGCCCTGCTGGGGCTGGGGCTGCGGCTGGACAGGTGCCTGCGGCCCGACGGGCGGCTGAGCCTGAACCGGCGGCAGCGCCTGCGTCGGGGCGGGAGCAGGAATCGGGGCAGGCGCGGGCGGCGTCTGCGCCTGCACGGGCTCGGGCTGCACCGGCTGCGGAGCCGGAGCCGGAGCCGGAGCAGGCGTGGGAGTGGGCGCGGGCCACTGGGGCGCGGAGGTCGGCGCGGCCGGCTGGTAGGCGGGCGGCAGGGGCGGAAGCCCACCCTGCGGCGCGGGCGGCGGAGTCCACGCGGGCGGCACGGAGTCCTGCACGTCGTCGGCGGGCGCGGGCTCCTGGGGAACGACGTCAGCCGGTGCGATGTCGACCGGAGCGGCATCCTCGGGCTCGGCTTCGGTAACAACGACGTCTACGACATCACGTACGTCATCGGAGCCACTGTCGGCGTCGACGGCGTCGACCGTATCGACGGCCACGGATTCGGCAGGCTGATCATCCGCGGAGTCATGACCACGCGCGCCGAGGAGAGGGTCGATGCCCTCCCCCTGATCCTGGTCGTGATCAGACTCGGAGCCGACGCCAAACGCAGCAGCCCCAGTCCCAGCCCCAGCACCGTCACCGGCCCCTGCCTCAACCTCGCCTGAACCGACCTCAGAGCCAGCCTCAGCTGCCTCGTCCTCAGAAGCAACAGCAGGCTCGACGCCACGATCCTGCCCCGAGACAACCTGGTCGTCCCCGCCCCCGTCCCCGTCAACGTCGACGGGCTCAGGAGCCACGTCCGCAGACGCCCCCGCGGACCGCTCCTCGATCTCCCGCTTCAGCGCACGAGCGGAGAACCGCATGGTGGCGCCACTCTCCACATCGCCACCGGCCAGACTCTCGGCGACGGGCTCGGGCGCGGGCTCTGCCTCGGGCGCGGGCTCGACGGCAGCCTCCGCGTCCTTGGCCTCGGCGAGGGAGTCGACCTCGCTCTTCGGTACGACACCGGTCACGTGAACGGAGGCCGCGGGCCCGGCAAGGGCCCCACTCCAGTCGGAGGCCCCACCACTGGGCGACTCGTCCTTGGTGGACGCGGGCACGAACCCGTTCCCGACGGGAAGCTTGGGCAACGCGCTGGGCACGCCGCTGGACGGCGCGTCGCCCCCGACGGGCGGCACGGGCCCCGAGGGCGGAGCCAGCGGCGCGGGGGCCACGGGAGGCGGCGTAAAGACAGGCGGAGCCGGAACCGGAGGAACCGGCCCTGAAGCAGAAGGAGCCGGAGCCGAATCCGAGACGGGCGGCACCGCAGCAGGCGGCATCGCGGCAGGCGGAGTCGAAACGGCCGGAGCCGAGACGGGCGGCACCGGCGGAGCGGAAACGGGCGGCGCCGACGGGGTAGAGACGGGCGGCGCCGACGGAGTCTCCCCCGCACTGCCCGACGCGTTCTGCGTGTACCAGGCGGGCGGCGCGTAGTCGATGGTGAACTCGCCCGTCGTCTCGGCAGCGGACTCCGCGTCGGACTGATCATCGACGGGTGAGTCCCAGCCCCCGCGGATCTCGTCCCGATCGCTGTTCACAATGCCTCCTGGTGTGGTCGAGCACCCTCGTGCCGTGGTGGGGGGCGACCGTTCGTGTCGTCCGATCCGCCTGGCTCTCCCCGTTGAGGGACGCGCACTACCCGCTCGTGGGTTCTGGCGTCGCGTCCTGTCCCAGCCTAATCACCAAAACCACGAGCACGGCAGGGCAGTCCACCCCACCAATGCTGTCCATTACGTCACGCCCCGCCCCGGAGCGATCCGCGTACATCAATCCGCGACGGACAAATACCCCAACATCCGACACTCCACCCCGAATTCGCCCGATGCCCGGGGCTCAGTCCATCCGCCGGGCAGCACCCAACAATCCGGTCTCGGCGTCGGTGGCCTGCGTCATCACGTACTGCCGGTCACGATCACCGCACCACAACGTCACCCCGTCGGCGAGCGTCGGCAGCGAATCCACATCCCCGCGAGGCAACCCCAGCGACCGCCCGATCTGCACCGCCTCGTCCGGCGACACCCGCTGCACCCCCACAAGCCGTGCCTGCCGCATCAGCCGGGGCGCCACCGGACTCAGATAGGGCAGCACCGTCAGCACGGACTGCCAGGGCCCGGACACGACCCGCCCCCGAGGCGGCCGCATCCCGCAGTCCCGCACGACCAGCACCGGACTCCCGGCCGATGCCCCCTGTGGCGGCACCCGCCCCACGTCATGCACGGACATCGCACTCTGCCCGACCCCCAACGCCTGAACCAACTGCCCCCACGCCCCGGCCCGCCCGGTCTCCACCGCCACCCGAGCCCCGGTCGCAGCCGCCCGCAACGCGATCACCTGCACCGTCCACAGCCCGCCGATGAACACCATGTCGTACGGAGTCGGGCGATTGACCCCCAGCACGGCGGGCCGCCCGTCGGCGTCGACACCTATGACGACACCGTCGTCCCCGATGGGCAGGGCCAGCTCGGAGAGTGCCTGCAACGGGAGGGCATGCCGCGGATGCCGCGGGCCGATCAGGCCGAACCCTGAACGGACCTGCTGACGGACCCGGGCCGCCACGGAAGGCTCAGGCTCTCCGGGGCGCGTGGACGTCGTGGGTGCGGTCATCGGCCCGTACCCCCGAGCGGCAATGTGGCGAGTGTCGCCGGCAGTTGCTCGCGGTCGAGCCGTACCAGGCTCGTCCGGGCCTGGCGCGCCACATGCTCCAACGCCCGGCGGGCCGCCACGAGTTCTGTGTCCCCGCGCCCCGTCACGCGCATGTGTCCGCAGAGCGATGCCTCCCCACGGGCGTCGAGCCGCAGCGTCAGACTGAAAGTGGTCGCCAACGCGGGAACTGCGGTGAGCGAGGCCACGAGTTGGGGAAGGTGCTGTCCGCCTGAGCCGCCCAGATGAGGCCAGCGCCGTATCCAATACGTCGTGTGCCTGCGATTGTCGCAGCGCCACGACTGCGCCGACTCCTCGGTCCGACGCTCCGGGACATCCGCGCGTCCGGCCTGCGCTGTCACCAGGGGGTTGGCGCACGCAGAGGTGGCGATGGCCGAGACCAGCTCCTCCTCGTCGAGCACAGTGACTCGAAATCCGTCTCCGATGAGGCGACTTGCCAGCTGATCGACTGCGCGTACGACGCACTTCTGAGCCCCGACGAGTCCACCCCCGCGGGCCGTGACAGCTTCCGGGCACAGCTCTGGATCCAGCTTCAGCGCGATCCATGTGATCCGCACCGCCGGGGCCCCGGTCTGAGCCTGCAACGGAGCGTAATTGCTGACGGCGACGGACTGTTGGGGCAGATGCAGTGCGGGTGCGGGTTGGGTGTGCAGCACGATCTGCGCGGATTCGAGTCGGATGCCGTCGACCTCGAGCACGTCTCCCACGAGCCCGACGGGGAGCGGGCGTTGACCCCGCTCGGCACGCAAGGAAGTCGACTCCGACTCGACTTGCAGAACCGCCGTCACAAAGGTGCCGTCCCCGACGATGCCGACGGAGCGGCGATCCTTGTCGCCGTACGTGTACGTCCGAAGGGAAGGGTCGCATTCCACGGCGGGAGCGAGCCCCGGCTCTGTGCCTGGTCGCACCGGAGTGCTCGCGGCCCGTCTCTGTCTCGCGCGAAGCGCGCGGGTGGTGCCGAGCCAGTCCGGCAGGGAACGGCCGCGTCGACGTACGACCGTCAGCAGGACCAGCACGCCGGCGACCAACGATGCGGGAATGAGCAGGAGTTGATCGATGGCCCACGCACACAGCATGAGTGCGGCTGCGACCTCGATCAGGACAAGCTGTTGCAAGCGGAACGAACTGAACTGATGGGCACGCAAACGGAGATGAACCGCGGTGTGGCCGCTGACTGCGGCCGGGGCACCCCCAGATCCAGGATGAGGTTGCGCGGGCCCGGAGGGACGGGTGCGGGCGCGCGCACTTGTCCGCGTCCTGTCCCGCGTGGCGGAAGACATCACTCCAAACCCCCCGTACCGTCCGAATCCCCTTGATGAGCACGGCACTTGCGGATCCGGGAACCCTACCCAGTGCACACGCTCGATCACTCACCCTGCATAGTAGGGGTCGGGTCTGACAATCGAGGACGGGGGTTCGCGCCCTGTCGGGCGGTGGGGGAGAAGCAGGCGTTCATGGCATCACGGCGGGACGAACTCAACGCGTACACCTTTGCGAAGAAGCGGACGCTGGCGGCATTCCTGCAGCCTTCCCCCACAGGTTCCGAAGAGGGCGCGCCACGACCACTGCGCGCATTCCTGCCGAGCGTGATCGTCGCGGTCCTCGTCCTCGCGGGCTTTGGGGCATGGGGGATGTTCCAGCCCAAGGCTCCCCCCGAGTGGGATGTGCCCGGCACCCGGGTGATCGTCGGCAAGGACTCGACGACGCGCTACGTCGTCCTCAAGACCGGCAAGAAGTCACGGTTGCACCCCGTCCTCAACCTGGCCTCGGCCCGTCTGCTGATGAACGGAGCCGAATACAAGGTCATCCAGGTGAGTGACGGCATCCTCGATGCCGGTAAGCCTCCGAGGGGTCCCATCGTCGGCATTCCCTACGCCCCGGACCGTCTCCCGACACCCGACGAGGCGGGCAAGGCCAAGCGCTGGGCGGTCTGTGAGCAGCCGGGCTCCGGCGGCCGCACCGCTCAGGAAGCCACATTCGTCCTGGCCGACCGTGAGAGGGACAGGGTCGACAACGGCCAGCGGCTCGTGAGGGGGGAGGTGCTGTACGTCAAGACGCGCGCCGGGGCACGATATCTGGTGAGCGCCTCAGGCATGGCCTACTCCGTCAGCGGCACCGAGGGCGATCACCTGACGGGCGCGCTCGTGGGCCGTACGACGAAGCCTCAACTCGTGACCAAGGAGTGGCTGGCCACACTCCACCCGGGCAGTTCGATCCGGTTCCCCCGCATGCCTGCCGGCGTGGGGGAACCGGCCGGAGTCCAGGGCCAGTTGTCGGCCGAGGAGAACCGGGTCGGCATGGTCCTCAAGGCGGAGACCGGCCGCGGCACCGAGCACTTCGTGGTGCTGCCCGGCAAGGTCCAGCCGATCACCGAGTTCACCGCATGGCTCCTGATCACCTCACCCCAAACGGCCGAGCTGAACATGAACGGCGAAGCCCGCACCGTCGGCCTCCAGGACTTCGTGGCCGCCAAGGGCCGCCTTGACGGAGAGGCCGAGGACTGGCCGAGCCGGCGTGCCGTTCAGGTCAACGCAGGCGACAACGGTGCAGGGCGGGACACCGTGTGCAACGTACTGCGCGACGTGGACGACAAGGGCGGCACGACACTGAGCACGTGGGCGGGCACGCGATACCCGGCCGACATCGGCACCGGCGGCACGAGTACGTATGTGACGCCTGGAACAGGACTGCTCTACACGCAGGTTCGCGGCGAGCAGGCCAAGTCGGGCTCGCTCTTCCTCGTCACGGACACCGGCCTGCGCTATGCCGTGCAGGCCAACGGCGACAGCGACAGCGAGAAGTCCGACATCGGATCGGACGGCAAGCCGCGGACATCGGACGGCAGCCCTGAACCCAGCGAGGCCCAGGTCAAACTCGGCTACAAGAACGTCAGGCCGGCCAAGGTCCCCTTGCCCTGGTCCGATTTCCTGGCCAAGGGACCGCGCCTCGACACCAACAGCGCCCGCCAGCCCCAGGGTTCCTGATTCCCACCGGTCGACGAGGCCCGATGCCCCCGACGGAGAGGACCGAGGTAGAGGTGGCGCTGACAAAGACAGCCGTACTGATCGGGGTGGGCGTGCTCGCAGGCATGGGCGCGGCCACTCCCTCGGCGGCCGCCCACGACACCCCTTTCCGTACCGAGGAACGCGTGCGGCTCGACGGCAGCGGAGCGTGCAAGACGCCCGCCGACCAGATCAAGGGCCGCCCCTGGCCGCTCCAGCGTGTCCTGCTCGACGAACTGTGGCAGGACGGGGAGAAGGGCCGAGGCGTCAAGGTAGCGGTGATCGACACCGGTGTGGACGACAAGAACCCGCAGCTCGCGGACGCGGTGGACGCCGGCGCGGGGCGCGACTACCTGACCAAGGGCAAGGGGGCGGACCCGACGAACGACGAGGTGGGCCATGGCACCAAGGTCGCGGGAATCATCGCGGCCCGCCCCCACAAGGGAACAGGTTTTGTCGGCATCGCGCCCGACTCCACCATCATTCCCATCCGCCAGAACGACGCCCAGAACACCGGAAACTCGGAGACGATGGCGCGGGCCATCGACCACGCGGTCGCCAAGGGCGCCGACGTCATCAACATCTCGCAGGACACGACGAAACCCCTGTCTCGTACTTCGGCCTTGGCCAAAGCGGTACGTGATGCCCTCGAGGCCGAGGTCGTGGTGGTCGCATCCGCGGGCAACGACGGCTTGGACGGCAAGGTGAAGGACACCTACCCGGCGGCCTTCGACGGCGTCCTGGCCGTGGCTTCCTCCGACCGGAACAACGAGCGCGCCGCCTTCTCGCAGTCCGGTCCCTTCGTCGACGTAGCCGCCCCTGGTGTGGACGTCGTCTCCACGGTCCCTGGACGCGGCCAGTGCGCGGACAACGGCACCAGCTTCTCGGCTCCCTTCGTATCGGGCGTGGCGGCCCTGCTGAAGGCCCGCCACCCCGACTGGACCCCGGCCCAGATCGCCACCCGGATCGAGCAGACAGCGGAACGCTCCATCAACGGCCACGACGATTTCGTCGGCTGGGGAGTGATCGACCCCGTCCGAGCCGTCACCGGTTCCGATCTCGCCCATCCCCCGTCGTCGCCGACACCGGACCCGGGTTTGTCGAAGGCTCCGGCTCCTGACACGAAGCCCTTCTCTCTCGCCGAGACGCCCCAGGAGCGGACCGAGCGGTACGCGATGTACGCCATCGGCATCACCGTGGTCGTCGTCGCGGTGATCGCAGGGACAGCAACCGCCCTCCGTGACGCCCGTCGCAGAAGAAGGCAGGAATCGCATCACGTCATTCGTACCGGCGAAACCGAAGAGCGTCGTGAAGTCCGGTCCAGGGAGCCTTCTCGTTTCTCTGGAATCGAATGATCTCTCCGCGAGTAGGGCATGGCCGGATATCGGTGTCGTGAGGACGGTACGAGGTCACAACTGTCCCGTATTCAGGCGTCAGTTGAGCATCTGAAGTGACTAGAGTGGCGTACAGCATCCCAGGTTGATGCTGCACGGGGGCGGCGCGGTGTTGCGACTCGCATGGTGGTCCACGCGAGGTCTGACGCGACCCTTGCCCGCCGGAGCTGTCCGGGCCTCGGCCCGGGGCCGGAGAGAGCAGCGGGTACCGCTGCTGCCAGCACATGAGGAGGGCAAGAGCGATGAGCGTCGATTACAGCAATGACGACCTGACCAAACTGGCCGACAAGATCCGCAACTTCCATATGGACGTGAGTAAGCGGGTCACTTCGCTGAACTCGGTCGTGGACCTGATTCAGGCGGGTTGGCAGGGTGCGGCGGGCAAGGAGTTCGACACCCTGCAGCGAGGTGTGAACCAGCATCTGAAGAAGCTTCAGGACAATCTCGTCGACCTGGAAGACGTCATGCGGATGAGCGTCAAGGGCTTTGACAGTCACGAGCAGGAGCGCATCGCCCAGATCCGCAAGGTGGACAACTCGTACGACGTACCGAGCAAGATCGTCGACCACGCCTGAGTCCGCACGGCCAGAAGTCAGGGAGTACAGAAATGTCTGTCAACTTCGACCGCACAGCGGTCAACTACGACACCGTCACCATGGCGGCGACCGACGTTCGCAACAACGCCAGGTCGATGGGGGAGGGGCTCGAGACCCTCATGCGTGAGGTCGCCCGAGTCGCCGAGACCTGGGAGGGCGAAGCCAAGACGGCGTACGGCGACATCCAGCGGCAGAGCAGCGCCGAAATGGATGGCCTGGTGCGGAAGCTCGAACGCATCGCGCAGCTCCTCGACGAGTCGGTCGTCGGCTACAAGGACACGGACAAGGGCAACGCCTGGCGCTTCCGCATGCTGAGCTGACGGCTGGGCGAGGGCGTGCGATGCGCTCGATGCATGTGAGCGAGGGGGAGCGGGGCGTGCTGAACGAGTCCCGGGTCCCCCTCGTTTCACAACTGGCCCAGCAACTGCGCGAAGTTCACCCGGCAGTGTCAGCGTCGTCTGCCGGCATCCCGCCGTTCCGCGGAGTCGGCTCCAGATCGAACTCCCCGTCCCGCGCCCCGAGCACAAAGGCACTCCACTCCGCCTCGGTGTACCGCAGCACGGTCTCCGGATCGAGGGACGACCGCATCGCGACGGCACCCTCCGGCAGATAGGCGATCTCGACCCGCTCCTCGGCCTCTTCGGTACCAGGCGCGCTGTGCCACTCAACCCCCGAGATATCAAGGGCGTAGAGCTCGTCCTTCTCCCGCTCCTTGCGCGCCTTGACGTCCTCGTCCCGTGCATCGGCCATGACGAAACGGCCCCTTCCAGACGTGCGAACCTGCCGTTGGCTCAGCCTACTTGGAGGGTCGGGGTGCGCGGGGGCGCAACGGCTTCGGTGAAGCGTCATGTTGTTGTGCCCACGACAGCCATGCCCTGGTTGGATTGATTCGCTGCCGCCGGGGGAGCGATCCAACTCAATCCTGAGGGCTCTTCTGGTTGCCCGGGGCTCGTGGGGCTTTGCAGTTGAGCGTTTTCACCGTTGACTTCATGTACGAGTCCATGAATTTCTCAATACTGGGTCGCAGGCTGGTATCGGTGGTCGAAGCGCGAGGCAGCTGCACGCTGAGGGTGAAGTGAGATGCCGTAGAGATTTTGCAAGGCACCGTCGAGATGGCCCCATTGTTGCCCACCACCGTCTCGTGTTCCGACTTCACGCGGCGCGCCTCTGAAATATTACTGACGGACTGCGGTGAGGTTGCATACTCCATTGGGTCGATCCGATCTGGCGACCAAGAGAACCTGAAGCGCACGGCAGCGTCGTCGTCAACCAAGAGAACGCAAGGCGCAGTCTCGGACCTTTGGGGGTTTAGGCGGTTATATTCCGTCACCTTCCCCAAAGGTTTCAATAGTGGACGTGTGAGATCTGGATTAATGCGGGTTCCGCAGATCTCTTGAGGGATTACGTTGTCGGATTTTGAGGGTCCGCTGCAGGAAGTCACAGCTCCGAGCGAGGCAGCCAGGAGAGTGAAAATCATGGTGGACTTTGTCCGGCTGATCAGATTCACTTCCTCCCTCCCGAGTTTCCCGCAGCAGTCGAGGCCCCTGCATCCGCCGATTTATCAATCATGTCTTTAGCGGTGAAAGCGAAATCTTTCTCATCTGGGTGTACCTTGGTCCACTCTTCGGCGAGAGCCATGAGTTGATTGGTCCGTTTCTCGTGGGCCTGGATGGATTCATTGGCCTCCTGCTTTTCGATTCTGGCCTGTTCGTCTTGAAGCCATTTCTCTGTCACATAATCAAACCCCTGCTGTACTTCCCCGCTTCCGATGGGTAGATAGCTAATTCCCTGGTCGACGATCCACTTCCCCTTAAACTCTGCGGTTTTAGGGCCGTCATCACCCTGGGACTGCGCTTCCTCCAGGAATCCGACGGTGCGTCCGGCCCTGATGAGTGACTCATTTGGATCCGGCGAATCCTTTTGGTGGATGTTCGAGACAATAGCTTGATTGATTCCTCGGTTCAGTTCTACATATGAGTCCTCGTCTTTGGATACTTGCTTCACTACCTCGAACAGTTGATCCTGAGGAATCGGTGACTCTTTATGGTCTACGCTGCTTGCGGCTTCGTGAACAGTTGCCCCGTGGTTGGCGAGGATCTTCGACATCGGCTCCCGCAATGAGGATGGGAAGTCGTCCCCCTTTTCGGCCAGGTGCCCAATCGATGACTTGAAAACTGCGTTGTTGTCCTTTGAGTGTTTGACGAACTCTCCATTCTCGTCAGACGGGGAAATTCCAGTGGCGGCTGCCTGTAGTGCGGCCCCGAACCCGGCTCGATCATCGGCGTCCAAGGCTGGTGTGTAGGTCGAAGCCTTTGCACCCTCGTGCACCCTGTCGATGACCTGCCAATCCCGGTGGTCGCCGTCACTGACCCCCATCAGATACTGCATACGACTGTCCGAGTTGAGGTAGGCTGCGGCGGTCTTTGGATCATGGCTCATGACGCCGAGAAGGCCATCAAGTGGATCGTTCGCAAACCAGCCAGCGTGCTTGCCGCTGTACTCGCCCTTGAGGTCCCAGATGTCGGGATCTCCCTTCTCGGCCTTGATGATGTCGTCGCCGACATCTTTGAGGAACTGTGGCGAGTATCCATCCCCTTTCTCCATGAGAGTGACAAGCGATTGATAGCCATGGACCTTGTCGAGGCGTGCGCCATGGAAATCTGTCTCGTATCGACTCACGCCAGATTTCTGCATGTCGGCGCGCCATTCCTTGTACCAACTGGACTTGGTGTCCTGAGTCGCCCTTGCAAGGGTATCGGCCAGTCCGGACTCGATTGAGGCGTAGTCAAGACCGTGCTTGGGATCCTTTACATGAGCAAGGTCGTTGAGTCTGTTCGTCAGGGTGATCGTCCCGCTGGCCCCAAGGCTGTCGAGTAGCGTCCGGCTGAAGACCTCATTCCCGCTGTTCTGGCGAAAGATTTGCTTCAGTGCTGCCATTTCGCGGGCAGAAGGCTGGTCACCGTTGTTGATTCGAGTGATGATCTCTCCCGCCTTCTCCGCCTCGTGCTCTGCTTCGTAGTCCTTGATCTTCTTCCTGGCTTGGGCGTTGAACCCGTTGAGCGTGCCGTCGCCCAGGTCGGAATCAATGACGACTGCCTCGAGGGAGAGTTTGACCCCGGCGTCGGCTTCGTCGACCGCCTCAATTGTCTTGTGGATGTGCGTGGTCCATGAGGCTTCGAGTTGGGGGAGTCCGGGATCGTTGCGGGCGGCGCTGGCCTCGCTGTCACTGGCCTTTTTGTAGTCGAAGCGGCAAACCCCCTGATCGGATACCGCCATGCCTGCTTCGATGGCCTCTGTGCGTGCCTTCTTGAGCGCGCCCTTCAACTCGACGAACTGGGTGTGCGCGTCACGCAGCAGCGAGGCGACCGCTTTCGCTTCCGTCTGCGCTGCTTGAATCTCCTTGAGGGTGATGTCGAAACGCTCGTTCGCTGCCCGGGCACTCAGCCCCTGCCACCCGGGGCCACCCAGGGAGATCCCGTGGACATCCTTCTTGTACTGGCCCTCCAGCGTCTTGAACGAGTCCGCCATGTCGTCCCACTTCTTGGCTGCCGCCGTGAGTGCCGACAGGTCGGTGGTCATGATCTCGTGGTAGCTGGGCATGGCTCTGGTTCCTTCTCCTCAGTGACTCTCAGAGCCTCAGGTGATCTTCTTGATTTCGGACTCTCGCAGGATCTGAGAGCGGATACCCAGTTCATTGTGCTGGAAGCTGGTAGACGTATCTCGCAAGGCAGAGCTTTCGGCGGCGAGCCGTTTTTTCAGTGATCTGACCTGTGTGCCCCACGCTTTGTGGGCCTTGTGGAGAGCTGCCGAGGTCAACCATCCGTCGCCGTCTTTGGGTTTGAAAGCCTTCACAGCGGCCGCTGTCTCCTCGTCGGCAACGTCGCCGGCCTTCTGCGTGTCTCTGAGGAGATGCTCATCAATGGCGTTGGCGGCCTTTTTCTTCTCTGCCGGACTCGAAGCGAAGTCTGCTCCGCCTGCAGTGCCTGCAGTCCCGCCGCCATTTTGAGACGCTCCGCTGTTCAACTGCATGCTGGTGTCAGGACGAGCTGCGGCTTTGCTCCGTGCCTGACCCCACTCATCTTCGAACGACATAGTCCCTCTATTGACCGTGGTGCCACTGGGTGGGAGGAGGGGTCTCTTAATGGATCCCGCTCATGCGGGTGGCTCCGAATCTCGCGGACCACCGTGTGCGGAGCCGTAGGTTGACCCCCGAGTCGGCTCAATTGGCGGGTAGTGCTGCGCCTGTTGCTGCGGGTGCGGATGGACGGTCACCGGAGGCTGGGGCGCAACCCCCCGGCGACGCGATCGGGCAAGTGGGATTGCGACCGCTGTGCCAAGAATGGCGGCTGCGCCTAGTCCCAAGGCGACCCAGAGAGTGGTGTTGTCGTCGTCCTTCGCGGCCGGTGCTGTAGTGGCCGGCTCGTCGTCCCTCTTGTCGCTCCCCGTGGAGCCGCTGGGATCAGATGCCGCGGGGGAAGGGGACTTGGCAGTTGCTGCCAGATCCGGGAGGGGATACTCGTCGGCAGGGCCGGGGTCGCCCGGGTTCTTCAAGGCGACGCGGGGGCGGACAGCGCCGTAGCCGACAGAGTCGTCGCGGCTCCAGCCGTCTGCGTTCCCCTGCATCGTGTTGATCATGACCCGTAGAACTTGGTTGTTCGTCCAGTTCGGGTGCTTGGACCAGATGAGGGCGGCCGAGGCGGAGGCGATGGCTGTGCTGTTGCTCGTGCCGTGACTTTTACAGAGTTCGGTTCCGCCAGCGCATGCATGCCACATGTTGTCCCCTGGCGCAACGACATCGACTTGAGGACCCCATTGGGACTCACTGGTCCGCTCAGCCTTATCGTTGATCGCACCGACTCCTACGACCCCGGGGGTTGCTGCCGGGTATTCCACGTCGTTGCCCTTGGTGGCGCTGTTCCCGACGGCAGCAAACACGAGCTTTCCCTTGCGGAGCGCGTACTTGACCGCAGCGCTGAGTTCAGGTGTGTTCACATTCGAGGTTCCACGGTGGTTTGAACTGCCCATAGAGATATTGAGGATCTGGGCATCCGATTCAGCGGCGTAGCGGATGGCACGTGCCATGCCGCGTGAGTACGCGGACAAGTGATCGGCTTGGCCGAAACTCTCGGTGCCGTAGCGCACTCGGATGGGCAGGATCTTGGCGTCTCGGGCCAGACCGAAGGAACCTGCGTTCTCTCCCCGAGCCCCTGTTCCCGCGATGAGTGCTGCGGTGCCCGTACCGTGGTTCGCTCGGTCGCTGTTCTCATCACCCGGAAGGTCCGAGTAGTCCTTCCCACTCAGAACTTGGCCCCGTAGATCAGCGACCGTGTTATCGACTCCGGAGTCGATAACAGCGACTGTCACGCCGCGGCCGGTGCTGGTCTTCCACATCTCTTCGGCATGCATGGCGTCGAGGTGCCACTGCCTGGAGCGAACGGTATCGGCATGAGCCGGAGTCGCCGCGACGCTCGTCATGAGAAGGCCCAGGGTCGCTGACAGCGCGACCTTGGAGCGGGCGATGCTCTTCCTGGGGGTGGGCATCTGCGTTCCTTGTCAGGTCAGTCGACGACTGGCGGGACGATACGGCTGTGGTCAGGCTGCCATGTCTCTTCTTCTTCGGAGAGGTTGTTCGACCGGCCGGACCGGCTGTCGTCGCGGCGAGAGGTGTTGCTCTGGCCGCCTTGCGGGGCGGTAGCGGGGCGTCCTACCGGTGCTGAGCGTGTCGAGTCGCCTGCGGCGGTACCACGTACCAGCCCTGCACCGCCCGGAGTGAAGGGGCGTCCGCCTACACGGCCCGGTTGGTGGGGTTGCCGACCGATCGTTTCGCTGGGTTCCCCGGTGAGACGGCGGCCGCCGACAACGCCTGTACGACCGGGCCCCGGCCCGCCAGTTCCAGGACCGATTCCCGGGCTGCTCGACGGACGGCCCTGCATGTGGTCTCCGCCGAAGACATTGCTCCGAGGGATACCAGTCGTCGGACGCCCTGAGTTCGGCGGTACGGGGCGGCCGCCCATGATGCCTGTCTCCTTCGGCGGTCGGACGGGGCCGTAGTTGGTGCCCTCATGGGACGGCGGGAGCGGTGGACGTACTGCTGGAGAGGGGCGGCCCAGCGGCGGGGTGGCGGGGCCCGGTTGGCCAGGGTTCGGACCGAAGGGCGGAGGCGCAGTACCGAGGCCAGGAGGAGTCGAAACTTCAGGTCGGCCCGGAGAGACGGGGCCAGGAGGGCCTTCTGGAGCTGGCTGCGACGGCGGGAGTGCCGTGACGCGGTCGATCCCCATGGATACGGGCTCAGGGCGGTGCGGCTGGGAAGCATCAGGTGGTGCCGACGCTGGCCCACTCTCGGGTGATGTCTCTGGATTGCCATAGCTCGCAGAGGGGGCTGCGGCGGATGCGACCGGCGTCGCGGAAGTAGGGGCGGACGTTGTCGGGCCGCCTCCTGCCGGGGCGCCTGCCTGACCCGGCAGTGCCTGGTAGCCGCTGCCGTCACGCCACCTGTCAGGGTCATCCGCATGCTTGGCCGGCGGCGCAAACGTAGGCGGCTCCACCCCATTCACCTGCTGCGCCGACTGCTGATACGTCTGCGCCAGCTTCCGCATCCGCTGCACCGCTTCGGCCTGTGCCGCGTCGATCCGGCCCTGTGCCGCGGTCGCGTCGGCCTGGGATTCCTGGGCGACCTTGCGGGCATCGGGGTCGTTGCGGGCCTCTTGGGCGGTGGACATGTTCTTGTTCGCGGTATGCAGGTCAGCCTTTGCCTGCGTGGTCTCCGAAGCGGGAGGCATGGAGGCCTTGGCCTCGGCGATCGCCTGGGCGACCTCGCCCATCCAGCGCGACGCGACCTCGCTGTACTCGCCGAGGTACAACGTGGCGCTCGCCGCCTGGGTGCCCCACTCCCGGAAGGCGTCGCCTCCCTCGCCCTTCCAGTGCAGGCCCTTCGTGTACTTCATGAGGTCGTCGCCGATCTTGGTGATCGTCGAAGCGGCCTTGGACAGCTTCCCGGCGAGCTGGGAGGCACCCTCCGAACTCGCGGACTCCAGCAGGGCGAGCAGTTGCTCGTGGGTCATGGATTCGAAGTCGGTGTGAGCGAGCTTCGGCTCTCTGCCCTTGGATCCCTCAGCCATGTCCTTGTGCCCCCGTTCCCTGCCCCCGTCTGGTCATCAGAGGCCCGTGTCCTTCTTCGGCGCCTTCGGGCCGGTCTCGCCGGAGCCGCCAGGTCCCTGGGCGTACGGATCCCGATCCACGTCGTAGTACTTCTCGGCCTCCGCGTTGATCGCCTTCATCCGTGCCCGAATGTCGTCCTCGAGGTTGTCGTAGCCCACTTGCGACGCATGGACGGCTAGCCCGAGGCCTTCGATCTGGGTACCGAGTGCCTTCGAGAGCTTCTCCAGCTCGTCGTGCACGATCGCGTAGGAGTCGTACAGGTACTGGGCCTCTTTGAAGTCCGCCGAGCCCAGTTGTTCACGCGACAGGCGATCGGCACCGACCTTGCTCGGCGCAGCTGCTGAACCGTCGAGCTCGATGAGCAGGTTGTCGACGCGCTTCTTGAAGCCCTTCATCGCGCTGGCCTGGATATCCAGTGCCATTTGCGGGTTTACGCCGTAAAGGTTGTCGAACGACTTGTCCGTGTCCGGCGTCCCCGTACCCGGCGCCCCTGTGTTGTCCTTGCCCCCGCCCGAACTCGCCACGCCAGCCTCCCCGTTCAGTCAAGTCACCATCGCGCACTCTAGTAGTGGTCCGTCAGCCGCCCCACTTGAATGAGAGCCGTCCCGCGCTTTCGCGACACGAACATGCCGCGCCCCGGAGGCATGGGGCGTGCGCGGACATTTCCAAGGATGTCGCCCTCACTCGGATCGCCCGACAACAGCACACCCTGGGCCCCGAGTTCCCGCACCCGCTGCATGAAGGACTCGTACATCGAGCGGGAGGCGCCCGCGGAACTCCGCGCGATGATGAACTTGACCCCCACGTCGCGCGCGAAGGGCAGGTGTTCGACCAGCACGTCCAGCGGATTTCCTGAGCTGGTGGCCACCAGTTCGTAGTCGTCGATGATGACGAACAGCTGCGGGCCGTTCCACCAGCTTCGATCACGCAACTGCTGCGGTGTGATGTCGGGCTTTGGGGCTCGCTTCTCCATGAACGTACCGATGGCATTCATGTGTACGTTCATCGCCGACGCCATCGGGGCGTACTCCAGCAGGTGTTCCTCCGACACCGCTTCCAGCATGGTGCGTCGGTAGTCGCCGACCACGATGCGTGCCTGGGCGGGTGTGTATCGCTCAGCGATCTGTTTCGCGATGAGGCGCAGCACATTCGTCTTGCCGGATTCACTCTCACCGAAGACCAGGAAGAACGGATCTGTCTCGAAATCGACGAAGACCGGTTCCAGGTTCGTCTCGTCGATGCCGATCGCGACGCCCTGCTGCGGGAACTCGAACCCCTTCGGGAGCTGGTCGGCCGGCAGATTGCGGGGCAGCAGGCGGACTGTCGGGGCCGCAGGCCCCTGCCAGCTGCTCTTCACCGTGTCGACCAACTGGCCGGTGCCGTCGGAGAGGCTCGCCGGGTCGGGCGACGAGTCGACCCGCGGCAGTGCCGTCATGAAGTGCAGCTTCTCCGGCACTTGGCCGCGACCCGGAACCCCCGCGGGGACGTTCATCGCGACCTTGCGGTCGAACTCGGAGTCCATGACGTCGCCGAGCCGGAGCTCCAGGCGGCCGAGCATCTGATCCTTGAGCGCTGCCCGTACCTCCATGTAGCGAGAAGCGGATACGACGACGTGGATGCCGTATCCGAGGCCGCGGCCGGCGATGTCGTTGACGACGCCCTCGAGCATGTCGTAGTCGTTCTTGAAGCTTCCCCAGCCGTCGATGACCAGGAAGACGTCACCCCAGGCCTCACCTGGAAGACGGCCCTCGGCACGCTGGCGCCGGTACGTGGTGATCGAGTCGATGCCGTTGGCGCGGAAGTAGGCCTCGCGGCGGTTCAGTACGCCGGCCACCTCCGCCACCGCACGTCGTACCCGTTCCGGATCGAGGCGGGAGGCCACCCCGCCCACGTGAGGCAGATCGGCCACGGAGGCCAGGCCCCCACCGCCGAAGTCCAGGCAGTAGAACTGCACTTCGTGGGCGGTGTGGGTCAGGGCGAACGACGTGATCAGTGTGCGCAGGAGGGTCGACTTTCCCGATTGCGGACCACCGACGACCACCATGTTGCCAGCGGCACCCGAGAAGTCGCCGTACAGCACTTCCCGCTTCTGCTCGAAGGGTTTGTCGACCAGCCCCAAGGGGACGACCAGGCCCCCGGAGCGCGTGTAGTCGCCCGCGTGCAGACCTCGCTCGGCCGACACCACGAGCTGCGGAAGGAGTTGGTCCAGCGTGGGGGCTTCGTCCAGTGGCGGCAGCCACACCTGGTGTGCGGGCACTCCCTGTCCCTCGAGGCGGCGGACGATGACGTCCAGGACTGTGTCGGCCAGAGCGTCCTCCCCGGAGCGGGAAGGCCGCGGTCGACCGGCATCCGGTACCGCGAATGTGGCCGCCACAGGTGAAGCCGTGAACAGGGTGGGGCGGTGCTCGATGGGCAACTGGCTGGCACTGGGGTCAGGGACACCGGTGCGGTACACCCCGGAGACGTACGCGGCCTTGAAGCGCGTCATCTCGTCCGTGCCGAACTTCAAGTAGCCGGAGCCCGGGACGGACGGAAGGTGATACGCGTCCGGCACGCCCAGTGCCGTCCGGGATTCCGACGCCGAGAACGTGCGGAGCCCGATCCGGTACGACAGATAGGTGTCGAGACCGCGCAGCTTGCCTTCCTCGAGGCGCTGCGAGGCGAGCAACAGATGCACACCGAGTGAGCGGCCGATGCGGCCGATCTGAATGAACATGTCGATGAAGTCGGGCTTGGCGGTGAGTAGTTCACTGAACTCATCGATCACCAGGATGAGCGAAGCCAAGGGGGCCAGCGGCGCGCCCGCGGCCCTCGCCTTCTCGTAGTCGTGCATGTTCGCGTAGTTGCCCGCCGACCGCAGCAGCTCCTGGCGGCGCTGCAGTTCGCCGCGGATCGCGTCGCCCATGCGGTCCACGAGCGTGAGGTCGTCGGAGAGGTTGGTGATCACCGCCGCGACGTGCGGCATGTCCGCCATGCCCGCGAAGGTCGCCCCACCCTTGAAGTCGGCGAGGACGAAGTTCAAGGTTTCCGACGAGTGGGTCACGGCCAGGCCCAGGACCAGGGTGCGCAGAAGCTCGGACTTGCCTGAGCCTGTGGCGCCCACGCACAGGCCGTGCGGCCCCATGCCCTCCTGAGCCGCCTCCTTGAGGTCCAGCATGACCGGCTGGCCGTCCTCACCCACACCGATCGGAACACGCAGCCGTTCCGCAGTCGAACGAGGCCGCCATGTGCGCGTGACGTCGACGGAACCCGCGTCACCCAGGCTCAGCAGGTCGGTGAAGTCAAGGTTGGCGAGCAGTGGTTCGTCGTCGTCGCCACCGCCCATCCGCAGCGGCGCGAGCTGGCGTGCGAGCGCTTCGGCGGCCGGCAAGGGCAACGCGTCGGGAACGCCCTCGTACGAGACACCGCCGTTCGCCTCCAAGCGCAGCTTTCCGGGGTGCGCCACTACGGAGAGACCGCCACGCGGCTCGTCGAGTTCACCGGCAACCACCTCGATGATCGTTACGCCCTGCAGGCCCTCCGCTGCGGCGAAGGCGGAGGTCGGCGGCACCATGCCGCCGTCGAGGATCACCACGAGATGGGGCTGGTCCAGTACGGGCTGCCCCTCGCGGCTGAAGCGCGGTCGGCCGTCGATCCGGTCGGCGAGGAGCTGCTCCAGCTCGCCCAGGTCATCCCCGAACAGCCGTCGTGAGCCCGCTCCGTCGAGCTTCCCCGGCACCTGGCAGTGGGGCAGCCACTTCGTCCAGTCCCACCGCGCCACCGCCCCCGGGGCCGCGACCACGGCGACCATGAGGTCCTCGGGGCCGTGCAGCGTGGCCAGTTGAGCCACCAGTGCGCGAGCGGTGGCCTGCGCGGACTCCGTCTCTCCGGACACGGTGAGGTGGTAGAAGGCGCGCAGAGAGACGGCGACGGGGAGTCCCTCGATCGAGCTGTGCACGGCGAGGAACCGCTGCATGGCACCCGCGGCCAATGGCTCCAGCTCGTCCACGGGGGCCGTCTCGGGTGCCACGAGGGGAGTGGACAGCTGTTGGGGGCCGAGGCCCACGCGCACCTGCCCGAAGTCCCGGTCACCGACGCGTCGTTCCCACACCCGGCTGCCCTCCGCAACCACGGACCAGAGCTGCTCGGGGGAGGGGTGCAGATAGAACTGGGTGTCGCGCTGCTGGAGAGCCGTCCGGCGCACCGTACGACGTGTCTGGGCAAGGTACTTGAGGTAGTCGCGCCGTACGTCCGCCATTTGCCCTTGCGTACCCCGGCGGTACCTGACGACCTGGGCGACGACCATGGCGACCGTCGACACCAGCATCACCACACCCATGATCCGCATGAAGGGGTGGGCGTTGGGCGACGCGAAGAAGAAGACCACCGACGAGCCCATGCCGAGCGTCGGCAGGACCTGCATCAGCACGCCCTCCTGCTGCCCGCGCGGCAGTTCAGGAGGAGCCGCCAATTGCAGCTCATCCGTGGGTACTTCGGGCGGCAGTGCGCGCGGCGGGCGCTTGATGACGATCTGGCTCACCGGAACATCAATCCCCCTATATGGGCGTGCAGTTGCCTGCCGCTGCCGCGTCGGTGGCGGTCTCCCTCCGCACGGGGTGATCCTACGTGCAGGTGCTGACAGGGCGTAGCGATAGGGTGACGCGCGCATCGTGCGCAACCGTGAATCAGGGGGTCATTCAAGGTGAGTTCGCCCGCAGCGACCGGTTTCTGCAGGGTCACCGTCGTCGCGCCCGACAGTCGCGTCGACGTTGCTCTGCCCGAGGACATCGCCGTGGCGGACATCTACCCAGAGGTGCTCCGGCTGACCCGCCAGACCCAGGAGGTCGGCGCTCCGACCGGCTACAACCTCGTACGCCAGGACGGCACCGTCCTGGATGCCGCCCGCTCGCTCGCGGCGCAGCGGATCCTCGATGGCGAGGTGCTCAGCCTGCGGCCCTTCGCCATGTCGTTGCCTCCTGCGGTGTTCGACGACGTGGCGGACGCGGTCGCCACCGCTGTCGTCCGGGACCGCAGGCTGTGGCGAGACGCCCTGCTGCGTGGTGCCGGCCTGGTGGGAGGTGTGCTGCTCCTCCTCCTGATGGCCCTCGTGCTGTGGTTCGCCGACCCCGTGAAGCACGACATGCACAGCCTCCCCGGAGTCGTCGCGGGCGGTATGGGCCTGCTCCTCCTCGCTTTCGCGGGTGCACGCGCGCGTGTCTACGACGACCGGGCCGCCGGGGCGGCCATGGGCCTCGCTTCTCTCCCCCTCCTGCTCATCGCGGGATCAGGGATCGTCGGTCCGGATGCCGGGCAGGGGCCGGGCCGACTGCAATTGCTGCTCGGCTGCGTCACGGTGCTCGTGGCGTCGGTCCTGCTCGTGGTTCTCTCTCCCGGCAGTGACGCCCCCTTCGTGGCTGCCACGTTCTTCGCCGCGGCGGGCACGCTGGCCGCCTTCGCCGCCGTCATCACCGAGGCCACGGCGGCCGAGGCGGCCGCGGTCAGTGCGCCGGTGACCGTCGCCCTCGTCGCGTTCCTCCCGGGCCTGTCGTCCCGGTTCGCCCGGCTGCCCATCGGCTACGCCTCGCCGCGGAGTGCGGTGCAGGAAGACTTCGACGCCGACCTGAACGCGACCGTCGACCCCGGCCCCCTCGACGCGGCCCGGATCGCGGCCCAGGCCCGGCGCGGCCATGAGCTGCTGCTCGGTCTGGTCGGCGGCTCAGCCGCTGTCGTCGTGGTGTCGGCTGCCGTACTCGGCTTTTCGGGGAACGCCTGGGGACAGCTCCTGGCCCTCGCCGCGGGCCTGGCGACCCTGATGCGTGCCAGGCTCTTCCGCTACACCTCACAGGTCGTCTGCGCGCTCGGGGCAGGCATCGCCGCCATTGCCCTGCTGATCATCGGCCTGGCGCTGAACCCGCCGGGCGATGCCATGAAGGAGCTGCTCCTCCATGACGATCGCGGCCCCCTGGACCTGCGCGCTGTGTGGCTCACGGCCGCCATCGCCGCGGGATGTGCTCTGTTGACGGCCATCTCATTGATCATTCCGAAGAAGGGGCTCTCCCCCTTCTGGGGCCGCTTCCTGGACCTCACGGAATCGGCTGTACTGCTCAGTCTGGTGCCGCTGTGCCTCGCTGTACTGGACGTTTACGACGCGGCTCGCTCGCTGACCAGCTGAGGAGGCGGTTTCACCCCGGGCAAACCCCCCACAAGCCGACTGGTACCCTGTGAAACGACCGCCTGTATGTGCACCCTCCGAATCCCCAGGGATCCGGACCCGCACCCGGCGGCTTCATCTGGCCTCCCGAGTCACGGAAGCTCCCCTGAGATGTAGACCAGGGGCACTCGGAGGCACTCGAAGACATCACGAGGAGTACGCGTGTCGCTCGACGCCGCTACGAAGAAGCAGATCATGACCGAGTTCGGCCAGAAGGAGGGCGACACCGGCTCCCCCGAGGTGCAGGTCGCGCTGCTCTCGCGTCGGATCTCCGACCTGACCGAGCACCTCAAGACGCACAAGCACGACCACCACTCCCGTCGTGGTCTGCTGATCCTGGTCGGTCAGCGTCGCCGCCTGCTGCAGTACCTGGCCAAGAAGGACATCCAGCGCTTCCGTGCCCTGGTTGAGCGCCTGGGCATCCGCCGCGGTGCGGCGGGCGCCAAGTAAGACGGCGTGAAGGGAGCGGTTCCCACTCGAAGCACTCGAAGGGGGCCGCTCCCTTTGCTGTACGTGCGCAGTGTCACCGACGCTTTGTAGTCTGGTCGCACAACGCACTGCGCAATACCGCACACGCGGTAGCGGACCGGACGGAATCGGACCGTCCGGACCATGCGAACAAATGAACGAATGACGAGGAGAGGCGCCCTAGCCGCCGCCGGTCCTCGGTAGTGGCCCCCGGGATGCGCAGACGTAAGACCCCGGGTGCTTCGATCGAAGACCGGCCCGCACCCAAGGCGCGCTTCTCCGCCCCGTCCCCCCGCCACACGGGCCCGGGGACGAAAGACGACAAGTAACGGAGAAAACGCTAGTGGAGAACGAGACCCACTACGCCGAGGCCGTCATCGACAACGGCACCTTCGGCACCCGCACCATCCGCTTCGAGACGGGCCGCCTGGCCCGTCAGGCCGCCGGTTCCGCCGTGGCCTACCTGGACGACGACACGATGGTCCTCTCGGCCACCACCGCGTCCAAGAAGCCCAAGGACCAGCTCGACTTCTTCCCGCTCACGGTGGACGTCGAGGAGCGGCAGTACGCCGCCGGCAAGATCCCCGGTTCGTTCTTCCGCCGTGAGGGCCGCCCCTCCGAGGACGCGATCCTGACCTGCCGCCTGATCGACCGCCCGCTGCGTCCTTCCTTCAAGAAGGGCCTGCGCAACGAGATCCAGGTCGTCGAGACGATCATGGCCCTCAACCCCGACCACCTGTACGACGTGGTCGCGATCAACGCCGCCTCCTGCTCCACGCAGCTGGCCGGCCTGCCCTTCTCGGGCCCGATCGGCGGCACGCGCGTGGCGCTCATCAAGGGTCAGTGGGTCGCCTTCCCGACGCACACCGAGCTCGAGGACGCCGTCTTCGACATGGTGGTCGCCGGTCGCGTCCTGGAGGACGGCGACGTCGCGATCATGATGGTCGAGGCCGAGGCCACCGAGAAGACCATCGAGCTCGTCAAGGGCGGCGCCGAGGCGCCGACCGAGGAGATCGTGGCCGCCGGTCTCGAGGCCGCGAAGCCCTTCATCAAGGTCCTCTGCAAGGCCCAGGCGGACCTCGCTGCCAAGGCCGCCAAGCCCACCGGCGAGTTCCCGATCTTCCTCGACTACGAGGACGACGTGCTCGCGGCCCTGACCGCCGCGGTCAAGACCGAGCTCGCCCAGGCGCTCACCATCGCCGGCAAGCAGGAGCGCGAGACCGAGCTGGACCGCGTCAAGGCGCTGGCCGGCGAGAAGCTCCTGCCGGAGTTCGAGGGCCGCGAGAAGGAGATCTCCGCCGCGTACCGCTCGCTGACCAAGACCCTGGTCCGTGAGCGCGTCATCAAGGAGAAGAAGCGCATCGACGGCCGCGGTGTCACCGACATCCGCACCCTGGCCGCCGAGGTCGAGGCCATCCCGCGCGTGCACGGCTCGGCGCTGTTCGAGCGTGGCGAGACCCAGATCCTGGGCGTCACCACCCTCAACATGCTCCGCATGGAGCAGCAGCTCGACACCCTTTCCCCGGTGACGCGCAAGCGCTACATGCACAACTACAACTTCCCGCCGTACTCCACCGGCGAGACCGGCCGCGTCGGCTCCCCGAAGCGCCGCGAGATCGGCCACGGCGCCCTCGCCGAGCGCGCCCTCGTGCCGGTCCTGCCGACGCGCGAGGAGTTCCCGTACGCGATCCGTCAGGTGTCCGAGGCCCTCGGCTCCAACGGCTCGACGTCCATGGGCTCGGTCTGCGCCTCCACCATGTCGCTGCTGAACGCCGGTGTGCCGCTGAAGGCCGCCGTCGCCGGTATCGCCATGGGTCTGATCTCGCAGGAGATCGACGGCGAGACGCACTACGTCACCCTCACCGACATCCTCGGTGCGGAGGACGCGTTCGGTGACATGGACTTCAAGGTCGCCGGTACGAAGCAGTTCGTGACCGCGCTGCAGCTCGACACCAAGCTCGACGGCATCCCCGCCTCGGTCCTGGCCGCCGCGCTGAAGCAGGCCCGCGACGCGCGTCTGCACATCCTCGACGTGATGAACGAGGCCATCGACGTTCCGGACGAGATGTCCCCGAACGCGCCGCGCATCATCACCGTCAAGATCCCGGTGGACAAGATCGGTGAGGTCATCGGCCCCAAGGGCAAGATGATCAACCAGATCCAGGAGGACACCGGCGCCGACATCACGATCGAGGACGACGGCACCATCTACATCGGTGCCGCCGACGGCCCGGCCGCCGAGGCCGCCCGCGCCACGATCAACGGCATCGCCAACCCGACCATGCCGGAGGTCGGCGAGCGCTACCTGGGCACCGTCGTGAAGACGACGACCTTCGGCGCGTTCGTCTCCCTGCTCCCGGGCAAGGACGGTCTGCTGCACATCTCGCAGATCCGCAAGCTCGCCGGCGGCAAGCGCGTGGAGAACGTCGAGGACGTGCTCGGTGTGGGCCAGAAGGTCCAGGTCGAGATCGCCGAGATCGACTCCCGCGGCAAGCTCTCCCTCATCCCCGTCATCGAGGGTGAAGAGGGCGACGACAAGAAGGACGACACCGACAAGTGACGTCGCGTAGCACCACGACGACGGCCCGCACCTCCTCGGAGGCGCGGGCCGTCGCCCGTACCCAAACCCTCATCAAGGGCGAGAACGGCATCGGCACGGTGCGCAGGACCACCCTCCCCGGCGGCCTCCGCGTCGTCACGGAGACCCTGCCCTCCGTACGCTCGGCGACCTTCGGCATCTGGGCGAACGTCGGCTCCAGGGACGAGACCCCGTCCCTGAACGGCGCCACGCACTACCTCGAGCACCTCCTCTTCAAGGGCACCAGCAAGCGCAGCGCCCTCGACATCTCGTCCGCGATCGACGCGGTCGGCGGCGAGATGAACGCCTTCACGGCGAAGGAGTACACGTGCTACTACGCGCGCGTGCTCGACACCGACCTGCCGCTCGCCATCGACGTCGTCTGCGACATGCTGACGGGCTCCCTGATCCTCCAGGAGGACGTCGACGCCGAGCGCGGCGTCATCCTCGAAGAGATCGCCATGACCGAGGACGACCCGGGCGACTGCGTGCACGACCTGTTCGCGCACACGATGCTCGGCGACACCCCCCTCGGCCGCCCCGTCCTCGGCACGGTCGACACGATCAACGCCCTGACCGCCGACCGCATCCGCCGCTTCTACCGCAAGCACTACGACCCCACGCACCTGGTCGTCGCCGCCGCGGGCAACGTGGATCACAACAAGGTCGTACGCCAGGTCCGCGCCGCCTTCGAGAAGGCCGGCGCCCTCCAGCGCACCGACGCGACCCCGATGATCCCGCGCCAGGGCTCCCGCGCCCTGCGCACCTCGGGCCGCGTCGAGGTCATCAACCGCAAGACCGAGCAGGCGCACGTCATCCTCGGCATGCCGGGCCTGGCGCGCACCGACGACCGCCGCTGGGCCCTCGGCGTCCTGAACACCGCCCTGGGCGGCGGCATGTCGTCCCGCCTCTTCCAGGAGGTGCGGGAGAAGCGCGGCCTGGCCTACAGCGTGTACTCGTACACCTCGGGCTTCGCCGACACCGGTCTCTTCGGGGTGTACGCGGGCTGCCGCCCGAGCCAGGTGCACGACGTCCTGAAGATCTGCCGCGACGAGCTCGACCAGGTCGCGCAGCACGGCCTTTCGGACGACGAGATCGGCCGCGCCATCGGCCAGCTCGCGGGCTCCACCGTCCTCGGCCTCGAGGACACCGGCGCACTGATGAACCGCATCGGCAAGAGCGAGCTCTGCTGGGGCGAGCACATGTCGGTCGACGAGATGCTGGCCAAGATCTCGGCGGTCACCCCCGACGAGGTGCGCGAAGTGGCCCGCGACGTGCTCGGCCGCCGCCCGTCCCTCTCGGCCATCGGCCCGCTCAAGGACAAGCAGGCGGCCCGTCTGCACGAAGCGGTCGCGTAGTCCCGCGAGGGACCAACTCCCCTAAGGAATGAAGGACATGAGCAAGCTGCGCGTGGCGGTCATCGGTGCCAAGGGCCGCATCGGCTCCGAGGCGGTCAAGGCCGTCGGGGCCGCCGACGACATGGAACTGGTCGCGGCACTCGGCCGGGGCGACAGCCTGGACACGCTGGTGGAGTCCGGCGCCCAGGCCGTGGTCGAACTGACCCACCCCGACTCGGTGATGGGCAACCTCGACTTCTGCGTACGGCACGGCATCCATGCCGTCGTCGGTACGACGGGCTGGACCGAGGACCGCCTCGCGCAGCTGCGCACATCGCTGGCCGCGTCCCCTGGGACGGGCGTGCTCATCGCCCCGAACTTCTCCATCGGGGCGGTCCTGACGATGAAGTTCGCGCAGATCGCCGCGCCGTACTTCGAGTCCGTCGAGGTCGTCGAGCTGCACCACCCGAACAAGGCCGACGCCCCCAGCGGCACCGCCACGCGCACCGCCCAGCTCATCGCCGAGGCGCGCAGGGAGGCGGGCAGCGCCCCGCAGCCCGACGCCACGTCGACGGCCCTGGACGGCGCCCGCGGCGCGGACGTCGACGGCGTTCCGGTGCACTCGGTGCGCCTGCGCGGCCTCCTCGCCCACCAGGAGGTCCTGCTCGGCGGCGAGGGCGAGACCCTGACGGTGCGCCACGACTCGCTGCACCACAGCAGCTTCATGCCGGGCATCCTGCTCGGCGTGCGCCGCGTGGTGGGCACGCCGGGCCTGACCTTCGGCCTGGAACACTTCCTGGACCTCGGCTGACCCGGGAAACGAAGACTCCATGCGCGCAAAGATCACCTACGCCGTCACGGCTGCCGTCCTGGTCGTCTACTTCGTCCTGGTCGGCAGCCGCGGCGTGCTCCTGATACAGCACGGCACCGCGCTCACCGTCACCTTCGGCGTCGCGGTGCTCATCCTGCCGGTCATCGGCGTCTGGTTCCTCTGGAAGAACACCCAGTTCGTCCGGCGCGCCAACAGCCTGGCCGCGGAGCTGGAGGCCGAAGGCGGCCTCCCCGTCGACGAGTTGAAGCGCACGCCCGGCGGCCGCATCGACCGCGACTCGGCCGACGAGGTCTTCGCCCGGCGCAAGGCCGAGACGGAGGACTCCCCGGACGACTGGCGCTGTTGGTTCCGGCTGGCCGTCGCCTACCACGACGCCCGGGACACCCCCCGCGCGCGCAAGGCCATGCAACGCGCGATCGCCCTGCACGAAGGCAGGGCGATCAGCGCGTAGTTCGTCCGTGCGGACGCCGACGGGTGCGGCGGGCGGCGCCTAGGCGGTGCGCCCGTACTCGTCGGCCCACACCTCGATGGAATCGGCCGCCCGGTCGAAGGCCTCGTGCCGGGCCAGGAAGTCGGCGTTCCGGTCGGTCAGCAACGGCTGCTGCCCATCGGCCTGCTGATCACGTCGTACGAGGACCAGCGCCTGCCCCTGCACCGTCCGCGGCAGCCCCAGCCAGCGCACCGGCTGCTGCGCCGTCCGCACGGTCGCGACCTGGGCCCACGGAACTGTCTGTGTCGTCAGGAAGCCGACCCTGCGCAGGCCCTGCGCGCTCACCCAGGTGCCCATGCGCAGCAGCCGCAGGGCGCCCGCGATGATGAGGGCGGCAAGCCCGGCACAGATCGCGGCACCCGCGAGCGAATCGGCGAACGCGATGATCACGGCGGCGACGAGGACGTACGAGGCGAGCAGCAGCAGGAGTGCCGCGGCGCCCACCCGCCAGGGGCCCGGCCGGTAGGGCCGCCGCCAGTGATCACGGTCGTCGAAGGGCAGGGCGGCGTCGTCCGCCGTCTCGTCGAAAGCGCGGTCCGCGGTCAGGAAGGGCAGGGGCACGGGCTGATCCTCACTCAATCCACGCATGGGCTGTGCCCGGTGAGGCTATCGAGCCGTGTCCCCTGCTACCACCCTTGGGGGGCCAAGGGGGTACCTCCCCCGCCATTGGTGCCACCGAGGCGGGGCGGAGCCGGTCAGGCGCTGGTCAGCGCCCGTCGGAGGCTTCGGACTGCTGTGTCTTCGCGGGGGACTGGTCGGCGGACATCGCGGGCATCCCGAAGAGCAGGGATCCCACGAGACCGGCCACCACGGTCAGTCCCATCAGGGTGCGCCCCAGGATCTGACTGGCCGAGGCGCGCTCGCGGGGTGGGGGAGTGACGTTGCTGCGGAACTTGTCGGCTTCGGCGATGAAGGCGAACGGGACGGGCTCTCGCCGACGGAACATGGGGCGCGCTTCTCCTCACGGGTCTCGAACGGAGCTCTGTGGACTCTGTTGTCTAGAGAGACGCTCGAAACGCCCAAAAGGTGCCCTGTTTCGGCAAATTAGTCGAAGAATGTCGTACCGGGTCACCGAACGGCCGATTGTCAGTGGCGGGCCATAGAGTGGGCGCCGCCCGAGTGATGCATACGGAAGGATCCCCGCCAGTGACCGAGACCCCCACCGAAGACCTCAAGCCCAGCTTCCGCAGCGAGGTCACCGTCGAGCTGGTGAAGCATGCCGCCACCGACTCCGACGTCCTGTGGGCCGCCCGAGTCTCCACCGCGGGCGAGCAGTCCCTGGAAGAGCTCCAGAAGGACCCGGAGCGCTCCAAGGGCCTGATCAACTACTTGATGCGGGACCGCCACGGCAGCCCCTTCGAGCACAACTCGATGACGTTCTTCATCAGCGCCCCGATCTTCGTCTTCCGCGAGTTCATGCGCCACCGCGTCGGCTGGTCGTACAACGAAGAGTCGGGTCGCTACAGGGAGCTGCAGCCGGTCTTCTACGTCCCCGGTGAGTCCCGCAAGCTGGTCCAGCAGGGCCGCCCCGGCAAGTACGAGTTCGTCGAGGGCACCCAGGCCCAGCAGGAGCTGACGGGCCGCGTCATGGAGGACTCGTACCGCCAGGCGTACGAGTCGTACCAGGAGATGCTCGCAGCCGGCGTCGCCCGCGAGGTCGCCCGCGCGGTCCTCCCGGTGGGTCTGTACTCCTCCATGTACGCGACGTGCAACGCCCGTTCGCTGATGCACTTCCTCGGCCTGCGCACGCAGCACGAGCTCGCCACGGTCCCGTCCTTCCCGCAGCGGGAGATCGAGATGGTCGGCGAGAAGATGGAGCAGCACTGGGCCGAACTGATGCCGCTCACGTACGCGGCCTTCAACAAGAACGGACGCGTGGCGCCGTAAGGCACTGATGTACGGGTGGGCCGAGTGAAGTGTCCGTATTGCGGCATTTCGAGAAGTTCATCTAGCCTGATCAAACGGACCCGGCACTGCTTGAACCCCCGAGCAGGCAGTGCCGGGCTCCACACTTGTCAGGTCCGCTCACATCCCCCGAGGGGGGACCACGCACTGAGCAGCGAGTAGCGTGTTACCCATGGCTCCGACCTCCACTCCGCAGACCCCCTTCGGGAGGGTCCTCACCGCCATGGTCACGCCCTTCAAGGCGGATGGCGCACTCGACCTCGACGGCGCGCAGCAGCTCGCCGCCCACCTGGTGGACGCAGGCAATGACGGCCTGGTCATCAACGGCACCACCGGTGAGTCCCCGACCGTCAGTGACGCGGAGAAAAACGATCTCGTACGAGCCGTAGTGGACGCCGTCGGAGACCGCGCCCATGTCGTCGCGGGCGTCGGCACGAACGACACCCGGCACAGCATCGAACTCGCCCGCGCCGCCGAACAGGCCGGCGCGCACGGCCTGCTCACCGTCACGCCGTACTACAACAAGCCCCCGCAGGAGGGCCTGTTCCGGCACTTCACCGCGATCGCGGACAGCACCGAACTGCCGGTCATGCTCTACGACATCCCGGGCCGCAGCGGCGTACCGATCAACACCGAGACGATCGTCCGCCTCGCCGAGCACCCCCGGATCGTCGCCAACAAGGACGCCAAGGGCGACCTCGGCCGCGCCAGCTGGGCCATCGCCCGCTCGGGCCTCGCCTGGTACTCCGGCGACGACATGCTGAACCTCCCGCTCCTCTCCGTCGGCGCGTGCGGCTTCGTCTCCGTCGTCGGCCACGTCGTCACGCCGGAACTGCGCGCCATGCTCGAAGCGCACCTCACGGGCGACGTGCAGAAGGCCACGGAGATCCACCAGAAGCTGCTCCCGGTCTTCACCGGGATGTTCCGTACGCAGGGTGTGATCACGACCAAGGCGGCGCTCGCCCTCCAGGGCCGCCCCGCCGGTCCCCTCCGCCTTCCGCTGGTCGAGCTGTCCCCCGAGGAGACGGCCCAGCTCAAGATCGATCTCGCCGCCGGCGGGGTACAGCTGTAACCACAGACTTCACAACTGAATAAGCGCAACACCGCGGGCCCGACACGAGCTGTCGGCCGCCCGCACCCACACAACAACTGCTACTGCACGAACGTCATACGCGCCACGTGCCCCGGAGGTACGTGGCGCGCGTGGTGAGGAGAGTCTTTTGAGTCATCCGCATCCTGAACTCGGCGCTCCGCCGAAGCTCCCGAAGGGCGGCCTGCGGGTCACCCCGCTCGGCGGCCTCGGCGAGATCGGCCGCAACATGACCGTCTTCGAGTACAACGGTCGCCTGCTGATCGTCGACTGCGGAGTGCTCTTCCCTGAGGAGGAGCAGCCCGGAATCGACCTGATCCTGCCGGACTTCACGTCCATCAGGGACCGCCTCGACGACATCGAGGGCATCGTGCTCACGCACGGCCACGAGGACCACATCGGCGGTGTCCCCTACCTCCTGCGCGAGAAGCCGGACATCCCGCTGATCGGCTCCAAGCTGACCCTCGCCCTGATCGAGGCGAAGCTCCAGGAGCACCGCATCCGGCCGTACACGCTGGAGGTCGCCGAGGGCGACCGCGAGCACCTCGGCCCGTTCGACTGCGAGTTCGTCGCGGTCAACCACTCCATCCCCGACGCCCTGGCCGTCGCCGTCCGCACCCCCGCGGGCATGGTCGTCGCCACCGGTGACTTCAAGATGGACCAGCTGCCGATGGACGGCCGCCTCACCGACCTGCACGCGTTCGCGCGGCTGAGCGAGGAGGGCATCGACCTCCTTCTCTCCGACTCGACGAACGCCGAGGTCCCGGGCTTCGTCCCGCCGGAGCGCGACATCTCGAACGTGATCCGCGGCGTCTTCGCCGGCGCGCAGAAGCGGATCATCGTCGCGAGCTTCGCCAGCCATGTGCACCGCATCCAGCAGATCCTGGACGCCGCACATGAGTACGGCCGCAGGGTCGCCTTCGTCGGCCGCTCGATGGTCCGCAACATGGGCATCGCACGCGACCTCGGCTACCTCCGCGTACCCCCGGGCCTGGTCGTCGACGTCAAGACGCTCGACGACCTCCCCGACAACGAGGTCGTCCTGGTCTGCACGGGCTCCCAGGGCGAGCCCATGGCCGCGCTCTCCCGCATGGCCAACCGCGACCACCAGATCCGCATCGTCCAGGGCGACACGGTGATCCTGGCGTCGTCCCTCATCCCCGGCAACGAGAACGCGGTCTACCGCGTGATCAACGGCCTGACCCGCTGGGGAGCGAACGTCGTCCACAAGGGCAACGCGAAGGTGCACGTCTCGGGCCACGCGTCCGCGGGCGAGCTCCTGTACTTCTACAACATCTGCAAGCCCAAGAACCTGATGCCGGTCCACGGCGAATGGCGCCACCTGCGCGCCAACGCCGAGCTCGGCGCCCTCACCGGCGTCCCGCACGACCGCATCGTGATCGCCGAGGACGGCGTCGTCGTCGACCTCGTCGAGGGCAAGGCGAAGATCGTGGGCAAGGTCCAGGCGGGATACGTCTATGTGGACGGCCTCTCCGTGGGCGACGTCGGCGAGCCCGCACTGAAGGACCGCAAGATCCTCGGTGACGAGGGCATCATCTCGGTCTTCGTGGTGGTGGACTCCAGCACCGGCAAGATCACCGGTGGCCCCCACATCCAGGCCCGCGGCTCCGGCATCGAGGACTCGACGTTCAACGCGGTGGTCCCGCGGATCCAGGAAGTCCTGGAGAAGTCGGCCCAGGACGGCGTCGTGGAACCGCACCAGCTGCAGCAGCTCATCCGCCGCACGCTGGGCAAATGGGTCTCGGACAACTACCGCCGACGTCCGATGATCTTGCCCGTGGTCGTCGAGGTCTGACCCTCGCGACTGCGTGAGCTCCGGAGCGGGGCGCCTCGATTTGCATCGGGGCGCCCCGCTCCGTTAGGTTTACGGCTCCGCCAGCGAGGGAAGCCCCGAGCACTCATGTGCCAGGGACCGACCCGAACGGGGCGGGAATTCCGACTCAGAATCTCTGATAAAGTCGGAACCGCCGGAAAGGGAAACGCGAAAGCCGAGAGGCTGGCGCGGGAACCG